>CALJEX010000046.1 GCA_938074525.1 uncultured Gammaproteobacteria bacterium
CTGTAAACAGATGAATACACCCAGCATGCCGTACATCACACCATTGTGTAATGCGGGAATACCATACAGTTCACCGTCTTCATCAAAGCCCGCACCCGGGGTCTGTGCTTTGGTTAATGTGTCGATAATAATCCCGACACCTAATAAAGCCACACCTGTCCATACCCATGGACCGCCGGCTAATACACCAAACAATGCCGCTAAAATTAGCAAGGGTGCTAAAAAATAACGCACGTTGATTAAAAATTTCTTCATCGGTACCTCCAACTTACTTAATGAAAAAGTAGCCTATGTAAATAGACATTATTATTATTTGTTATCTAAAATCTCGAGCAACCAAAACTACCAAGAATGTTTCTATACTGCCAAGATTATAGCATCCAACCTTAGTAAAACCAGTCTGATTAATCAATCTTGGGCAGCTAATTTATAAGCAATTTATAGATCACCTAAACTTAATCAGGAACAAAATCTAACGACAACGAATTAATGCAGTAGCGTTTCCCGGTAGGTTGGGGACCATCTTCAAATACGTGGCCTAAATGTGAGCCACATTGATTACAGCACACTTCTACACGAACCATTCCATGAGATTGGTCTTTAATATAGCGAATAGCTTGATCTGATGAGGATTCCCAGAAACTAGGCCAGCCAGATCCGGAATCAAATTTGGTGTTTGATAAGAACAACTGGGTTTTGCAGCAAGCACATACAAAATTTCCAGCACGTTTTTCGTCTAATAATTGACCAGTAAATGGCGGCTCCGTCCCCTTTTGCCAACATACAGCAAATTGTTCAGGGGACAGTTTATCTTTCCAACTGTTGGGGTTATCGTCGCCCGCCATTATTACCCACTATTTAAGCTTTTATTCTTCCACTGCTTTCATACTTAAGCGGATTCGATTTTGTTTATCTACTTCTAGAACTTTAACAGTGACCATGTCACCCTCAGAAAGCTCATCAGAAACATTTTCAACGCGCTCATTTGAAATTTGTGAAATATGCACTAGTCCATCACGACCCGGAAGGATGGTAACAAATGCACCAAAGTCCATAATTTTAGCCACTTTACCTTCGTAAGTAGCACCAACTTCCACATCCGCTGTAATTAACTCGATACGCTTCTGAGCTTCCTCACCTGCAGCACGATCAACAGAGGCAATCTTAATGTTACCTTCGTCATCAATATCAACTGTTGCGCCAGTTTCCTCAGTGATAGCACGAATAACCGCACCACCTTTTCCGATCACATCACGAATCTTATCCGGATGAACCTTCATCGCTAATAAGCGTGGTGCAAACTCAGACATCTCTGCAGGATTTTCAAGCACTTCATTCATTTTTGAAAGAATATGTATACGACCATCTTGAGCTTGAGCAAGCGCTATCTTCATAATTTCTTCAGTAATACCCTGAATCTTAATATCCATCTGAAGTGCAGTAATCCCCTCGCTAGTACCCGCTACTTTAAAGTCCATATCACCTAGATGATCTTCATCACCTAAGATGTCAGATAACACTGCGAAATCATCGCCTTCTTTAATAAGACCCATGGCAATCCCTGCGACAGGTGCTTTAATTGGCACACCTGCATCAAGTAAAGACAAACTAGTACCACATACTGATGCCATAGAACTTGAACCATTAGATTCGGTGATTTCAGATACGACACGAATTACGTACGGAAATTCTTCTTGTGTCGGCATAATGGCTTGAACACCACGCTTGGCTAGTTTCCCATGACCAATTTCTCTTCGTCCTGGAGAACCTGTTCTGCCCGCTTCACCGACTGAATATGGAGGAAAGTTGTAGTGCAACATAAAGGTATCTTTAAATGAACCTTCGATAGCATCAATAATCTGTGCATCACGACCTGTTCCAAGCGTTGTTACTACTAATGCTTGTGTTTCACCACGTGTAAATAACGCTGAGCCATGAGTACGAGGAAGTACTCTAGTACGCACATAAATAGGTCGTACTGTTTTTGTATCTCTTCCATCAATTCGTGGTTCGCCAGCAATGACTTTTCCACGAACAATACGTTTTTCTAATTTACCAAACTCACCACTTACATCTGCGGCAGAAGGACCATCTTCAGAACTAATCTCTTCAACGGCTTTAGCTTTCAATTCACCAACGGCTTGTTGACGAGAAAGCTTCTCTGAAATTTTATAAGCTTCACTTAATGGCTGCTCAAAAACGGCTGCTACTTTGTCTGCTAAAGGCTTATCTTCTTCTTGTGCAACCCACTCCCAACGCGGTTTACCCACTTCACTAGCAAGTTCTTTAATTGCGTTAATCACTACCTGCATCTCTTGATGACCATACATGACCGCGCCTAACATAACCTCTTCTGACAAGATGTTTGCTTCTGATTCAACCATCAATACAGCACTATCAGTACCAGCAACAACCAACTCAAGATCAGATTCTTCTAGCTGGCTGAAAGTAGGATTTAAAACATATTGGCCATCAATATAACCAACTTTGGCTGCGCCAATAGGACCATCAAAAGGAATGCCTGAAATAGCTAATGCTGCTGAGGTTCCAATCAATGCTGGAATGTCAGAATCAACATCTGTATTCATTGAAACTACTGTTGCTATGACTTGAACTTCATTCTTGAACCCTTTCGGGAATAAAGGGCGTATAGGACGATCGATTAGACGACAAGTTAATGTTTCTTTTTCTGAAGGACGACCTTCACGTTTGAAAAATCCACCAGGAATTTTACCTGCGGCATAAGTCTTTTCTTGATAGTTAACTGTTAACGGAAAGAAACTTTGTCCTTCCTTAGCTTCTCTAACACCCACTGCGGTGACAAGAACTGACGTATCTCCCATGCTAACTAAAACAGCACCGTCAGCTTGACGAGCAATTTCGCTAGTCTCGATAGTGACTTCATGTGCACCAAATTGGAATGATTTCTTTATGCTTTTCATTCAAGCTTTCCTGTATGAATTGAACGTTTAATTTTTAATACGAAAATACAACACGATGCTCAAAAACATCGTGTTAATCAGAGACTTTCCTAGGTAAAAGGCATGGCTAGGCAAGGTTTGCTGAGCCATGTAGATATTATCGACGCAGGCCTAATGATGAAATCAGCTGCTGATAGCGTTGCTGATCTTTACGTTTAATGTAGTCGAGTAATTTACGTCGCTGATTGACCAGCTTCAATAAGCCGTGTCTAGAATGATGGTCATGCTTATGGTTTGCAAAATGATCACTAAGGTACTTTATTCGAGCAGAGAGTAATGCCACCTGAACTTCTGGTGATCCAGTGTCGGTTGCTGACTGTTGATACTGCTTGACGATGCCCGATTTATCTTCCGCTGTTAGTGCCATTTTTTATAAACTTTTTAATAGTAATTACTGGGTGGTATTCTTAAGAGAGCGGGATTCTACCATGTGTCTGCAAAGGCACAATAGCTTAATTGCCTTATGACATGTAAAACTTACTAAAATGGACAAATCCATCGTCTTTCTGCTCTCCCAAGCCACGAAAAACCCGATTGGTGTCATAGATACGCATATATTTGCTGCTTATAGCCTCAGGAAATCTAATTTTTCTGCCCTGCTCCAAAGACAAAAGTAGTCCATTTTTCATCTCAAATTGAGGGTATTGGTAAAATGCTACTTCCGCAGGCAGCATAGTCCTTTCTAGTGCCGCGATGCCATCAGCGCTGATCTGCTCTAATTGTTCATAAGTATACATATTATAAGCCAGCCCAAATTCCCCGACAGATAATCGACGCAACTCATCGACATGCGCCAAACAACCTAACTTAGCACCAATATCTTCAACTAATGTACGAATATAGGTGCCCTTCGAGCAATGTACGGTCATACCAATTTTATTGTCTTGTATAGAGTTGATAACAATAGAATAAATACGCACCTGACGTGATGGACGTTCCACTTGCTTCCCTTCTCTGGCCAACTTATACATTGGCACACCATCTTTTTTAATCGCAGAGTACATTGGTGGAATTTGATTAATATCACCGACAAACAATTTAACCGTATCCTCGATCATATCGATATGCTGCTGTTTAACCTCCGCCGTAGCAACAACTTGTCCTTCTTTATCCGCGGTCTCGGTCTGCTCGCCTAGCTTGGCAACAGTGTAATAAGACTTCTTAGCCCCCATCACATGGTCTGAGATTTTTGTTGCCCGACCAAAACATAGCACTAATGCGCCGCTAGCCAATGGATCTAATGTTCCCGTATGCCCGACTTTTTTTGCATTAAATAACCGCTTCACACGCTGCAACGCATGGTTTGAGCTCAGCCCAATAGATTTATCAAGCACCAGTAAACCGTGAATATCACGATTAGATTTATTTTTCTTTGCCAAGATCTGAAATTAAAGAACCAAGGAGAATCAAACGTTAATTGAAGAAAATTAATAACAACAAATTAGCAATATTAGAACTTAATCCAACTTTTCCTTAGCTAGTATGTCATTCAATCGAGCAGATCGTTCTAAAGTGTCGTCATAATGAAATGATAGTGTCGGGACAATACGCAAACGCATTAACTTACCCAATTCTTTACGCAAATAAGCAGAGCAGCTATTCAATCCAGACTGCAATTCTTCGATATCTTTGTTTTGCGTATAGGGAGAGAAATATATTTTTGCCGCAGAAAGATCTTTCGTGACTACCACTTCAGAAATAGAAAAATCCTTCACTCTAGGATCATTAACTGAGTCTCTAATCAGTACAACTAACTCTCTTCGAATTTGTTCGGCAACTCGTAATGCTCGAGGAAAATCCTTAGGCATGCTTATGCCAATACATTAAGCAATCGTCCGAGCAACTTCAGTTCGCTCGTAGACTTCTATATTATCGCCCGGCTTCACATCATTGTAGTTCTTAACCGCGATACCACATTCAGTACCGGCACGAACTTCAGACACATCGTCTTTATGGCGACGTAGAGACTCTAATTCGCCTTCGTAAACAACAACGTTATCCCGCAGCACACGAATAGGATTACCCTTCTTAACAACACCATCAATAACCTGACAACCAGCAACCGCACCCAACACTGAAGATTTAAATACGTCTTTAACTTCAGCAATACCAACAATCTCTTCGCGCAATTCTGGCGATAACAATCCACTCATTGCGTTCTTAACATCATCGATCGCTTCATAAATGATACTGTAGTAACGCAAATCAACGCCGGTTTCATCTAATGCTTTACGTGCACTCGCATCCGCACGAACATTGAAACCAATCACGATCGCACTAGAAGCGGCCGCTAAATTTATATCTGACTCTGTGATTCCACCTACTCCAGAGCTGACAATCGTGACCTTTACTTCTTCCGTTGAAAGATCTGCTAAAGAATCTTTTAGTGCTTCTGCACTACCTTGCACATCGGCTTTAACCAAAATATTGACTGAGGCAACTTCGCCGTCTTGCATTTGATTAAAGATATTTTCAAGCTTCGCGGATTGTTGAGCAGCAAGTTTTGATTCACGCGTCTTACCTTTACGCACTTCAGCAACTTCACGTGCTTTTCGATCATTCTCGACCACGATTGCTTCTTCGCCTGCATTAACCGTCCCCGACAAACCAAGCACAACAACTGGTAATGAAGGACCAGCAGACTCAACTGGCTTACCCTGCTCATCGAACATGGCACGAACACGTCCATATTCTTCACCACATAAGAGAATATCTCCGCGTGATAGCTTACCTTCTTGCACCAAAATCGTACTTACCGGGCCACGTCCTTTATCCAATGTAGATTCAATAACAATACCTGTCGCTGGGCCATCAGGCACACCAACCAACTCCATGACTTCAGCTTGCAAACTCAACGCATTAAGAAGTTCATCAATGCCTTGGCCTGTCTTAGCTGACACATTAATAAACTGCACATCGCCACCCCATTCTTCAGGAACAACCTCTAGCCCTGACAAGTCAGTTCGCACACGATCTGGGTCAGCATCTTCTTTATCAATTTTATTAACCGCAACCACCATAGGTACACCGGCTGCCTTTGAATGTTTCACTGCTTCAGCTGTTTGCGGCATCACACCATCATCTGCTGACACAACCAATATCACGATATCTGTCGCTTGAGCACCGCGAGCACGCATAGCAGTAAATGCTGCGTGTCCTGGTGTATCTAAAAATGTAATCACACCATTAGGCGTTTCTACATGATAGGCACCAATATGCTGAGTAATGCCACCTGCTTCGCCAGCAGCAACACGTGAGTGACGAATGTAATCTAACAATGAAGTTTTACCGTGATCAACATGACCCATTACCGTCACTACTGGGGGTCGTGGAACAGATGACTCCGAGTCATAAACGTGTTTAACCACTTTAGATTCAATATCATTTTCTGTGAATGCCTTAGCAGTATGACCTAACTCTTCAACCACTAGAATTGCTGTGTCTTGATCAATCACTTGGTTAATGGTGGCCATCGCCCCCATATTCATCATGACCTTAATTACCTCAGCTGCTTTAATCGCCATTTTTTGCGCAAGATCTGAGACGGAAATACTTTCCGGCACTAATACTTCTCTCACCACTGGTGCAACAGGGCGCTCAAAGCCGTGCTTGCCAGATGCTTCTACGCGTTGTTGTGTGCGTGATCTCGATTTTGGCTTACGACGTCCGCGCTTATCACTAGCAACATGCAATTCTTTACGCTTTCCATGGTCATCGTCTTTACCTTTTTTGCGACCCGCTTTCTTTTCTTTAGCTGGCGCTTCTTTGGCTTTGGCTGGCGCGGCGGCAACGGGGGCCGCTGTAGTAGTAGCTTGCTTTTCTTGCGCAGCCGCCGCAGCTTCTGCTGCAATACGTTGTTCTTCTGCCTCTTTTGCAATAATTTCTTCTTGAGCTTTACGCTCTTGTTCAGCAATGCGCGCAGCTTCCGCATCTTTTAAGTCTTTTTCTTTTTTCTCAGCAGCTAATCTTTGCTGCTCGATTTCTTCCTCTTCTTTATGCTTTTGCTCCTGCTCTTCAATTAACTCACTACGTTTGACGTAAGTTTTCTTCCTGCGCACTTCTACATTGACGGTTTTAGTCGTTGCTGTGCGACCCTGTCCACCACTCGCTTTTAGCTGCGATGTGCTTTTACGTCTTAGCGTAATTTTTTTGCCTTCATCTGTGGAACCACCTAATTTCGCACCTTTACTTTGGCGCAAATGCTCTAGGAGTTGCAGCTTCTCACTATCTGAGATTTCCTGATCAGGCGCAGAAAAACTTAATCCAGCATCTTTAAGCTGCTCCAGTAATTTATCAACTGGAGTCCCAACGACTTCTGCTAATTGTTGTACAGTGACTTGTGCCATGCGCCCTCTAATTTAATTTATTACTTCTTTATTTTGCTTCTTCTTCTGCAAACCATGGCGCGCGTGCTTCCATAATAAGCTCGCCCGCTTTTTCTTCTGTCAAACCTTCGATATCAGCGATATCATCAACAGCTTGTTCAGCCAGATCTTCCATTGTGATGACGCCTTTAGCAGCCAACTCAAAAGCAAGGTCTCGCGTCATACTATCCATGCCCAGTAAATCTTCTGCTGGCTCAGCACTATCTTCGCCTCCACCAGAAATAGCCAGCGTTAATAGCGCATCACGTGCACGACCTCTTAACTCTTCGACCATTTGCTCATCGAATTCTTCAACTTCTAGTAATTCTTTAGGTGGTACGTAAGCAATTTCATCAACTGTCGAAAATCCTTCCTGAACCAAAATAGCTGCAACTTCTTCATCCACATCTAAATGCTCCATGAATAGTTGTTGAAGAACTTTCATCTCACCTTCGTTCTTCTCTTCAGCCTGACCTTCAGTCATGACATTCAGTTCCCAACCAGTCAGTTCACTGGCGAGCTTAACATTCTGCCCACCACGACCAATTGCTTGAGATAACTTTTCTTCTTCAACAGCGATATCCATACTATTAGATTCTTCATCGACGACAATCGACAAAGTCACCGCAGGGGACATTGCGTTAATAACAAATTGCGCAGGATTCTCGTCCCACAAAATAATATCAATTCGTTCGCCTGCTAACTCATTTGATACAGATTGAACACGCGAACCTCGCATACCAACACAAGCACCCACAGGGTCAAGCCTTGGATCAAGTGAGCGAACAGCAATTTTCGCTCGCAAACCTGGGTCACGGGCCGCACCTAGTACATCAATTAAATCTTGCCCAACTTCCGGCACTTCAAGCTTAAATAACTCAATCAAAAATTCTGGCGCTGTTCGAGTAAGAAACAACTGCGGGCCACGTACTTCTGAGCGCACATCTTTTAAGAAAGCACGAATACGATCACCTGGTCGCACAGATTCACGTGGAATCAAGTCTTCTCTAGGAATAAAGCCTTCGGCATTTCCACCCAAGTCGATATAAACACCGCTATGTTCAGCGCGCTTTACCACGCCCATAACTAATTCGCCTATGCGATCTGAATACGCATCAACAATTTGTGCTCGCTCAGCTTCTCGCACTTTCTGAACAATCACTTGTTTAGCAGTATGAGCAGCAATACGACCAAAAGCCACTGACTCAATGCTTTCTTCTACATATTCACCCACCTGAATATCAGGGTGATTTTGTATCGCATAGCTATATAAAATCTGCTTGTCTGGAGACTCGAATTCAGGATCTTCATCATCCATGACTAACCAACGTCTATAGGTATCGTAATCACCAGACTCACGATCAATACCCACGCGCACTTCAATGTCTTTGGTATAGCGCTTACGTGTCGCAGTTGCTAACGCCGCTTCTATTGCCAGAAAAATGATATCTTTATCAACACCTTTCTCATTAGAGACAGTGTCCGCAACCATTAAAATTTCTTTATTCATAACCCGTGCGTTCCTAAAATGCCTTATTTTAAATCGCTATAAATTAAATTTGCTCTCTTCACTGCATTAAATGGAAACTCAACCAGCTCTCCATCCACTGTCATCGTGATGTTTTCTTCCTCTAGCTTAGTCAGTATCCCTAAAAAATTTCTTCTCTCTTGTACCGCCCAACCCAGTCTTACTTTAATTTCTTTCCCCAAATACCTTTTAAAGTGCTCTAGTTTCATCAGTGGTCTATCTAAGCCAGGTGAAGACACTTCCAATGTATACGCCACGCTAATAGGATCTTCCACATCCAACACCCCGCTAAGCTGGTGACTCACTTCTGAGCAGTTATCCACGGTGATTCCATCATCATGATCAATATAAATCCTCACATGCGCATGATTTTCCGAGCTTCTTAGCTGGACACCCCAGAGATTAAAGCCCAATCCTTGTACAACTGGCTCAAATAATTCCTCAAGCCCATCCGAGTCTAGCTTCACGTCTGTCTTCCTAAAATATCGCAGAATTTTCGTTCGGCCAACAAAAAAGCCCCAAACGGGGCCTCTAACTAACTTCCTCTGTTCACCTCAACTACTACCAACCGCTGGAGTATATTTTACGGTGCCCAATTCGGCAACCAAAAATACACTTATCTCGCCACTTAAATCAGACTATTCCCTCAGGATCTGGCCATTCGAAGCAATTCATTGAAACCTGATACCTCTGCTTCAAATTCTATCTGAGAGACACGCGAGCTATCCAATATCCTAGGCCACGCAAATAGTGGTGATTTCTCATCCACCAGTCCCGTCACACACGTGGTCGCCGTCAACACTTCCTCCTCAGAAAGAACTTGCCAATGGCGCTCTGACCAAACGCCACTGGGGTAACAAAAATGCGTCATAGGTTTATTTAGCAGCGGATCAATAGCCGCTTTATTATCCCGTATCTCTTTTAACGCAATATCATAATCAACAGGGAAAGTATGACGATGAGTATGCAATTGAATATCAACACCAAGCTGCTGCAATTCCCTCAACTCTTGCTTAGTCACCAAATTAAACAGTCGATCTTTATTTAATTGTTGGTAATCTACACTCAACACTTTGCCTAACGCCTCAAGTATCGCCACTCTCTTTTCGTTACCATTTAATGGCTGACCATACTCATTAATCAGCACTGCAATTTTACGTTTATTCTCTTTTGTTAAATCACACTCTTTAAATTCAGCAAGAGAAGGTATACCAAGCAACGAGAAGTCTGCTTTCGGTTGCTTTGTTTTCCAAAACATATAACCCGCTGCTAACGTAAACACTGGACAGTCTTTATCAAAAAAATAAGATGTTAAATACAAAGTAGAAGGATAATTGTATTTCTTCATAATAGGCGCAGCTTTACGCAATACACTGACATAGCCATCATCAATAGTAATGACAACTCGATCCTTTTCCTTAACACCCTTGCTTACATCTTGATAGGCTTGATCCAAGCCAATCACTTTATAACCCTTGCGTTTGAGATAACTCATCCTTCTCTCAAACTCTTGCGGTTCAATAAATAAACCTGGCACATTGAGGTGTTCATCTATTGTGGTAAAGCCATGGTAACAAAGCACACGCACTTTATTACGCAATAACCACCGCGCCATAGCAAATAACCCAAGATATTTACTAATAAGGAAAACGCTATTTTTTATTTTAGAACGCATCAGAACGGGGATAGCTATTTATATATTATTCCAGCAATTACACCTTATTATTAGCACAATCACCAGTAACTGATATACAGAATTAACAAATTTATCGACAAGCAATCCCGCTACTAGTGAAACAACAAGCGAACAGACCATACTTACCTTATAAAAATATTACTTAGCTAAAAAACCTTAGCCTAGTTCTATTGTCTCAATTATGATCTTTTAAAGTAACATTATTAACAATGGATGAGATATGTCTAAAGAGCGAATAAAACGACTTCAAAAACAACTCAACCTAGATACTGATGGCGTGATTGGCCCAGCGACACTTTCTGCATTTGAAAATGCTGTGTTTGGCAAACAACAGTCCAGTCAAAAATCATCCCTCTATTCATTAACCTTGTCCAAGAAAGGCTTCCAACAAATTATTGAGCATGAAATCAGCTCTCCAGAATACTATCGCCTACGCTTACAAAAACCGATCTGGCCTGGTGGCGCCTCAGGCGTCACCATAGGCATTGGTTATGACCTTGGATATCATCGCGCTACACAAATACGGAAAGATTGGTCGCCCTATGTTTCAGATAAGGAATTACAGCAACTAGTCGATGTTGCAGGCAAAAAAGGAGAGGTAGCGAAAAAAGTACGTTCTAAGCTCAATAACATACGTATTCCCTATGACGCTGCTGCAACAGTTTTTTCAGAAAGCACACTCCCTCGCTACGCTGAAGGTACTCGTAAAATCTATAAAGGCGTTGAGAAATTACTACCCGACGCACAAGCAGCACTACTGTCATTAGTTTATAACCGAGGTACACGTCTTTCGGGTTCCAAAAGAAAAGAAATGAAGGCGATTCAAGCACTAGTTAAAAAACAACAATACGATCAAATTGCTGATCAGCTCATTTCAATGAAACGATTATGGGAAACTACCAACCTAACAGGACTACTAAAACGCAGAGACGACGAAGCTAATTTAATTCGTCATGCAAGCAAACGTTATAACTGGAAGGAGTTAATAAGAGTGTGAGTTTATTATCAATCACGAACTATTTTTTTAGCGATTGGGTATGAAACTATAATCAATATACCCCACGCTATTCCTAAATATTTCATAGTAGTTTCTGTGAATGGCACACCTAGCGATCTCAGCAATATAGCAGTCACCAAAATAACGCCAAAGCTTATTACCAAAGAACCTAATATATATTTCATATTTTTATTTTGTTTGGTTTAAATTTATTATTAGCCATATAAAAAATGGTTGATGAAAACACTCAGTCTTTCCACCATCGAGACAAGCCTCACCAATTAGAGCGTGGGGCTATATTTCACCGTCTTCTAAATACTTAAAAACAAATATACAATAGTATTTAAAATTTTACTCGCATAATCTCAAGCACGGCTAAAACCCAAACCGTGGTCTACCCACGACTTGCTTATTTATCAATTAATCTTACTGGTGCCAATAGTTCCCAATAGAATTACGCCGAACACTTCTAGCCTGAGCTTTTTCTTTACTCCACATTTCGAGTAAGTTGCGCTCAAATTGCTGGATAACTTGGCTATCATAACCATGTTTTATCAATAACCCTTCAATATCTTTATACACTTCAAGCGCATCCATTTTCCGCCCTGAAGCACCAGCAATTCGTGAATGGCTCCCCATGTAGTGTCTGAGAGACTCAGAAAGTGTCTTTATATTCTAATGCAAGCGCAAGAGCCTCTGAATTTAGTTTCCTTGTTTAAATATATTTTTTATAACTTGCTCGTTATAAAAACCAGCGATACCTCACTACCAATCAAAATATTCATCGCCTCCTTCCTAACTTACACACTGACAGATTAATTAAATTTTATACATAGGTATAACTTTAGTAATCTTGACAAAAATATTCGACTGTAATAAAAAATATTCCACTGTAGTTTAACTACGAGGATACCCAAAATTTAAATTACATAATCAACTTAAATTTTAGAAGTGGAGGCTGTTATGAATAGAGTAAATATAATAGGTTATATTTCTGCAATTGTTGGAGTGGTCTTTTTAGCGATTGCTTTCGGAGTATTCCAAAAGTATGCAGAAGGAAACTTAATGTCAGAAACATATTTCTGCAT
>CALJEX010000047.1 GCA_938074525.1 uncultured Gammaproteobacteria bacterium
GTTATTCTAATCATTATTGTGATTGGATTGCTTACCGGGCAAAACCCACTGCAAATGTTGGGCATGATTGCTGGCGGAGGCGGTTCATCATACCCAGTGGCAGAATCTCAAGGTGTCCCACTTAACCCTTCTGCGAATGATTAACAAGCTGATTTTGTTTCAGCAGTCCTTGCTGATACGGAAGATGCTTGGCAAGCGTTGTTTTCGCAAGCAGGCTCAAATTACCAAGCACCTCAATTAGTTTTATATAACAACGTCACTAAGACAGCCTGTGGATTGGGTCAATCAGCTTCAGGACCTTTTTACTGTCCTGCAGATTCAAAAGTCTATTTAGATCTGGGTTTCTTTAACGAATTCAAAAAACATGGCGCATTATATAGGTCCAGGCAAAGCGTTAGATCCTGAAAAATATTGCATCATTTTGCCTAATCAATTGGGTAATGGTTTATCTACTTCGCCACATAATATAGATGGCGATCAAGCCATGGAGAATTTTCCTGCGCTATCTATAGGTGACGATGTGGTTGCACAATATCGTTTGCTAAGCGAAAAATTTAATATTAACCAGCTGCAACTAGTGACCGGTTGGTCGATGGGCGCACAGCAAACCTTAGAATGGGCGATTCGTTATCCTGATATGGTGAAACGTGCCGCGCCAATTGCAGGGACAGCACAATGTACCCCGCATAATGCTTTATATGTAGATGTATTCTGTGAAGCATTGATATCTGACCCTGCGTTTAATCATGGCGCTTATACTGATTCGCATAGTTGCGAAATGGGATTGAAGCGCTTGGCTCACGTATTTGCGTTGATGGGTGTCTCGGCAGAATTATATAAGCAGCAGCTATGGCAAAGATTGGGCTTTGAATCTAAGCAAGCTTTTTTAGAGGGTTTCTGGGAAGCTTGGTTTAAACCCATGGATCCTAATGCTTTATTAGTGATGGCTAGAAAATGGCAACGCGGTGATTCCAGTCAGCATGCCAATAATGATTTGGCTCTAGCTTTACAATCAATTAAAGCCAAGACTTTTATGATTGGCTTTGAAAACGATATGTTTGTGCCACCCGCTGATCTTCTATATGAGCAGAAACATATTCAGCATAGCGAACTCAAACTACTGCCATCATTAATGGGACATTTTGCAATGTTGGGTTTATTTGAAGAGGATTTTCAGGCCATTGATGGATTGTTTTCAGAATTATTGGCTAGCTAGTGGGGTAGATGGAATCTTACTATTGCAGTGTTATACTGCGCTCCCAATTTGAACGGCGGTATTTTTATGTTTGGTTCTCGTG
Organism: uncultured Gammaproteobacteria bacterium; assembly: GCA_938074525.1. Classification (GTDB taxonomy): domain Bacteria; phylum Pseudomonadota; class Gammaproteobacteria; order UBA4575; family UBA4575; genus UBA1858. Next base: position 1,299 of record CALJEX010000047.1, read on the forward strand.
ACAGTATTGAGCAAGTCGAAGAAGGTAATGAGCTTGCGCCTAAATTTGATGACAACGGTCTAATTCCGGTGGTCACAACAGATATGACATCAGGTGAGTTACTGATGATGGGATATATGAATGCTGAGGCATTGACTAAAACCGTCGAAACCGGCGAGGCGCATTATTGGAGTCGTAGCCGCGAGTGTTTATGGCATAAGGGTGCGACTAGTGGATTAGTGCAAAAAGTCGTTGAAATGCGCATTGATGATGATCAAGACACAGTGTGGTTGAGAGTTGATGTTGCGGGTGGCGCTAGTTGCCACGTCGGATATCGCTCTTGTTTCTATCGTTCAGTACCAATCGGCAAGCCTAGTTCTGAAGGTCCGCTGACATTGACTTATCATGAAAGCGAAAAAGTATTTGACCCTGAAGAAGTCTATGGGGATGCACCTAATCCTACCAAGCTATAATTAACATGACTTGCCCGGTTTGATCAGATGGTTCTAGGGTTAAGTGCCAGAAATCAAACCACGAACTAATAAGATTAACATTCGGTAATTAATTTAAGTATGCAAAATTTATGAGTTATTTGATTCAAGAAATCTCTTTATACCTATTAGGCGCGTTCGTCATTGGCGTGGTTTATGGTTGGATTGTTCGAGGCATACGTGCACAACGTGATTTAAATAACTTGCTGGAGCGTCATGAGCAAGAAATTGTCCAGTTGCGCAATGAGAATAAATCACTTGCAGAGCGAGTGGAGCAGCTAGAATTTATTCCTGCCAGTGGTGCAGGTGAAGACTGGCAAGATGAATATCCATTAAATGAAATTAAAGATATAGAAGCATCAACACTATCCAAGTTGTCAGCGATACAGATAAACACCACTAAAGACCTGTGGAAATTGTGCAGTAATGATGAGACTGTTTATGATCTTGCTGAGAAAATTGGGGTGGAGGATTTTGCTATTCAGCGTTGGGTGTCTATTTCGCAATTGCTACGAGTAGCTAATATTGAAGCAGATGATGCTGTGTTATTGGAGGCTACTGAAATTTATTCGTTAGAAGATTTGTCTGCGCAAAAAACTGTGCGTTTAGGTGAGAAGTTGGCGAAAAATAATCAGCGCGAAAATATTCTAAGTGAATTGCCAGATGAGGCTAAATTGTCTGGATGGATTGAACATGCGCAGCACATTCTTAATTTGAACCGGTAATAGAAATTATTTCGCTTCATAGTCCATAGAGATGGTCACACTCACGTTGAAGCCGATGGTTTCATCTTCTGCCCATTCTCCAATGCCAATATTAAAATCACGTCGGTCTAATTCGAATTCTGCATCTGCATGTGCACGATTGTCATCAATCACTCGCCATTCTAATGGGAAGGTAATTTGTTTTTCTTGGTCGCGTATTTTCAGTATTCCTGTGACACTATAGTAATTTTCCTCAATGATAGAAATACTAGTGCTATTAAAGGTAGCGTGTGGAAAGTTGCTGAAATAAAACCAATCTGATTCTGCTAGTGCTTGGTCACGATCGTGGCTATTAGTATCAATTGAAGTAACATCTATTGTGCTGCGTATATAGCTGCTTTCTATCTGATGTGGATTGATTGAAATAGTCGAAGTAAATCTTTTGAAGATACCGTTGAATGAAACATCATCATAACTTGCGGTAAATTGGATAGATTGGTTAGTTTGCAAGGATAACCATTCCTCTGAGGCATAGCAGGGTGAGCATAAAAGAGAACTTGCAAGCAACATGAATTTTTTCATGTTTTAAAACATTCGCCTTAATACATCATTTTTTCTTATGAAATGATGGTGCAATGCAGCCGCAGTATGAATAAATACAATTGCACCTAATGTGCAGACTAAGACTAAGTGAGCAGTTTTTGCATACTCTTCAGTGCTTAGACTAGGCTGGGCAATAGAGGGTATCTCAAATAAGCCAAACCATTGTAGTGGGAAGTTGGCAGCAGAGTTGATTATCCATCCGCTAATGGGAATACACACCATTAAAGCGTACATAAGTAGCTGACCGATTATGACGATTGCTCTTTGTGATTTTGAGAATGAGCGCAAAGGTCTAGGTGCGGGGTTGATTAACCGCCAAACAATACGAATAGTGACTACCGCCAATAACAGAATGCCAACTGATTTATGTACCATGAACATTTCTAGTTTCATGGGCGATAAGCGCATGTTGATCATGGTCACGCCCAGACCAAACATGAAAAGTATCGCCACGGCCATAAACCAATGCAGTAGGCGGCTGATTAACCCCCAGTGTGTTGCACTGTTTCCCCAACTCATGGAGTGATTTTCCGCCCTTCTACTTCTAATCGAATTTCAATATCGTCTCCTAATGCAGGTAAGCCATAAGTCATTCCAAATAAAGAACGCTTCACTTCCGTAGTGGCAGAAAAGCCGGCAGTATATTTGCCTGAGAAGGGGTGTTTGCCCGATTTGTTATGAGTAACGTTCAACACTACTGGTTCTGTGTGACCGAGTATGGTGAGATCACCGTGAACATTCATTGTGTTATCTGACAATGGTTCAACTTTGTTGCTAATGAAGGTCATTTTGGGAAATTTTTCCACATCGAAAAAGTCTTGATTCTTCATGTGATCATTCCATTTCTGATTATCCATATCAATGCTAGCGGTATCGATGCTGACCTCAGCTTTTGAGGCGCTAAGATCATCCGGGTCAAATGAGAATGAACCCTCGAATTGTAAAAACTCACCTTGTGATTTAGAAAACCCCAAATGGTCACAGAAGAATAATATCTGAGTATGTACTGGTTCTAATTTATATTCTGCTGTCAAACCTGGATTAGTGAAAAAACATAGCAATAGTAAAAATATTAACCGTTTAACTGTTGGAATCATGAGGTTTCTCGTCATCATTATTAAGTTCTCGTAATTTTACTATCTGAGTAATTGAAGAAGCCAGGAGAAATGGTGAAATGGCGTTGACTCAGGCTAGTGGAATACGTAACTATAGCGCCTGGTTTTAACAATTGTGTTACTGCGAACAGGTCTCAGTCTATGAACAACGCAATGGGTACAGGGCAAGCGACTAATGTGAGTCCAGATCAAGCAACTGTATGCTGTCGAGGAGCAAGTAATGCGCTCGGACATCCTGCTGTTTACCTAACGTTTGCTGAGCAATCGACCGTGCAGTGCTATTATTGTGGGTGTAAATACACACAAGCGCCAACTGATGGTGATAATCCGCAAGCAGCAGAATAACACCTGCATCATATGTGATATTTATATAAGAATAAGTTTTACTTATTATTAAAATAAAATGCTCTTCCGAATTCGAAGAGAGACAAGCGCATAACTAGCCACAATTCGTATACCACAAGAATTAACAGGACAGTTTGTACAGACTGTCTAACAACTTACTATTTGATAACTTAAGAACAGGAACGAAACAAATGTCTAACAAGATCAGCATTATGCTTATTTCTGGTAAGCGTGAGCAGCTACAAATGGCCTCAATGGTCGCTTCAGTCGGAGCGGTAAGCGGTAATGATGTCACCGTATTTCTCTCAATGAATGCATTGGAATATTTCAAAAAAGACAGTGATGGTAATGCACCTTCAGATGGACCCATGGGTGATTTGTTAGTAGAGAAAAATGCTCCTGGTTTTATGGAATTATTTGAATCGGCTGTTGAGTTAGGTGATGCGAAGATTTACCCATGCTCGATGGCTGTCGATATTATGGGACTGAAAAATGATGATCTTGTAGATTATTTGTCAGAGTCTCTAGGGCTCACCAAATTTTTGGATGATGCTTCTGAAGGTCAAGTTTGGACGTTTTAATTAAAGGAGATATGAAATGGCAGATCGAAAGATAGTAGATGCGAAAAATACATTTTGCCCAGGCCCATTGATGGAGCTAATTGCAAATATGAAACAAGCTGAAGTCGGCGACGAATTATTGGTTTTATCGACAGACGAAGGTTCGGCTAACGATATCCCTGAGTGGATTAATAAAGTAGGTCACGAAGTTATAGAAAGCTCAGAAGACGCAGGTGTCTGGAGTATTGTGGTTAAGAAAACCAAATAAATTAAATTCTAGCAAACTATTTAACACTTCAAAGAGAGGTCTAAATGAAAATCTTAATCGTTGGTGGCGGAATGGGTGGAACCATCCTCGCTAATAATCTGGCTCGCAAACTAAGAAATGAATTAAAGTCAGGCAAGGCAAGTATCACTATGCTTTCTGCATCTGATAAGCATATGTATCAGCCGGGATTATTATATGTTGCAGTTGGTAAAATGAATCCTTCTGAGATGTATCGTGACCAGGTCAGTTTATTGGAGCCGAGTATTGAATTCAAAGTCGATCCAGTCACTGAGTTTAATCTTGACGACAAAAACGTTAAGGCTAAAAGTGGTACTACTTATAATTATGACATCATTGTGATTGCAACAGGTTCACGCACACATGCTGAAGGTACTCCTGGTCTTGCAGAATACGCAGAGCAGTTCTACACAGAAGCTGACGCTGTGAAAATGTATAAGAAGCTAGAAGCCTTTGAAGGCGGCAAAGTAGTAGTTGCTGTTGGTGTTCCTCATAAGTGCCCAATGGCGCCTTTAGAAATTACTTTCATGTTGGTAGATTACTTCAAACAACGTGGAATCTGGGACAAAGTTCAACTTCATTACACTTACCCAATTGGTCGTACTCATAGCTTGGAACCAGTCGCTAAGTGGGCGACACCTGAATTCGAACGCTTAGGCATTACTTATGAAACTTTATTCAACATGAAAGAAGTGAATGAAAATGCAGTCGTAAGTGAAGAAGGGACTGAAGCGGAATATGATTTATTAATCACCGTTCCTGCGCATAAAGGTATGCAAGTCATTGAAGATGCTGGTCTAGGTGCAGGCGGATTTATTCCGACTGATCGTAAGCGTCTTAACATGGAAGGACGTGAAAATGTTTACGTGCTTGGTGATACCACTAACCTACCAATTAGTAAGGCCGGCTCTACTGCTCACTTTGAAGCAGAAGCACTGGCTGAAAATATTGCATCGTTAATGACGATCGGGACTGCAACTCGCGATTACGACGGTAAAGTATTTTGCTTTATTGAAGCGGGAGATGGCAAAGCGACTTACGCGATGTTTAATTACCAAAATCCGCCTGATCCAAAAGCACCTACTGCAGGTATTCACATGTTTAAGACTGCTTACAATAAGATGTATTGGGCTAGTGCTCGCGGTTTACTCTAAAGGAGGCATGCGATGGGACAGTTAGGAAATATTAGTATGGAAGCCGAGCGCTTAGTCGAGAGTGCAGGTGATGCGCTAACAGACGATATCGTTGGGCGTTTAGCAGAAGTTGCTGGTGATGGTTTAGCGCTTCTTGATCAAGCAAATAACAGCAACCTTGATAAAGCTTTGCCTGCAATCAGTCGTATGGTGGAAAATGGTGACTTAGATCGCGTGGTGAATTTGGCGCGTGTAATGGGTGCTGCTGGCGATGCGATGACAGATGATATTGTATCGCGCCTATCTGAAACAGCTGGTGAATTGATGTGTATTGCAGATCGACTTGCTCGCAGTGAAGGGTTGATGCGTTTATTAGACTTGTTAGAGCGCGAGCATGTGATCAATTTGCTAATGGAGTTTGCTGAAGCAGCTGCGGCCGCTAAAGCAGATCATTCACCTGCATCTAAAGGCGGTATGATGGGTATCATGAGTACTATGCAAGACCCAGATGTGCAAGATGCGTTGAAGTTTTTTGGAGCAATGTTTAAAGAACTGAAGAAAGTTTAATAAACACTAGTTAGTAAGATCTACTAAAAGCCCAGTATTAACCTACTGGGCTTTTTTTATGCTTTATTACTTGGCGACTTTCGCCCAGGTGTCGCGCAATGTCACTGTACGATTGAACACAACCTTCCCTTGTTTATTGTCAGCCTTGTCGCGCGTGTAATAGCCGGTGCGTTCAAATTGAAAGCTCTGTTCAGCTTGTGCTTCTGCCATGCTTGGCTCGGCAAAGCAATTGTCTAAAACTTCTAACGAGTCTGGGTTAAGACTGTCTAACATATTGTCTTCAGCACCAGGGTTGGGCGTGTTGAATAGTCTGTCGTATGAATTCACTTGCACAGGTAATGCATGTGCCGCAGATACCCAGTGAATAGTGCCTTTTATTTTACGGCCATCGGCAGATTTACCACCGCGAGTTTCTGGGTCATAAGTACAACGAAGTTCAATCACATGGCCATCTGCATCTTTAATCACCTCAGTACACGTCACGTAATAAGCGTAACGCAAGCGTACTTCGCGTCCTGGGCCTAAGCGGAAAAATTTCTTAGGCGGATTTTCCATGAAATCGTCTTGTTCAATGTAGAGTTCACGCGAAAAAGGAATACTGCGTTTGCCTAATTCTTCACGTTTAGGATGGTTCAAGGCATCTAGTTGCTCTGTTTGGTCTTCAGGGTAATTCTCAATCACTACCTTGAGTGGCTTGAGTACACACATGGCGCGTGGTGCATTGTAATCTAAATCTTCACGTACACAGTTTTCCAATACGCCGACATCAATCTGTGAGTCTTTCTTGGTGATACCAATGCGTTCACAAAAATCTCGGATTGCTGCGGCCGGATAACCGCGGCGACGTAATCCTGTAATCGTAGGCATACGCGGATCATCCCAACCATCGACATGGTTTTCATCAACTAACTGATGAAGCTTGCGCTTGCTAGTGACAGTGTAATCTAACGATAACCGTGCAAACTCTATTTGTTGTGGATGACTTGGCGTATTGAGTGTGTCCAGTATCCAGTCATACAATGGTCTGTGATCCTCGAATTCTAAGGTACAAAGCGAATGAGTAATGCCTTCAATGGCATCCGAGATGCAATGTGCGTAATCATACATAGGGTAAATACACCATTCATTAGCTGTGCGATGGTGGTGTGCATGCTTAATTCTATACAGAGCTGGGTCACGCATATTGATATTGGGTGATGCCATATCTATTTTTGCGCGTAACACGCATTCGCCTTCTTTGAACTCGCCTTGACGCATGCGATTAAATAGATCTAAGTTTTCTTCGATCGAACGATTTCGGTGAGGACTATCCTTGCCTGGCTCAGTTAGTGTGCCACGATAGAGTCGAACTTGTTCAGCATTAAGGTCACACACATAGGCTTTTTCCATCTCAATCAACTTAACTGCGTATTGGAATAGCTGTTCGAAATAATCTGAAGCAAAAAACAGATTGCTCCAACTGTGGCCTAACCATGAGACATCACGTTTTATCGACTCGACATATTCTTCATTTTCTTTATCAGGATTAGTGTCATCAAAGCGCAAGTTACACTGACCATTAAACTCCTGAGCAATCCCAAAATTTAAGCAGATGGATTTTGCGTGGCCAATATGTAAATAGCCATTAGGCTCGGGAGGGAATCTAGTCATAATAGACATTGATTTTTCTTCAATATCTTTACGTACCCGATTGCGAATGAAATTATTAGAAGGTGTAGTTGTCTCTTCTGTCATAGTGATTGTTATCTGGTTAATGCTTTAAGGATCCAAAGGCTCAACGTTAGCCTCTTTAAGTATTTCTTCTTGTTTTGCTTTCTCGGCCTCTTCTGCGGCAAGCTTTTCAGCAGCAATGCGCTCACGCTCAGCTTCTTGTTCAGCTTCAACTGCTCTTGTGGTGGCGCTAGCCACTTCGCTAAAACATTTTTCACTCTTTTTTCCACCCATGCTGGCAAATGGAACAGCAAGTGCTGCCGGCCCAAGCGCAACAGTTGCGGCACTCTTTAATAGTTTTTTAAATACTGAGCCTTTATCTAATGAAAAACCTGGATCTTGAAGGTCACCCGAGACGCGAATATTGGCATCTAAAGTAAATAATTCAATATTTTTTGGTTTGGGTATTAGCAGTAGATTTAAATTTTCCTTGCTTAGGTCTACTGAGCCATTGGTTTGCATGACAATATTTTCAGTGTTTAGCAATGTTGCTTCGCTCTTAAATACACCTTCATTACCTGTGAATTGAACAAACAGACACTCAACCTTGGTATTCTTTTTCTTCGATTTTCCAGGCATTAGCTCGACTAATAAGTTGCTTGCAAGTAAGTCGATAGGAGCATCTGCTAAAGAACCTTCAGTCATCACTGCAGTGATTTTTCCGCCAGAATTATTCGCCAGCTGTTGGCTGCTAGTACCATAGGAGTTTACATCTATTGATACATCAATCTTGCCCTGCAAGGTTTCGCTTGCATCTATGTCGCTTAATAATTGTCCGAGATCGAAATTTTCTGTAAACAAGCTATGACTATAGATATTTTTATTAGCATCTATGATTGCGCTAGCGCGTAAGTTCGCGTCTAAGTAATTAAGTGATGCAATGTTCACTGCTGCCGTGTTGTTTTTTGCCACGACTGTGGCTTTGACATCTTTTAGAGTAGCTTTTTTGTAAATCAGATTTTTAACCACTAGTGATATATCAGTATTTGCTGAGTTTAACCAATCAAGGTCAATTTTTTTATCTGAGAACAGTTTGCTTTTTTGTTCTTTTTTGTCACTTTGTTTTTTATCTGCCTGAGTGGTTGCTAATAAGTGTTCTAGATTTAATGACTCCGCAGTTAAATTAGCGCGTACATTAGGAGGCGTTGAGAATTCGATATCGCTATTGCCAGCTAATTGAGTGTTGTCTAATACTAGATCTAAGTTTGTTAGGCTTAATGCATTGCCAGCATATTTTAAATTGGTTTTAGCGGAGAAATTGTTAGAAGTAGGTAATGACTGCTTAATAACATCTTCGAAGCTTTGGATGTTTTTACCCTCTGAGGTTAGTGCAATATCTATCGTCGGCTGATTTTCTTTATCTAGAACAATCGAACCTAGCGCTGAGGTGACAGTATCTTTGATAGTAATTTTTGATTCTAGGTTTCCAATAGTAATAATGCCATCAGGGTTTCTGATATTTGTTTTAATTGAAAATTCATCGATATGTTCTGCAGCAATAGCTTGCTGAAGTTCATTTAACCATTTAGGTTTTTTCCCGCTGGTATCAATATCAATGGCAATTTGAGTAGAATCACCATTAATGGCCACTTCACCAGTAGTTAGAATCTTGCTGTCATCTATCTCGATGTTTGAATCTATTGAATGTACTTTCCAGCCTTTGCCATCACTCTCAATTTCAGAAGTTAATTTGAATTGATTAACCAGCTCCGCAGGGAAAAACTCTTGGTAATTATTTAGCCATGTAGGCTGACTACCAGTGGCGTCAATTGATAGCTTAACGCCTGAAAGAGAGTTGATTGATTCAATGTTTCCTCGTGCCTGAATAACCGTGTCTTTTAGTGCAACATCAGCGGTTATGTCGGCAGCGTTTATTTGATTAAATTTGCCGCTGAGCTGAGTGCTAACGGATACTTTTTCAGTGTTAGGTAAAGGCAGTTGTTCTGTTAGTCGAAATTCAGTGATGTTGCCTGCTTCAGTGTTGATTTTTAGGTTAAGGCTTCCCTGGTTAGCGATATTCAATAGCCCACTGATGCTGGTGTTAAATGGTGCTGTATTGATATCCGCATCAAGCTGACAGTCATTGCCTCTTAGGAGATGTCGAATCCGACACATCTCACTTGCAAGCTCAAGTGGCTGGTTATCAAAGTGGCTTGAGGCTTTGATTTGAATGACGTCTTTATTCTTGGGATGTAATTCGAAGGAGTCTAATGAATAAATGAAAGCACTGTCAGCCTGAAGGTCAGAGTAGTTGATTTGTAAATTCTTGATTTGTACATCAATGACATCAAGCAGAGCGGTTCCTTTGGAAGAAGTGGCTTGCTGTTTTGGTGCAGCTTGTGTGAACTCTAAATTTGATTGGCCTTGCTGATTGCGTTTTAGATTGATAACGGCATTGTCAAATACAATATTCTCAATGCTGATGACGCCGCGAAGTAGATCAAGCAAAGCAATTCCAAATTCTATTTTTTCTGCTTGAAGTAAATAAGCGTCCTTGTCCCAGTCTGCGCTTGCTATGCGAACACCGGAAGTTTGCAGTGTTGGGTGTAGTGATCTCGTTAAAGTGAAATGACCGTCGATGCTAACATCACGTTTTAATGTATTCTCTAGTGCCTGAAGTGCATTTTTTTCAATGACTTTGTCATCGATTAGCTTATACGCAGCTGCTGCAGAAATGAATGCAATGACAATAAAGACCGCGCTTGCGATCAGGAGTTTTTTAGCTAGAGACACAATGTAATTTCAGTTTTTAGATTAAGAGTCAACTTCTGCAAAGCTATTGTAATGCTTGATTACCTTTTTCACATAACCCTGAGTTTCTTTATAAGGGGGAATACCATCGTACTTTTTGACTGCATTCGGCCCTACATTATAGGCTGCTAGCGCTAGCTCAACATCAAATTCGAATAATTCTAGCATTTGCCTAAAGTAACGAGTGCCACCACGGATATTGTCTTTAGCATTGAAAACATTATGTACGCCCATTAATTTCGCGGTTTCGGGCATCAGCTGCATTAGGCCTTTAGCGCCAACGCGAGAAACGGCATATCGATCAAAGCAAGACTCAACCGTGATAATGGCTTTAATCAGTTGTTCGTTAACACCATATAAGTCTGAGTACTGTTGTATAATTGGTGCATGATCTTTGGCACGATTAGAGATGGATCCTGAGCATGAGACCGAAGCGGTCGGGCGTCCAATAGTGGCAATTAATTTGTAATTTTGAGCGGGCAAATTTTTGTCTGAGTACCACGTGGTCCCATCTTCATGCTTGTAGACAAAATATTCGGCATAGCCATTCATGCTGAGTGTTAATAAGCATGCTAATAAGCTTGTTGGCCAAATTGGAAATTTAGGCAAACCCCTGAGAGTATTTTTTGAATGAACCATAACTGTTATCGAGTTTAAGTATGACTATTGTACCCAGACTTGAAGTAAATACCCTGACATTTTGTGAATAGAAAGTGTCCGTTTATCTTTGATTATAATGTTGCATTTTACAGAAGTATTAACCTTACTCGATAATAATCGCTATTGTTCTGGGGAAACCCTTGCCCAGCGCTTTAATGTTACACGTGCCACTATCCATAATTGTATCGTCAAAATTGAGTCGCTAGGGATCTCTGTTGAGAGGGTTAGAGGGCTGGGATATCGACTGATGCAGCCAGTAGACTTATTAAACCAGGCTGAAATCCAGTCTAAATTATCTTCGCCAGTGGCAAACAAGCTGGCCGATATTCGATGCCTGCAAGAAATTGACTCCACAAATCTTTATGCTGCCGAGCTAGCACTGCCTCAAGCAGGTGAATTTTCACTAGTGCTGGCAGAAATGCAGACAGCGGGTAAAGGCAGGCGAGGAAGGCAGTGGGTATCTCCGTATGCGGCTAATGTCTACTTATCAATAGTATGGCCATTGCAAAAACCTCTGCATGAAGCAGGTATGCTTAGCCCAATGTTGGCGATCAGTATGTTGACTGCATTAGAAGAATTAGGCGTCTGCGGCTTGAGTTTGAAATGGCCTAATGATATTTACTGTCATCATAAAAAAATGGCCGGTTTGCTAATTGAATGTTCGGGTGAAATTAGTGGTGGCTGTAAAATGGTGATTGGTATGGGTGTGAATGTGTTTATGTCGCAATTTGAGAACGTTAATATTGATCAGCAATGGACGGATATATTTAGTCATACACAAGACTGGCAGCATTCGCGTAACCATGTTGCGGCAATGTTAATTAACAATGCGGTAGTCGCTTTGACTCAATTCGAAAATAATACTTTTGATGATCTGGTTGGTAGCTGGTCGCAGTGGGATATTATGAAAGACAAGCCGGTTGAATTACATTCTGCTCAATCAATTCAAACAGGTATTGCGCGCGGAATAGATAAGGATGGTTGTTTGTTGCTAGAGACATCATGCGGGCTGGAAAAAATTTCTGCCGGTGATGTTAGCTTGCGGGCAAGCGCATGAAGTTATTAATCGATTTTGGTAATAGTCGATGTAAGTGGGCTAGTCTATCAACATGTTCAGGTAATCAAGATACGCTAGAGACAAATGCGTACGTCTACAAAAGCGAAGATTCAAGTCATCGTGTGCAAGAAGTTGCTGAACAAATTTGCTTTGATTCAATCCAAGAAATCCATGCAGTCAGTGTGCTCAGTGATGTTTTCAACAAAGCATTTTGTATGCATGTTGAAAAAAATCTAAGCATAGCAACTAAATTTCATATCTCTCAGGCAAATAGCCATGGTGTGACACTGGCATACGCTAATCCATTAAGTTATGGCGCAGATAGATATGCTGCGCTAATTGCAGCGCATCACAAATCGTCTGCGGCAAAAATAGTGATTGATTGCGGTACTGCAACAACAGTGGATGCGATTGATGCAAGTGGCAAACATCTGGGTGGACTCATTATTCCTGGTGTAGCGCTTATGTGTACATCACTAGTGAATAAAGCCTCAGGCATCACTATGCCAAATCATGCGGATTCAACCCAATTATTTAATGATAATACTGCCGATGCAGTTTATTCTGGCAGCAGACTGGTATTGAAACATGGTGTGCGCGGAATTATTCAAGAGATAGTTGATAGTGACATCAATCAACATGCCACTGTCTATGTCGCTGGCGGTGACAGCCATATGCTTGGGCTTGATGATATTGAATATGTGGATTGCCCAAACTTAGTCTTAGAAGGCTTACGAATCATGCAAGGTTAATGACATGAGAGCGATTGTTTTATTTCTGGTATTTTTGAATCTAGCCTTTTTTTACTGGGCAAGTGAATTCGGTTCACAGCAGGTGGTTTTGCACACACCTAAAGACATTCCTGGGTATAAACCTATCAAGCTGCTTTCAGAGTTAGAGAAGGAGACTGTGCAAGTCATTGATGAGTCGCCGATAAAAGCTCAGCAAAGTGCGTTGGTGTCTCAAGCAAAAGAGAAGGTAGTTGCGCAGAAATGCTTCTCACTAGGTCCGTTCGACACTGATGATCAATCTGATAAAGTTTATGACTCATTGTTTGTTGCCGGCATTCAGGCAAAACAAAGAACCGTCAACCAGCGTCAGCCAAAAAGCTATTGGGTATATTTGCCGGCCTATGAATCTCAGGCAGAAGCGCAAAAAATCGTGACTTTCCTTAAGCAAAATAACATTAACGAGTTTTATATCTGGTTAGAAGAGCCGCAGAAAAATGCTGTTTCTTTAGGCTTGTTTAAGAAACTGAGTACAGCCAGAGAAAAGATGGCTGAAATAAAGAAATTAGACCTAATACCAAAAATGGAAGTTCGTTTTGATGAGTTTTCTGAGTATTGGGTGGATTTTAATCACTATGATGATGACCATCAGCCTAAAGTGATAGAAGAAATGTT
>CALJEX010000048.1 GCA_938074525.1 uncultured Gammaproteobacteria bacterium
CGTAAACGCAAATCACCTTTAAGTTTAATTTTCTCTGCCCATTTAAGTTTCTCAGAAACTTTATTAACAGAGGCTAATTTCTTCTCTGCTGTCTCCTCTATTTTTGCATCAGTTCTTTCTTCGTCTGCAGCAGCAGAATTCTTAAGAAGGTTATACGCTTCATCAGTGATAGTGCCATTATCACGAAGCACTTTTAATAATTCGATCATAGCGTCATTAGCAGCAAATACTGGGGTAGAAACTACCGCGCTAGATGCTATTAGTGCAGCTAAAGAGGCAGCACGAATATGTTTTAAGTTCATATTTAACTCTCTGTAATTAAAAAATTATTTTAAAAAATGGTTAAGGTGAGCCAGTTATCGACTCGTTAAACTAAAGGTTTAGAAAGGCAGGATACTATTTCACTTAGATGACAGTTTCGTGACAGAAATGTCAGATTGTCGGTTTTTTTATAGCGCTTATTTTTATTAAGCACATAGGTTTAAAAGGATTTTAAATTCATAGTGCTATTTATTGTGCAATATCGACTAATTGCTATGCTGTCATTATTAGCAAGCCGAGTAACGCCATACTCGATCCAAGCAAGGCTCCGGCAGCTACATCTGTAGGATAATGTAGCCCCAAAATAACTCGCGATATTGCTACTAAACCTGCAAATCCCCATACCACAGAAGTTAGTTCTGGCAGATAGTAACTAAATAAAATAGCAAAGGAGAAAGCATGCATCGTATGCCCTGAGGGAAAACTGTATTGATCCAATGCTGGTGCAGCTTGTTGTATATTTTCAAAACTAATGAAGGGTCGCTCACGCATTAATTTTGTTTTTAAAAACTTATACGCTGCAAGCACGACCAATCCGCTAATCAGTATATAAATAGCTTCTACAAAACCTTGTTTGCCATGTAGATATGGCAGAAACGCAGCCAAGATATACCAAAATATACCATCACCTAGACGACTAATGATGCGAAAAAAGAGCCTTATAAATACGCATTGGCTACTATTATTAAGCAGTATGCATAAACGCACCTCTAGATGATCCGCTCGATCAAAAAAATTACTTTCTCCCGCCTGATTCATAACACTGACTTCCACTAAGATGTATTAACAATGGCGGATAGTAATTATCTGCTACATCAATGTTGTAACAAGAAGATGAAATTATTATTACATCAGCAATCTTTTCATCGGCTTATTGATGATTTTTAATAAATAGTTCACAAAATTTTAATCTGCATGTAACTAAGTCGTTATATTTTCCCTGCTCAATGATTAGTCAGCCAGAAAACGGATTTTAATTTGAGCACACCAACACTGCTACGTGTGAGAAGTATATGGATCTCAGACGTGCACTTAGGCTTTCGTGGCTGCCAGGCAGAAAATTTACTCGACTTTCTGCACAGTGTTGAAACTGAATATCTATTTTTAGTCGGCGACATTGTTGATTTTTGGAGTCTGCAAAAATCTTCTTACTGGCCACAACAACATACCAATGTCGTACGTTCTATTCTGGGCAAGGCCAAACATGGTACAAAAGTCATTTACGTTCCTGGTAATCATGATGAAGTCATGCGCGAATATGCGGGCTATTCATTTGGCAATGTGGAAATTCACTTGGATTACGAGCACACCACAGCCAATGGCAAAAAACTACTAATCCTCCATGGTGACGAATTTGACACTATTGTTAAGCACAGCCAAATGATAGCTAAACTTGGCAGTTGGGCATATGACATGCTTTTGCGACTTAATCAGTACGTCAATATTTTCCGTAAGCTATTCAAGCGAAACTATTGGTCTCTAGCTAAATATTTAAAATTGAAAGTTAAAAATGCTGTTAACTACATTGGTAGTTTTGAAACTGCATTAGCTCACTTAGCGAATGAAAGAAAAGTAGATGGCGTAGTTTGTGGACATATTCATCATGCAGAAATACGTCACATCAATTCGATTTTATACTGCAATGATGGTGATTGGGTTGAGAGCTGTTCATGCATGATTGAGCATGATGATGGTAGCTTGGAACTTGTCTATTGGACTGAAGATTACAAAAATATTTTGCTTAGCAAAGATCATTCAGAAATTGATAATCAATACGTCGCTTAATACACTAACTGTTTATACATATACGCACCACTATGACGCCAACAGCAGATAGCTCCATCCGCTTAGTAATAGTCACTGATGCTTGGAAACCGCAGGTCAACGGCGTCGTCACCACGTTAGGCAAAACGTGCGACACCGCAGAAAATTTAGGCCATCAAGTCCATGTCATTAACCCTAGTGAATGTAAAACTATTCCTTGCCCTACTTATCCTGAGCTTCGTTTAGCATTAGGCGCAGGTAAGCATGTAAAAAAACAAATAGCTGAATTTCAGCCCACACATATTCATATTGCAACCGAGGGACCACTGGGACAGGCCGCAAGAAGATATTGTGTTAAAAATAAACTTGCCTTTACCACTTCATATCACACCCAGTTCCCTGAATATATTAGAGAGAGATTCCCTATTCCATTAAGTCTCTCTTACAGTTTTTTTCGTCGATTCCATAATAAAGCGACATGCACGATGGTAGGCACACCACATCAGCAAAAAATCCTAGAAGATAGAGGATTTAAAAATATCGCCTTATGGACTCGTGGAGTAGACACCGATATTTTCAAACCAAAAAATAAAGACTATCTCAATTATCCTCGCCCTATTTGGGTTTACGTGGGACGGGTAGCGGTCGAAAAAAATATTGAAGCTTTTTTACCTCTAGATTTGCCTGGCACAAAAGTGGTGATAGGTGACGGACCAGCAACCGATGAATTACGAAAAAAATACCCAGACGTGAAATTTGCAGGATACAAATTCGGCGAACAACTTGCTAGCTATATCGCTAGTGGAGATGTGTTTATCTTCCCTAGCTTGACTGACACTTTTGGCGTTGTGATGCTAGAAGCAATGGCGTGTGGTTTACCAGTTGCTGCTTTTCCTGTGACTGGCCCACGCGATGTTGTTCGCAACGGAACAACTGGCATTTTAAATCAAGATCTAAAAACAGCTGCTCTCGAAGCGTTAAAACTGGATCCTCAAAATTGTATTAATCAAGCACTTGAATACACCTGGGAACAGGCCACATTACAATTTATCAACAATCTCACTTTGGCAAAGACTATATAGCACTGTGCTAAATCCATTGCTTAATATTTATATATAAGCGATTGACAAAATGACATGAATATTTTGATGATTTCGGATGTTTACTTTCCAAGAATTAATGGCGTATCGACTTCCATTCAAACGTTTAAAGCTGAATTTGAAAAATTCGGCCACAGAGTTACTCTTATTGCTCCTGAATATACTGGCAATGACAGCCATGATGATTCGATAATTCGCATCCCTGCACGTACTATCCCTTACGACCCCGAAGACAGAATGATGAAGTCAAGCAATATCACTCGGCTCATCCCTCAATTAAAATTGCATGATTTCGACATAGTGCATATTCAAACACCGTTTGTTGCACATTACACAGGAATTAAGATTGCCAAAGCTTTAGGCATTCCATGCGTTATTACCTATCACACCTTATTTGAAGAATATCTATACCACTACATCCCCATCATTCCAAAGCAGATATTAAAATTTTTTGCGCGGCGATTCTCATCTAGCCAATGTAACCAAGCCCAGGGAATTGTTGCGCCATCATCAATTATCGTCGATCTATTAAAATCTTATGGCGTAAAAAACAATATTAGGATTATACCCACTGGCATTAACAGTAATAAATTTGAAACAGGTAATGGTGAAAAATTCAAAGCTGATTTCAAAATTCCAAGCAATAATAAAGTATTATTAAATGTTAGCCGCGTCGCATTTGAAAAGAATATCGGATTATTGCTTGAAGTAGTGAATAAAGTTAAACACCAAATCCCTGAAGTTATGCTAATTATTGCTGGAGAAGGTCCGGCTAAAAATGTTTATATGCAAAAAGCCAAAGACTTGGGCTTAGATGACAATATTTCATTTGTTGGTTACTTGGACAGAGATAGTGAACTGATTGATTGCTACCATAGCGCAGACATTTTCGTATTTAGTTCTGTCACTGAAACCCAAGGCTTAGTATTGCTAGAGTCCATGGCTGCCGGCACGCCAGTTGTTTCTGTTGCAGCGATGGGAACCAAAGACATACTAACAGGATGTGATGGTGCAAAAATAACAAATGGCGAGATAAACGATTTTTGCAGTAAAATAGTGTCACTACTGAAAAATCAGCAAGCTTATGAACAAACAAAATTAGCAGCAGTCCAGTATGCTGAGCAATGGGACTCAGCGACACTCGCTGATAACATGTTAGAGTTCTATCAACAAGTATGATGAATTAACTACTCCAAAGGAAACACTAGACAATAATGCCCACTTCCAAAGACGAGACTGCAACCACCATTGATGTCAGCCAACCTGAGCTGTTTATTAATCGTGAACTCAGTCAACTCAAGTTCAATGAACGGGTACTGGAACAAGCAAAAGATACTAATACGCCATTATTAGAGCGCTTAAAGTTTCTTTGTATCTCATGTTCTAACCTGGATGAATTTTTTGAAATTCGTGTGCTAGGGATCAAACAGCATATCGAATTTTCTACTGGTTACACTTCAGCCGACCAAAAGCCAGCAAAACAAGTATTACGCGAAGTTCATGAATCAGCGACCATTTTAGTTGAAGAACAATATCGCGTTTTCAACGAAGTCATATTACCCGCACTAGCCGAAGAAAACGTGCACTTTCTAGCGCGTGAAAAATGGACAAAATCACAGCGCGACTGGATTCAAAATTATTTTACTAGTCAGGTTGAACCAGTACTAAGCCCACTCGGCATTGACCCAGGACACCCTTTTCCACGTATTTTGAATAAAAGCTTGAACTTTATAGTTGAGGTTGGGGGTTCAGATGCATTTGGAAGAAGTGGCCGTCTTGCGATTGTGCAAGCACCTAGATCATTACCCCGGCTGATCCAGCTTCCTAGCAATGATAATTCAGAAAATTTCGTTTTCTTATCATCTATTATTCATGAATTTGTACATGATCTGTTTGAAGGCTTACAGGTCCACGGCTGCTACCAGTTCCGAGTCACGCGTAATAGCGACTTGTATGTGGATGATGAAATCGACAATTTACCACTCGCATTAGAAGGTGAGATTGCTTCGCGTCGCTATGGTGCTGCTGCACGTTTAGAAACATATAGAAATACGCCTGATCATTTAGTTGAATATTTACTGCATCAGTTTGAATTAGATGAAATTGATTTATATAAAGTTAATGGTCCAGTAAATTTAAATCGTCTATTAAATACTTACGATTTAATTGACCGGCCAGATCTAAAATATAGTGGCTTCAAGCCTCTGCTGCCAGATCCGATTACATCAGACTCGAATTTGTTCAAGGTGATTTCTAAACAAGATGTTTTGATGCATCATCCTTATCAATCTTTTGCGCCAGTGCTTAACTTTATCCACCAAGCAGCCAAAGATCCTAAAGTACTTGCTATAAAACAAACCTTATATAGAACAGGCGCCAAATCTCGTATTGTCGACGCACTTGTTATGGCAGCCACTTCTGGAAAAGAGGTAACTGTCGTGATAGAACTCATGGCAAGATTTGATGAAGCTGCAAACATCGCGTTAGCCAATCGATTACAAAAAGCAGGCGCACATGTTGTTTATGGCATAGTAGGAATCAAGACTCACGCAAAAATGATCTTAGTAATACGGCGTGAGAATGATCAATTAGTTCGTTATGCCCATCTAGGTACAGGCAATTATCATCAGTCAACTGCAAAACTATATACCGATTACGGTATGTTTACCTGTGAACCTGAAATAACCACCGATTTACATGAAATATTTTTACAGCTCACTAGCTTTACAAAAATTCCACGACTAAATAATGTATTACAAGCACCATTTACATTATATAAAACGATTATTGAATATATTGAGAAAGAGACTAAACGCGCGACACAACATCGCAAAGCGAAAATTATTGTTCGAGTTAATTCATTAACAGAACCACAATTAATACAAGCGTTTTACCGAGCATCGATTGCTGGCGTAGAGATTAAATTAATTGTTCGTGGTCCTTGTTGCTTAAAACCTGGAGTCAAAGGTATTTCTGATAATATAGAAGTACGTTCGATTGTTGGAAGATTTCTGGAACATTCTCGCGTATTTTATTTTTATAATGGTGGCCGCTCTAAACTTTATTGCTCTAGTGCTGATTGGATGGATAGAAATTTTTTCCGTCGAGTTGAAACTGCTTGGCCAATTGAAGATCGCGTTATTAAGAAGTGTGTACTTTCTGAGTTAGAGCTATACATTAAAGACAATCAAAATGCATGGATGCTTCAGCCAGATGGTGAATACGTGCGCAAGAAAACAAAAAACAAAGACAAAAAAGTCACTGCACAATTAGAGCTACTAAAAAAATACTCTAAAACGAGAGCTTAATATCAATCGCTTTTAAATAGTCACTTTCCTGTTCTAAATCAATCTGTGTCAATGGTGATTGATCAATCCAATCCTGTTCAAATGCTAAAGTTATTTCATTATTTTTAGCTTTAATCGACTTAACCGGAAACTCGTTATCCACACGGTCACGATTAAGTAATGCCGCAAGCCTTAATAAGACGATTAGATATTTTATTGGTTGACTTTCCTCGCTTTGTAAAACATCAAACGAATCGGGCCGTATCTTTCTACGGTGACAGCCAACCAAACACGCTAATACCTGTTGTTCACTACTAGCGAAACCTGGCATATCTGAATGCTGTAACAAATATGCACCATGACGATGATAGCCTGAATGAGCTATATCCAAACCTACTTCATGTAGACGTGCTGCCCACTTCAGTTGATGTTCATGTTCTATGCCTTCCAAACCCCATTGCTTTTTTACTTTATTCAGTAACATTCCGGCATTTAGCTCAGTTCTATTAGCCTGATCAAAATCTACATGATATCGATGCTCAAAACCTCGAACAGTATCTACACGGACATCTTCATGTTCAAGATGTAGTCTTCCCAACAAGTCAAACAGGACCCCTTCCCTCAAGGCTCCATCTGAAAAATTCATTTGATCAAGATTAAGACTGTCGAATATTGCTAATAATATCGCTAACCCTCCAGGGAACACGGGCAAGCGTTCTTTTTTTACACTGGATAAATCTAATTCTTTGGCTATCAACAAGTTACGCAATTTATATAGTGACTCTAATGATATTTCGTTACTGCCATCAAGCTGACTATTTACAATTTCGCTAATAGCTTTAATTGTGCCAGATGTGCCAACTTCTAAGTCCCAACCGACTTTCTTATATGCTCTAACAAATGGGCGCAATTGTTGTTTTGCGGTCAGAAAAGCATGGTCAAAATTCTTTCGAGTTATTTTTCCATTTGCAAAATGCTGTTCACTCATTGAGACACAACCCATAAACAGACTTTCCATTTTTAATGGCTGCATTCCTTCACCGACAATAATCTCGGTACTTCCACCACCGATATCAACCACGATGCGCCGATCATTTGGACGTGATATTGAATATGTAGTCCCTTGGTAAATAAGGCGCGCTTCTTCTATGCCCGATATTATTTCTATCGGATGGCCTAATGCAGCTTGGGCTGACTTTAAGAATTTTCGAGAATTTTTTGCTTGGCGTAGTGCATTGGTACCGATTGCTCGGACTGAATTTGCATGCATATCACGCAAGCGCTGACCGAATCTTTCTAAGCATGCAATTGCGCGTTGCATCGCTTCTTTATCAAGTTCTCGTGAAGAATTTAAGCCTGCGCTCAAACGTACCATTTCACGCAACCGATCTATAATCTTTAAGCGCCCATTATGATTGGCCGCAACTACCATATGAAAACTGTTTGAGCCTAAATCCAGCGCTGCAATAATTTCCGGCTCATTTTCATCGCTGAGTGAAATTGTGCACCTCCTGTTTTCGCATTGAACATTCCTTATTCACTTGCTTAATTCTTTAGCTGATTTCTGCTGGTTGCGTTCTATTAGCACTTTTCCATTACCATAATCGATTACTACGCCTTCAGGAACAATCGCTGATATGAATGCATTACCACCAGGAAGATGGTCACCTTGTTTATACTTCACCATATTAATTAGTACAAAACTGCCTTGGCCGCTGTCATCATGCACATGCACATTTACTTGGTATTGACTCAATTGAGATCGTTTATTGACGGGAATATCACTCAACTGGGTATAGTTTGAAGAGCTCGCGTCTGCAACGCGTTGTCTTTCCACTGCCGCAGTCACTGAGGCTACAGTAGGTTTAGTTGGTTGCGTGGGTGCAGACAAAGGCTTACTTGAGTATTGTACCGGCGGTGTTTTTTTAACAATATTTTTAATCGGCTTCTTACTAGACTTTTTTATTACTTGGTTTTTCTTTACTTTTGTCTCATCAAGCAACGAAGTTGCTGGTAGCGTTTTATTAGTAACATCAGAAAGATTAATTGACTGTGGCGCTAACTGCTCACTTATTCCATTTTCCAATGGCTGATGCATTACTTGATTAGCTGCTATAGCCTTTATTGGCTCTTGAACTGTTTCTGTCTGTATTTGAGGTTGTTCGTCGACGGTAATAATTGGTGTGGGCTGTTTGTGTAAATATGTTTTCCATATGTAACCCAACGACAATAAAATAATTAATGCGAAATTAGCGACTAGTGCAATCAACACCCACTTCTTAAATCGATCTTCTTTAATAGCCGAACTAGTGGCGTATCGCGCTGTATCTAAACCAACAGCATTCTCTGATTGGCGTTCTTTCTCTGCTCGTGATAACGCATCCAATATCATCGACATCGTGGTTATCCTTTATCCGTTGGCGTCAGCTTAGGAACTACACTGGTATTACTCACATTAACTAACTCAATAAATGTTTCCCGGCCAACAATGCCATCTGCTTTCAACCCTTGTTTAGTTTGAAATTGAGTGACCCGACCAGCAAGTGCAGCATTGAATTTTAGATTGTCTGCTGAGTATTCAGCTTTTTTCTTGCCTTCTATTTGATCTAACTGATGACGTAACCATAAAACGTCCGGCACGACAAACCCTTCAGCTAAAGATTCATTATCAGGAAAAGGTGGCTTCCATAAAACAATATAATTCCCCGACCATGCTTGTTGTACTTCTTGCATGGTCGCTTCAACATCTTGATCAGAAATTTTAACCCTAAGCTTATCGCCATTAGCTTTATGCAATACTGCAAACACTACTTGCTGATTAGCATTCTTCAGCTCTAACACAGCCGGACGATTGTATTGGAGTATCTGAGCAATCTCACCTTGGCCAAATATACAGCGCATACCCGCTTTTATTGCTCTAGTGCATGCTGTATCCCCTGTATATGCAGAATAATCTCTTTGCCAAAGCGAAAATAAATTTGCAAATGCAGAAAATGTATCGGCCTTTCCAGACTGACTAAGCAGCTGCTGAGCAAATGTGGATTGAACTGGTTGAGCTTGTTTGCGAATAATCGGTGCTGGCTGTGCTTGCACCTGAGGTAACTGCTTAACTTGTGGAGCAACAGCTGCCTTTTCTTCAATGCTCTTATTATCAATCTTGGCTTGCGCATTACCCATAGGTGAGTTATCTGATAACAGTACTCCCCATAAACCTAACGCAACAGCGATCAACGCAACTGCAATTCCTCCAATAGCGGGCCAACCTATAGATAGCTGCTGCTTTCCCTTGGAAGATTTACCCAATACTTCCACCGCGGCATTTTTAACAATATCTTTTTTAATCATGGGTAAATTTGCACCATAGGCACCAATTAATGCACGCTCGCTTAAAGTATTTATTAACCTTGGTATACCGCGTGATAATTTATAAATTTCGCTGATGGCCTGCTTAGTAAATACTTCTCGTGTCACGCCTGCTATTTTTAGACGGTGCGCAATATATTCACCGGTCTCTTCTCGTGTCAGTGGAGTTAAATGAAAACGTGCAGTGATACGCTGAGACAATTGCCTTAACTCAGGCATGTCGAGCATAGTTTGCAATTCAGGCTGACCAATTAAAATTATCTGCAAAAGTTTTTGCGTAGACACTTCAAGGTTAGTTAACAAACGAACCTGCTCTAACACTTCAGAAGTTAAATTTTGTGCCTCATCAATTACAACAACAATGCGTTGCCCTTGTCCGTAGGCCTTAAGCAAATACAAATTCAACCGATCTATTAATGCCTTTACGCTAGAAACATTTTTTGGGTAGACCACTTGCAATTCATCACAAATGGACGCAACCAACTCAATAGGAGATTGTTTTGGATTTAAGATTAAAGCAATGCGAACATTATCTGTAATACTTTCTAGCGCACTACGACATAAGGTTGTTTTACCTGTACCCACTTAGCCGGTTAGAAGTACAAACCCACCAGCCTCATCTGCACCATATAATAAGTGTGCAAATCCGTCGCGATGGCGACGGCTTAGATATAGAAAACGCGGATCAGGTGTGATCTGAAATGGCTTTTCCGCTAATCCAAAGTATTCTAGATACATAGGTGATGGTATGGCTTAAATGTGTGGTTATTCTACTTGCAACAAACACAAGCTGTAAAACTCATATAGACCAAATATATTGCATTTGATTTCAATCATAGTGACCTATGTTGTTAGCAATTAATCTATATTTTACGCCAACTTGTCCCTTCTGGCCGATCTAGTATTTCTATGCCCAAGTCTGCCAACTCATCTCTGATACGATCAGCGGTAGCAAAATCTTTATCACTACGTGCTTGATTACGTTGAACAATTAGACCATCTATCTTGGTTTCATCAAGCTCACTACTACCTGCGCCGAACCAAGCGTTAGCATCTTGCTGCAATAAACCTACTGCTTGTCCACATTCAAGTAGCGCTGCCTTTAGTTCAGCACGTTGTTGATCATCACTGGCATTATTGGCCAGCTTGGCTAAAGCATGCAGTTCACTAAATGCTAACGGTGTGTTTAGGTCATCTTCAACTGCTTTATAAAATTTTTCAGTCAATTGTGCTGAAGGCTTAGTAGCCTGAATGCCACTTAACTTTTCTAATGCACCGTAAAGTCTGTCTAAACTTTTCTTCGATGAGGCCAACAACTCGTCTGTCCAATCAAGCGGGCTTCTATAGTGTGTACTAAGCAACGCATATCGCACTGCTTCTCCTGGTGCATTTTCTAACAGCTGGTGAACCAACAATACATTGCCAATCGATTTAGACATTTTTTCGTAATTAACATTAACGAAACCATTATGAATCCAATATCGGCAAAACACTTGATGGTCGTGCGCACAAGTGCTTTGGGCAATTTCATTTTCATGGTGCGGGAAAATTAAATCTTGTCCGCCACCATGAATATCGATGGTGTTGCCCAAATGTTTTTCTATCATTGCTGAACATTCGATATGCCAGCCTGGTCGGCCAGCTCCCCAAGGACTTTCCCATGCAGGTTGTTCTGGTGTTGAAGGCGTCCATAAAACAAAATCAGCGGGATCTTTTTTATAAGGTGCCACTTCCACGCGTGCGCCAGCAATCATGTCATCTCGATTGCGTCCAGAAAGTTCTCCATAGGCCTCATAAGCAGGCACATTAAACATCACGTGTTGTTCGGCTTCGTAGGCAAAGCCTTTCTTTATCAACTGTTCAATCATTGCGATAATTTGGTCAATATGATCTGTTGCACGTGGTTCGATGTCTGGCAAACTCACACCCAGCGAACCCATGTCTTGATGATAAATATCTGTAAACTTTTTAGTAACAACCTCTATTGCGACACCTTGTTCGTTAGCAGCGGCATTAATTTTGTCATCAACATCAGTTAAATTTCTCGCATAAATAACTTTCTTATACTGCTGACGGAGCAACCTAACCAATACGTCAAACACAACAGCTGGACGCGCATTACCAATATGCGCGTAGCTATACACGGTTGGCCCGCACACATACATGGTGACGAAATCAGGATTTAATGGTTCAAACTCCTGTTTTTGCTTAGCTAATGTGTTGTAGAGTTTAATAGTCATGCGCTTAAAATATGTTGATAAACTTTAACTGGGTCTAAGTTAATACAATCTGGAAACAGAAAAATCTGCTAAACTGGTTAATGCTGTTTTATATTCGCTGTCTGGTAACCAACCTAATGATTGCTTAGCCTTTTCAGCTTCTTGCATAGCGGCACTCTCGGTATATTCCAACGCCTTAGTTTGTTGAATTATCCCCGTAACAAACTGCAAACTATCACGATCACCATTCTCGATAATTTTCGCAAGCTGCTTTGCTTCGTCTGCAGTCGCATTCTTTAGCGCATGAATAATTGGCAGCGTTGGTTTTCCTTCAGCCAAGTCATCGCCAACATTTTTGCCCATGGTTTCACTATCGGCACGGTAATCTAGTACATCATCTATTAATTGGAATGCTGTGCCTAAGTGCTTGCCATAATTATCTAACGCTTGTTCTTCTTGCATGGTTTTACCTGCTAGCAATGCACCGATCTGAGCGGCGGCACCAAATAATTTTGCTGTCTTACATTTAATCACTTGCATGTACTGATCTTCACTGGTTTCAGGATCATTACAATTCATTAGCTGCAATACTTCACCTTCGGCAATCGTATTTGATGTGGTTGATAGGATATCCATGACTCGCATATCGCCTACTTGCACCATCATTTCAAACGCACGCGAGAAAATAAAATCTCCCACCAACACGCTAGCCTCATTTCCCCAAATGGAATTTGCTGTTTCTTTGCCTCGGCGCAATTCTGAAGAATCGACCACATCGTCGTGTAGCAAGGTGGCTGTATGGATAAATTCAATAATCGCCGCGGTTAAATAATGTTTATCACCTTGATATCCACAGGCTCTAGCCGCCAGTACCGCGATCACTGGTCGCAGCCTTTTTCCACCACTATTGACGATGTATTCACCCATTTGCTCAATAAGTACTACATCGGAATGTAACTGAGCGCGAATACTGGCGTTGACGCCATCCATGTCTTTGGCAACAAGTGCCTGTATTTCATTAAGTTGCATGTAGATTTACGGGGTTTCACTAGAAATGCCTCGCCGCGAAGCGGACACATACATATTATTAGATAGTCTCATTGATCGATACCTTCTTGGCATCACAAGGTGTATATTTGTTCTGTGATCATAATCATGAACGGTCGCACTCTAGTAGGCAAGACGATTGACCTATCACTACTTAGTCGTTAGAATGCCGCGCTCTTTTTCCTAAAGATACACGAAGTTACAAATATTATGTATGCAGTCATCGCCACAGGCGGAAAACAATATCGAGTCGAGCAAGGGGATGTCCTTCGCGTCGAAAAATTAAATGTTGAAGAAGGCGGAACTGTCGACTTTGACCAAGTGCTTATGATGGGCACAGGTGAAAGCGTGAATATAGGCGCACCTTATATTGATGGTGGCAAAGTCAGCGCTGAAGTACGCGCTCATGGTCGTGCTAAGAAGATTGAAATTATTAAGTTCAAGCGCCGTAAGCATCACCGCAAGCAAATGGGACACAGACAGTCCTACACAGAATTAGTTATTAAAGAAATCAGTCAGTAATACGGAATAATACGCAATGGCACATAAGAAAGCAGGTGGTAGTACCAGAAACGGTCGCGATTCGGAATCGAAACGACTTGGTGTTAAATGTTTTGGTGGTCAGCAGGTAGTCCCTGGCAATATCATCTTACGTCAACGCGGAACTAAATTTCACCCCGGACAAAACGTTGGGTTGGGCAAAGATTACACAATATTTGCTAAGACTCCGGGTGTTGTAAAGTTTGAAGTGAAGGGCCCTAAGAATAGGAAGTATGTCAGCGTTGTAAGCGCATAATAGACATTCCTCTTTCGATTTTTAAAAAGCCCCGAGATTCGGGGTTTTTTTTTGCCCAGCAATAACGCATTAATAGGCCAGCGATATGAAATTCGTAGATGAAGCAACAATCACAGTATATGGTGGAAATGGTGGCAACGGCTGCCTGAGCTTTCGCCGTGAACGCTTTGTTGCCAAGGGCGGACCTGATGGTGGCGATGGCGGTGATGGCGGCTGTGTTTATTTGCGTACTAAGGAAGGCGTAAATACTCTAGCGGATTTTCGTTTCACACGTAGCTTTAAGGCTCAAGCGGGCGCAAATGGTGGCGGTAGCAACTGCACCGGTAGATCTGGTGAAGATTTATACATAGATGTTCCGGTAGGTACAGAAGTCTACGATGACAATACTGATGAGTGCATTGGCGATCTAACCACTGAAGGTCAGACCCTATTGGTTGCCAAAGGCGGCTTTCACGGCTTAGGCAATCAACGATTTAAGAGCTCTACTAATCGTGCTCCTCGTAAAACCAGTAATGGCTCTGAAGGTGACATCCGTGATTTACGCCTAGAACTGAAACTGCTCGCCGATGTGGGTTTGTTAGGACTTCCTAGTGTTGGCAAATCATCATTAATCTCAGCCGTGTCGGAAGCCCGTCCAAAGATTGCAGATTATCCATTTACCACGTTGCACCCAAATTTAGGCGTCGTCAGAGTGGGCCCACTACAAAGTTTTGTGATGGCAGATTTACCGGGCTTAATCGAGGGCGCAGCTCAAGGACATGGCCTAGGCATCCAATTTTTAAAACATCTATCTCGATGTCGTGTCTTGGTACACATGATTGATTTGTCAGACCGTGGAGAAGGTGAAGACGCCATTTCTCAATATCATACTATTGAGAAAGAACTCCAGGAATACAGCGAAGCAGTGTCTAATAAACATCGTTGGCTTGTATTCAACAAAGTGGACCTCTTATTAGAGGAAGAACAGCAACAATTGATCAAACAAGTTTGTGATGACATCAGCTGGCAAGGACCAGTTTATGCCATTTCTACCGTTTCTAGGGTAGGCTTGGATCAATTATGTAAGGATATTCTTGGGTACTTAGTCGAGCAAGAAAGTGAAAATGAACAATGACAACATGTCGACTCAGCCATCTAAACGCTGGGTAGTAAAAATTGGCAGCTCTCTAATCACCAATGATGGCCAAGGTCTAAATTTAACCGCCATTAAGGCCTGGATGCGCGAGTTCGCGGAGCTACGCAAGCAAGGCTATGAACTTATTTTAGTTTCATCGGGTGCTGTTGCTGAAGGCATGGCACGACTGGGCTGGACTCAACGCCCACGCACTTTACATGAGTTACAAGCCGCTGCCGCGATTGGCCAAATGGGTTTAGTCCAAGCATACGAAAAATATCTACAAGAACATGACTTACATAGTGCACAGGTGCTACTTACCCATGAAGATTTACGTGATCGACAACGTTACATCAACGCACGTTCGACGTTAACGACTTTACTCGAATTAGGTGTCATCCCTGTTGTGAATGAAAATGACACAGTGGCTACCGATGAGATCCGTTTTGGTGATAACGACAATCTTGCTGCGTTAGTTGCCAATCTGATTAGTGCTGATCAATTAATTATTCTCACCGACCAAACTGGAATTTTCGATAAGAATCCCAATGAATTCAAAGATGCGAAATTGATCGAATCTTGTTCTGCTAATGATAGGATCTTAGATATTGTCGCGGGCCCATCCCACCATGCATTAGGACGTGGGGGCATGCTGACTAAAGTGTCTGCGGCCAGAAGAGCCGAGCGCTCTGGCACTTCGACGATAATATTATCTGGCAAACAAACAAATGCGCTACTTTCCGTGGCTGCGGGCACCTATACAGGAACAACTATTCAGCCTGCGATTGAGCCACTAACCGCGCGTAAACAATGGATAGCTAATCAGCTGAAAGTCATTGGCAGTATTCAATTAGATGCAGGCGCAAGCAATGTTATTAGATCTGGTGGCGCAAGCTTATTACCGATTGGCGTCACGTCTGTGACAGGTATGTTCAAACGAGGCGATTTAGTCGCCTGTACTGATGACCAAGGGAATGAGATTGCGCGTGGCTTAATCAACTATAACGCTGATGAAACAAGCAAGATTCTAGGAAAGTCGACCGCCGATATAGAACCAACATTAGGTTATATCGATGAACCAGAATTAATAAATCGAGATAATTTAGCCGTTCTGTAAGCGAATAACGTATTAAACGCTGGTCCTTACAGACTAAATTACATTGCGCGAATGCGCGAATTCAAACGTTGCTTATGCCTTGCTGCTTTATTGGTATGGATGATGCCTTTACGAGCAGATGAGTCGATCACAGGAACAGATGCTGTATATAGCTGTTGAGCTTCTTCTTTATTACCAGAATCAATCGCTTTCACCACATTTTTGATAAACGTGCGAAGCTTTGATCTCATAGCAACATTGGCTTGTCGAGATTTCTCTGAAGTGCGTGCTCTTTTGCGTGCTGAAGCTATATTTGCCAAAATCTGTCCTCTTGAATCTAAGCATTGTGTTTTAGGGCGTCGAACTATGCGTTTTTCGCTGTAAAATGTCAACAAAATACGTATCCAAACCCGTATCAATTGCGGCCTATACGGGATAATCCTGTATTTAACTAAGCTGAAATAGACAACCAACAAATCATGTACCCAACAGTGATGCAAATCCAGCGTTAATAGGTTAGAGTTTTTCTTTACAAATCAATCAAATAACCTCTACTTAACACCACGTGAGCAAGAAGCCTGTTAAATCCACCTTAGTCGTTGGAGGCGCTACCCTCGTCTCTCGCATATTTGGCTATGCTCGTGATGCCATCATATTTATTGTGTTCGGCGCCAATGCGGGCACAGATGCTTTTTTCGTTGCGTTTCGTATTCCAAATTTCCTACGACGCTTATTCGCAGAAGGGGCTTTCTCACAAGCATTCGTTCCCGTGATGACGGCTCATTTACACAATAGTGAAAATGATTTTAAGCGCTTAATCGATCATGTTACCGGCTTGTTATCGATTATTTTGTTGATTATCACCGCATTAGGTATTTTATGTTCGCCTTGGTTGATCCACATATTCGCACCGGGATTTGATGATCCCGCACAAGAATTGCTGGCTAGCGACATGCTTAAGATCACCTTTCCTTATGCGCTATTTATTTCCCTGACGGCTCTTTCTGGCAGTATTTTAAATATACGCCAAAAATTTGCAGTGCCTGCTCTTACGCCAGTATTGCTCAATCTTTCATTAATAGGCGCCGCTGTCTGGTTATCTCCACAAATGGAAAATCCAGTAACCGCGTTGGCTTGGGGCGTATTTATCGCTGGCGTGGCACAGTTATTATTCCAAATTCCATTTTTAATCAAAGCCCATTCATTACCATTGCCTAAGTTATCTGGCGCCAAACAGGGTGTAGATAGAATTCTAAATTTAATGCTGCCAGCTATCTTTGGTAGCTCAATCGTGCAAATTAATTTACTTATCAATACTATCATCGCCTCATATTTGCTCGCAGGCAGTATTAGTTGGCTATACATCTCTGACCGCTTTGTTGAGCTGCCACTTGCTTTATTTGGGATTGCCACCGCGACAGTCATCTTGCCAATGCTATCGAAACAGCACGTATCTAACCAATATCAAGCATTTGACCAAACCATGCAATGGGCGCTAAAGATATCCTTACTAATCTCCATCCCCGCTATGCTAGGTCTTGTAGTTTTGTCAGGGCCGATTCTTTCCACTTTGGTTCAATACCGAGAATTCAATGTGTTTGACACTCAAATGGCAACTCTCAGTTTAATGGCCTACTCACTTGGGTTACCTGCGTTTATTTTTATTAAAGTGTTAGCCCCAGGCTTTTACTCACGCCAAGATACGAAAACTCCGGTAAAAATTGGTGCTTTTGTGATAATCATTAATATTGCACTTAACTTATTATTTATATGGCTATTACCTGACATAAAAACGCCCGGCGCGCACGCTGGTCTTGCGCTTGCCACATCATTATCTGCTTACATTAATGCAAGTCTATTATTTATCCTACTCAGAAGGGCTAATGTATTACATGCCAGCTCTGATAGGCTATCACTAGGATTAAAAGTGTTTTTTAGCTCTATAGCGATGTTTCTTTGCTTATGGTGGATTAACCCTGGACCAGAGGTTTGGTCTAATTGGAATGGTATAACTCGATTTGCCTCACTGAGTGGATTAGTCATAGTGGGCATTTCTATTTATGTTGGCCTACTACTAATTTTTGGATTACGTCCAAACCATTTTCGCCTTCAGTCACACTAACGCAGGTTTAAAATGATCTTACTTAGAGGCAGTAAAAAGCTTACAAGAATCAAGCAACCTACTGTAGCCACGATTGGTAATTTTGATGGATTTCATTTGGGCCATCAGGAA
>CALJEX010000049.1 GCA_938074525.1 uncultured Gammaproteobacteria bacterium
GGTACTGTATTAATAGCTTCATCTACTATTGATGTGAATGTTAGTTTTTTCGCTGAAGTGTATCCGGTGCGGTCAGGTTTAGAAGATTGGTTGTCAGATCTTGGTGTTACTATCGAAGATACTTTGGTATTAGATGGTCAACATGGCCAATATTCTTTGCCAGTGACAAGAAGTATTGGTGGCTCTCGTGTGCGTCAAACAAGCTTGGTGAATTATCCTTACATCGTCGATGTGCGTGGAGAAGGGCTTAATACAGATAGCAGTATTACAACGAAGCTAGGCCAGGTGTATGCGCCATGGGTATCGCCAATTACTATAGACAATAGCAGTAGTAATAATCGGAACATTATTCCGATGTTACTTTCTTCTGATGATAGTTGGACTTCAGACAGCTATGATGTGTTGCCTGATTTTAGTATGTATCCTGAGATTGGGTTTGGCCAATCTAGTGAAGAGACTAAATCATACGTGCTTGCTACCATGATTGAACAATCATTTGACAATGAGAAGAACCAGGATAATTTATCTCGACTTATAGTTGTTGGCTCTAGTGCATTATTCACAGATAATTTTGCTGATCAAATGTCGCAAGTACTACGTAGTGAGTATCGGCGACCAGTTCAATTATTGCAAAATTTAATGGATTGGTCTTTGCAGGATCAAAAGCTTATTGAAGTGTTGAGAAAACACTCGAAATTTACTCGAACACTCACAACGTTGAATGAACAAGAAAAAACTTATTGGGAATATTTCAATTATATATTAAGCGCGATTGGGTTAATGTTAATTGGCTTAGTAAGAATAATTATGCGCAGGAAATCTAGGTTGCGTGGTATCAAGCTTCTTCAAGGGGTGTCTTCATAATTCGCTATTAATGTCAAAATAATTCTAGTCTGATTTTTATTTAATCGATTATCGCTAAACATATCTAGATTTCATATTCATGTAATCTATTGTTGGTCTAAAAGAACATCAAGTAAATATATTTGCATTTAACTTGATGTATATCAGTTGTACAAACGGTTCGCGTTGATATCTTATCCGTAAGCATTAATACCTACTTTTATCCATATGCAGTAAATTTCATGGTTGCTGTGCTATTTGATATTCAATGTCTATTTTTAGCTTAAACACCGAAATAATGAAGATTTATATTAACTGCTATAGATAAATTAGTGATCAGATGAGTAAGAAGTTTTCATTATTTTCAGTGACAAGATTATTATTTGATCAGGATGCGGTATTTAATACGCTTGCAGATATACAACTCACTCCCATTTCGGTATTTCTAAAAATTGCGTTATGGCTTGGTTTGCTACCACCAATATTCGCGTATTTTGGTGCGCTTGAGTTTGGTTGGCGTCTTGGTGCAATTGAACCTTTGTACTTATCAAGTGACATTTTGTTAGGGGTTAGTGTTTCATATTTTTTCGCTTTATTAATTGGATTTATTAGTACTGCAATAGTATCGCAATGGATGGCAGGTACATATGGAGCAAGAGCATCGCTAGGTGTTCATTTTGCTTTCATCTCTGTTGTGGGAGCGCCTATTGCCTTGGCTAGTGTTATTCATTTATATCCCAATGTCTTTATTAATATTCTAGTATTTGTACTCGCAATACTCTGGAGTATGTTTTTACTTTATCGTGGACTACCCATTGTTTTACATACTTCACCAGAACGCGGCATGCTTATGGCATCGTCTTTAATTGGATATTTTCTTGTCGCGCTGGTTAGCTTGCTAGGTATTACAGTTGTTATTTGGAGCTACGGCTTCGGACCATCTTTAGGAGTTTAATTTTGGTTGATCCTGCAAAGATTTTGTCAGTAGAAATTTATAGTGATCGAATCGTCACGACACTAGTCATGTTTTCAATTTTCTGGGCAATTGTTGGAATGTTAGCGGGAGTTTATGTTGCTGCTGAATTGGTTTGGCCGGCACTTAATTTTGATAATCCATGGATTTCATTTGGTAGGTTGCGTACCTTTCATACAAATGTGGTGGTGTTTGGATTTGCAGTTTCCGCTTTAATGGGTACTGCATATTATAGTGTGCAGCGTACTTGTCATGTACGTCTTTTTGCGCCGAATTTAGCGTGGTTTACTTGTTGGGCTTGGCAGATTGCGATACTTCTCGGTGGATTGTCTTTACTTGCAGGTTTTAATACTTCTAAAGAATATGCTGAACTCGAGTGGCCTTTTGATATAGCAATTACAATAGTATGGGTGTGCTTCGGTATTGTGTTTTTTGGCACGATTGCTAAGAGAAGAATACGAGAGATTTATATATCTAATTGGTTCTATGGGGCATTAATTATTGTCATTGCAATGCTGCATATTGTCAATAATCTTGCATTACCTGTGACATTAACAAAATCATATTCACTATATGCAGGTGCACAAGATGCGATTGTTCAATGGTGGTATGGACATAATGCGGTTGGATTTTTATTAACAGGTGGCTTTTTAGGAATGATGTATTATTTTCTACCTAAACAAGCTGAGAGACCAATTTGGAGTTATCGACTTTCTATCGTTGCTTTCTGGGCATTTGCTTATAGTTATATTTGGGCTGGACCACACCATTTACATTTCAATGCTATTCCAGAGTGGGTGCAGAACTTGGGTGTGGTAATGAGCTTAATATTGCTCGCGCCTTCATGGGCTTCAATGGTGAATGGCATTATGACTGTCAGTACTGCATGGGAAAAACTTCGTACTGATCCCGCATTGAAATTTATTGTATTAGCGCTTGCGTTCTATGGTCTGGCAACCTTTGAAGGACCAATGATGGCAATTAAAAGTGTCAACGTAATTAGCCATTTTACTGATTGGACAATTGGCCATGTGCATTCGGGTGCGCTTGGTTGGAACGCACTTATTACCTTTGGAACATTCTACTTTCTTGTACCACGTCTTGTAGGTGCGAAATTATATAGTGTGCGATTGGCCAATATACATTTTTGGATGGCGCTGATGGGCACAATTCTATATGTGGTTGCGATGTGGGGTGCTGGTGTTTCACAAGGTGTTTTATGGTTAAGCCTAGATGAGATTGGTGAGCTTCGGTATAGCTTTACAGATATTATGGCGGCGATGAATCCTTATTATTTATTACGTTTTGTCGCTGGATTAATATTTTTACTTGGTGCGTTGTTAATGGGATTTAATTTCTCAATGACTATTATTGGTCGCCGAACAATTGCGGTTAGGCCTCCATTAGTGACGGAAGCTTTAGCATGAATGGATTAGATCTACATCATCGTTTAGAAAAAAATATTGGTTTACTTATATTTGGAATTCTTTTTGTCACATCTATTGGTGGACTAGTACAAGTACTTCCCAGTTTGTATCAGAAATCACTTATCACGCCGGGAGTGAATACACACGTGTATGAGCCATTACAACTGGTGGGTAGAGATATCTATATACGTGAGGGATGTAATACCTGTCATTCTCAGCAAATTCGTCCACTAGTGGCTGAAGTTGAACGCTATGGATCGTATTCGCGTGCTGATGAATTTGTTTATGATCGGCCGTTCTTATGGGGGTCAAAAAGAACCGGCCCTGATCTGCATAGAATTGGTGGAAAGTATTCAGATGATTGGCATCGCCTACATCTAATAAACCCGCGTGATGTAGTTCCCAGATCAATTATGCCTAGCTATCCATGGCTAGAAAAACGTCAAGCAAATAATGATGACGATATCGTAGCAAAACTTAGTGGGTTACAACGATTAGGACATCCTTATACACAAGATGATATTAACAATGCACCGGCTGCACTTGAAGGAAAGTCTGAAATGGATGCGCTCATCGCTTACTTACAAGTTCTAGGAACGGCTTACCCAGAAGGAGATTTATCATGGCTTATTTATTATTCGCAGGAGATATGCTTGTGATGGCATTTATGATGATAGTTGTTGTGTGGGTTTCACTGAAATCCTCCAAGAAGAATATCGAAAAAGCTGCACGTATCCCACTAAACGATGAGCATCAAGATGGCTGATATGCCAACAGATTTTTGGAGTGGTTGGATTATCACCATTACTATTGTCAGCCTGTCTGGTTTGGTATGGCTAATATTTAGCATTTATTTCTCGAAAAAAGTTGCTGAGGAGTTTAAGTCACCCGTATGGGATGAAACGCTAACAGAGGGTAATAATCCAGCACCTATGTGGTGGTTTTGGATGATTCTTACTGCTTTAGTCACAACAGTGATTTATCTAATATTATATCCAGGACTAGGATCATTTAGTGGTGCATTAAAATGGTCCCAAGGTGGTAGGCTAGATCAAAATTTAGTGCGTTATTCATACCAGCATGCTGATACGCGCAAAAATATCACTAATACGTCTATTGTAGAATTGCAACAAGACGCAAAGCTAATGGGTTCCGCAAAACGTATTTTTGTACAAAATTGTGCAGCTTGCCATGGTCCTAATGGGCAAGGGCAAGCCATGACATTCCCAAATTTGAGAGATAATGATTGGCAGTGGGGTGGTACAGAAGAAGACATAGAGCAAACACTAAGACATGGCAGGAATGCTGTTATGGTCAGCTGGCAGGCAGTATTGGGTGATGAAGGTGTATCACAAGTTGCAGACTATGTTAAAACATTAGCTTCTAACGATGCTGCGAACACTGCGGGAAATACAAAGGGTATGCAGCTGTTCCAACAGTTCTGTGTTGCTTGTCATGGAAATACTGGAGAAGGGAATCCATTGCTTGGTGCACCAAGATTGTCTGATGATATCTGGTTATATGGAAATTCAGATGAACAATTACATCATTCTATTTCTATCGGGCGTAATGGAATAATGCCTGCTTTCGACAAAAAATTAGATGATGCACAAATACGAATGTTAGTTGCATGGCTTACAAAAGATTGAAGATATGATAATTTTTTGTATTCACTAGCTATCTAATACTGAGCCGCATACGACTAGACGTACTTCAGGGGCGCAACTATCTTCTGGAGTATCGTGATTTGGATTTAACAAAGTCAGGAATTCTTTAACCTGCTGACATAATTTTTTATCATCATTAATTTTTCGACTATCTGTTTTACTTGAATAACCATTAATAGTGTTTTTGGGAATTTCTATGACTACGGTTCTAGATCTCTTATTAGGTCGACTTGGGTCATTGTTAAGTAACCATGATGCAGTCACTAAGAAATCATCCACCGTTGATTCAGATGTTAACTTTGAATCCTCTGGAAAAAGTGGGCTGATAAGATTGAACCAATGCGCGTGCAGTTGTTTATCCATTCGACCTATCTGATTTATTAATTACTATCACAAACTATCAATTTCATGAGTAACCAGATATTGATTCAGAGCAATTTTATAATGATTAATTAATTTAATACATATTATTGATTTGCATCAATAAACACTATTTTACTCAACGTCAATATGAACATTGAATCATGTTGAAGTGCTATGGATTACAAAGATTATTACAAGATAGTAGGTGTTGAGCGAGGTGCAACTCAAGATGCGATTAAGCGTGCATATCGCAAACTTGCCCGTAAATATCATCCCGATGTGAGTAAAGTAAAAGATGCTGAAGCTAAATTTAAAGAGTTAGGCGAAGCTTATGAGGTTCTGAAAGATCCAGAAAAAAGGGCTGCTTATGATCAGCTAGGCTCTAATTGGCAGTCTGGTCAAGATTTTAAACCACCACCTAATTGGGATGCTGGTTTCGAGTTTAGTGATAGATACACTAATTATAGTGATGTGGGTTCAAGTGACTTTTTTGAGTCATTATTTGGTCATGCTGCTGGTTCTAGAGCTGGCTATCAAAACTATTCTAATAGTCAATCTCGAGGGAAAGATCACCACGCAAAAATATTGATTGATATTTCAGACTCATATCAAGGTGTCATAAGAGATATCGTTTTGAAAACACCAGAAATAGATGAGTATGGCAAGCTTGTTAATAAACAAAGAACCTTGAATGTGAAAATTCCTAAGGGAGTGAAACAAGGTCAGAAAATCAGGTTAGCAGCGCAGGGTTCAAAAGGTGTTGGTAGTGGACCTTCAGGAGATCTTTATTTAGAGATTGAATTTAAACCTCATCCTGTATTTAGCGTTGAAGGTAAAGATATATACATTAAGTTGCCTGTGGCGCCATGGGAAGCAGCATTAGGAGCAACCATTACTTTACCTACACCCATTAGCAAGGTTGAACTAAAAATTCCACCTGGATCATCTGGTGGAAGTAAACTTCGATTAAAAGGGCAGGGTATCCCCGGTAAACCATCTGGAGATATTATTGCTATCTTAGAGATCTCAATACCTAATGCAAAGTCTGAAGCTGAAAAAGCACTCTATCGACAGATGGAACAGACATTTAAGTTTCATCCACGTAAAGCTTTAGGAGTATAGAAACTAATGAAAAAACTCCATGTTGGTGAAATATTAGATGAACAGGTTGAATTTACATTAAGCGAATTATGCTTGATATGTAATAGTGAAGAAAGTTTGATAATAAAATTAGTAGATGAAGGAGTAATAAAACCGAAAGGTGAAAATCATGAAAACTGGAAATTTTCTGCAATTCACTTAAAGAGTGTTCATTCTGCAATCAGGCTTGAACATGATTTAGGTGTGAATACTGCAGGTGCTGCGTTAGCATTGGATTTAATTAAAGAAGTAGAGAGATTAAGATTTCAACTTAAGCTATATGAAGATTCTCATGATTAATAATTTTGCTGATTTAATTGAGCTAAATCAATAATATCTAATGAGCTAGTTGCTATATGTATAGTGAATTAAGTGATTGAGAGCTATTAGTATGTCTGAGAATGTCATTGTTTATACCAGGCCTTTATTATCAACGCATACATTGAGTGAGAGAGTCTTTGCAAACAAAATAAATAAAATTAAAGACGAAAAGGACCGTAAGTCAGTTGATCGTGAATATATTGGCAAATATTGTCTTGTAGACTGGTTAGATGATAGAGCTATTATTGATTGTTCATTAATTCATGAGTGGGATTAGTCATGTTTAATAATTCATATCGTTATTATTCATTAAATAGGTAGGGAAAAATCAGTAATAATTGGCAAGTGGTCTGATGCCGCGCGAGCTAATTTTGTATGTCCAGCAAAAGAATTAATTACTTCTAAATCTCCTTGGTAGAATATTCTATCAAGTGCTCGAGAGGGAAATATTGAAGGGAAAGTTTTAGTTTTGCCTAATACTGGAGTGAAATCATTTGCATATAATACTTTTCTACACAGATTTTGCCATAGGTCGTTGAAATCGCCACCTAAAATAATGGGTAATCTATGTGGATTAT
This sequence comes from uncultured Gammaproteobacteria bacterium, assembly GCA_938074525.1. GTDB lineage: Bacteria > Pseudomonadota > Gammaproteobacteria > UBA4575 > UBA4575 > UBA1858. The sequence continues at coordinate 7,313 of CALJEX010000049.1, forward strand.
TCATTGTATAACTATCATTTACAATTCGCATGACTTGAATTTTCCGTTCATAGGCCGCCAAGCCAAGATGAACATTAATAAATTTAACTGATCTTACATGACCACCAGATTTTATTTTAATTTGTGTGGCTAAACTACGTCTCTTTTTTTTAGGTGGGACAGTGAGGTCGATATTAGAATGATGGCTTAAAGGATGATGGCTAAGAATAGCATTACCATAACATCCATATTTTAATTTCACGTTAGCTTGGAACAGTGAATACTTGAAGTCTAGTTTATTTGCTAATAATTTAACTTGGTCATCATGCCTTGAGCGAGGCACGCCTTTGTCCACTTCTTGAAGCAAGACAATGTCTGGTTGATAGTGGCGAATTGTTTCTACTATTCTTTCGGGTCTATATTTACGATCAATGCTACCGATACACTTATGTATGTTGTATGACATCACTCGAAATTGCATAAAACCCTTTCTATTATAAAAACCTTAATTTCCTATATCTAAAATCGTTCCATGTAGCTCTTAATTCCCAGCCTTCGAATTCAGATCCGTTCATTAATCTGATAATACTAGAATATTTTATACCTTCAAGTGCACCTTCAATCATTAGTACAGTAATCTCATAATCCTCGAAGTTAAGCTTTCCAAAGGCCTTTATTTTATAAATAATATTGATTATCTCGTTCTATTCCTACTGACAAGCCATGTCTTAATCAGTCCATAGAGCTTGCCAATATGCATTAGCGACACAATATGTAGTAATATAATAAAATAAGACGAATGATGATTGATTTTCATCAATAATAATCTTGTTGATCAGAGTACTCTGAAAAACAGTGAGATTATCAATTTGTAATCTATCTTGGCGATTTGTAGATCAAGTGCTTAAAGGATATTAACTTGTATGCCATATTATTACTTGGTAAGTCTACTATTACTCCTTCTTGCAACTTATTCTGCGATTCATGCGCTTCTGCATAAGACAGACTCACGAGCTGCGTTCGGCTGGATTACTATCTCTTTATTAATTCCGCTATTTGGCCCAATATTATATTTTTTATTTGGTATTAATCGTGCTCATAAACGCGCTAAAAAACTTGATTATCCGCCGCCTAAATTTAATTCTCACGAACAAATTTTTCAATCAGAAATCTCTGATTCATTAATCAATATCCAGCATATTTCTTATCAGTTAACCAAATTGCCATTGGTTGCGGGTAATACTATAGAAGTATTATTTTCTGGCGGAGAAACCTATCCTGCAATGCTTGAATCAATAAGAGCAGCAAAAAAGTATATTTATTTATCAACTTATATTTTTAAAGTGGATGAAATTGGAGCAAAATTTGTACAGGCGTTGATTGAAGCGAAAGATCGCGGTGTTGATGTATATGTTTTGATTGATGGGATAGGTGAACATTACTCGAGAATTAAAGCACGGCGTATATTGTCTAAGCAGGGTGTTAAGGTAGATAGGTTTTTACCGCCCAAGTTTTTTCCATTTAATATGTATATTAATCTAAGAAACCATAGAAAAATATTAGTGATAGATGATGAAGTGTGTTTTGTTGGTGGTATGAATATAAGTAATGAATATATGCTTGATGTAGCACCATTGAAAGATATTCATTTTGAAATTAAAGGAGAGTTAACTTATCAATTAAAAGCATTATTTGAATCTGATTGGGATTTTGTTAATGGTAATATTGAGAAGCACCAAAACGAATCTTTTCCCTCATCTAATGATCTGACTTGGTGTCGAGCTATTAGTGATGGTCCTGGAGAAAATCTAGGGCATTTATCGATTGTGTTATTTAGCGCTATCAATGCAGCTACGAAGAGCATTGTTATAATGACACCATACTTCTTGCCTAATAAAGAAATTCTGCGTGCGTTGCAGGTGGCGGCTTTACGAAATGTTGATGTATCAGTGGTATTGCCGCTAAAAAATAATCTTAATTTTGTCAATTGGGCAAGTCGACACATGTTGTCACAACTTATTACCTCAGGTGTGAAAATTTATTACCAGCCACCGCCATTTGATCATTCTAAAATATTTGTGGTGGATGAATTTTATAGTTTGATCGGGTCTGCCAATATAGATCCAAGAAGTCTAAGGCTTAATTATGAAGTGGGTGTTGAGATTTATGATGCTCCTATGGCGCTGAAGCTAACTAAATATTTGAATAGTATTATTAAAGTTAGTAATCGAGTTGCGTTAGATGAACTGGAACGTAGACCATTAATAATAAAGATAAGAGATGGGATTGCTTGGCTTTTTTCGCCATATCTATAATTAAAAATATTTTTCGCTAGTTTATATAAAAAGGCAGTAAAACATGGATTCTAGAATAACTGAATTATTGAAAGAATGTATCGAGTTTCATCATTCGCATGATGATGCTCAAACATATAAAAAAGAAGCACTATTAATTCATACAGCAAATATTTTTTCGGTACTCATTGAAATACAAAGTGATGATTTAGATGATGCGCCACAAATGAATGAACAAGTAAGAAAATTATTTGCTAACGATGCTGGAAAAGTAAAAAAAATTTGTAGCCGTATTAAAAAGAAGTATCTAGATAATAAAAAGATATTCTTGGATGCAATGGTATAAAAAAATAGCACTATTATTTTATAAATCATGAATGAAGCTAAAATGTTTTCGAATAAATTTGGGGATTTTGAAAACATAAATATATCTTACGATGAGAAGTCAAAGAAATCTGTGGTAGGACTTTCTTTGGGAGGCATCTATATTACCGAAGAAGATGAAATTATTAGTACGGTATTAGGTTCATGTGTCTCTGCATGTGCCCGTGATACTGTCACTGGAATAGTGGGTATGAACCATTTTATGGTGGCTGGAAATAAAAGTGATATTAGTAAAGTCAGTGGACATCGACTTTTTCAATATGGTTTGTTTTCTATGGATTACATGCTGAACAAAATTCTGCATTTGGGTGGCTCTAAGCAAACCATGGAAATAAAAATATTTGGAGGTGGAGCGATTATTTCTTCTGCAGGTGATGTCGGCAAAAGTAATATTCGTTTTATTAAGAATTATATTAATCTGAAAGGGTATAGGCTTAGCGGAGAAGATCTGGGTGGGGAGCATCCTAGGCGGATAAATTTTTATTCGCGTTCAGGTAAAGTGATGGTAAAGAGAATGAGATCTTTGCATAAACAAGTAATAGCAAAAAATGAAAGCAACTTATAATTAATGCGTATTGGATAAATAAACTGTATTAATTGATTCTTCTTGAGTGTATGGATTAGTAAATTTAACAATATGTGCTTGTGTTGATTCAAATACTGAGTTTAGTAATTCTATGAAATCTTGGTCTGGTAATTCATTTGACCATAACCCGAATATACCTTTGGAATATATTTTCTTAGCTAAGCTCTCAAGGCCGGCTTTAGTATAAAAAGAAGCATTACTCTCATTGAGTAAGTGACTTGGTGAATGATCAATATCTAATAATACTGCGTGAGCTAATTGATTTGGTATTTCGTTATTGAATCCAGTATTTTCTAACCTGGCTAGCTGATAGAAATCCGCATGAGTTAGCTTGCATCGTGCGTCATTGGTAAGTTTTTCACCTAGTGGAACTAGCTTTTGTTGGTGCCAGTTAATCACTGGCTGCATTACATCTATCACATTTAACGATATCACCGCTGGGTTGTCTAAAACGGTTGCTGCGGTGTAGCCTAAGCCTAAACCACCAACAATGATGTCTAATTCCTCACTGTCGCCGAAAGTGTTTTGCACTTGTTTGAGTCCAAGAAGTGATAGCTGTATTTCTGCCTCGGTGAATAAGCTAGACATTAAAAATTCTTCGTTAAGCTTCACTTCATAAATAATGACATTATCTAATCTGGGCTCGGAACGGCGTCTAAGACTAATATCTCCTAGAGTAGTGTGTTGGAAATCAATTTCTTCAAATATTGGCTGCATTAAAAACTTGCAACTTTGTCATCGCTCTGTTGGCTAGCCAAATATTCTTCATAGCTGCCTTGGAAATCAATGATTTTTTTGTTTTTAATTTCAATTACACGAGTTGCTAAAGAAGAGACGAACTCACGATCATGACTGACAAATATTAGTGTGCCTTCGTAATGATCTAATGCCAAGTTTAACGCTTCTATTGCTTCCATATCTAAATGGTTAGTTGGCTCGTCCATGATAAGTACATTGGTCTCACCCATCATTAATTTGCCAAATAACAAACGATTTTTCTCTCCACCTGAGCATACATTCACTTTCTTTTTGAAATCATCTGATGAGAATAATAATCGACCTAATGTTCCACGTACGATTTCATCATCATGCTTTGGTTTGCGCCATTGACTCATCCAATCAAATAAAGATAAGTCATTATCAAATTCGATAGTACTGTCCTGAGGGCAATAACCTAGGGTGGCATTTTCTGACCATTTTAATGTGCCATGATTAGCTTCGATTTCACTAATTAAGCAGCGTAAGAAAGTAGTCTTTCCTGCGCCATTCTCACCAATTACAGCAAGACGACTACCAGCTTCTAAAATAACGTTACCACCAGTGAATAATGCTTCACCATCAAAGCCGTGACCAATATCTTCTAGTATTAGTGCTTGGCGGTGTAGTTTTTTAGTTTGATTAAATCGAATAAAAGGACTCACTCGACTAGAAGGTTTTATATCTTCTAGCTTGATTTTATCTATTTGTTTGGCGCGAGAGGTTGCCTGCTTTGCTTTAGAGGCATTTGCAGAGAAACGACTGACAAATTGTTGTAGATCTGCAATCTGTGCTTTCTTTTTTGCATTCTGTGATTGAGCACGTTCCCTGACTGCGGTTGAGGCAATCATAAAGTCATCATAGTTACCTGGATAAACGCGTAGCTCACCAAAATCCATGTCTGCCATGTGTGTGCATACGGCATTTAGGAAATGGCGATCATGAGAAATAATGACCATGGTGCTTTTGCGTTCATTAAGGACGCCTTCCAGCCAACGAATAGTATTAATATCTAAGTTGTTGGTGGGCTCATCAAGTAATAATATATCAGGGTCTGCAAATAATGCTTGAGCAAGTAGTACTCTTAACTTCCAACCAGGCGCCACTTCACTCATCGGTCCAAAATGTAATGCTTCTTCTATCCCGGCGCTCATTAATAATTCGCCAGCACGGCTTTCTGCACTGTAGCCATCTAACTCGGCAAATTGGACTTCTAAGTCAGCGACTTTCATGCCTTCTTCATCAGACATTTCTGGCAGTGAGTAAATGCGGTCACGTTCTTGTTTGATTTCCCATAAGATTGAGTGACCCATAATGACGGTATCAATCACACTGTGTTCTTCAAAAGCGAATTGATCCTGATGTAATTTGCCTACACGTTCGTTAGGTGTAATCGAGACGTTGCCAGAAGAGGGCGCGAGGCTGCCATCAAGAATCTTCATAAAAGTGGACTTGCCGCAACCATTAGCACCTATTAGGCCATAGCGGTTACCTTCGCCAAATTTGACGGAAATATTTTCAAATAATGGCTTGGCGCCAAACTGCATTGTGATATTAGCGGTAGTGATCAAAACGGTATTCCTGAACGAGTAATAGTGATATCAAATAAAATGGCGGTACTATAAGGATTTGTTGTAGTGTCGTCGAGTAATTTTGTCTACGCAATCTGATCATCTGCAACATGATATTGAGGATCTTCCAATACATTGACTTCAACTAAATCTCCCGCCTTGGTAAGTAACTGACGGCACTCAAGACTTAAGTGCCGCAAATGTAATTTCTTGCCTGCCTTAATGTATCTTTCCGCTAGTATATCGATGGCTTCAATGGCCGAGTGGTCTGCCACGCGAGAATTTTGAAACTCAATAATGACATCGTCTGGATCATTCTCAGGATTGAATAATTCTAGGAAATTTTTTACTGAGCCAAAAAATAGTGGTCCATTGAGTTCGTGGATACGTGAACCTTTTTCATCATCATGAGTACTTATATGAATATGTTTGGCATTTTCCCAAGCAAACGCTAACGCTGAAACTATCACTCCGACAACCACGGCGATGGCTAAATCAGTAAATACTGTGACCGCAGAGACCAGTACCAACACAAATGCATCAGTAGTTGGAATTTTACGAATAATGCGCAAGCTAGACCATTCAAAAGTCGCAAATACGACAATAAACATGACACCAACTAGAGCAGCCATAGGGATTTGCTCAATCAGTGGTGAGGCAAATAAAATGAATATTAGTAAGAAGATAGCTGCAGATATTCCAGATAAGCGTTGGCGCCCACCAGAATTTACATTAATCATGCTTTGTCCAATCATGGCGCATCCACCCATGCCACCAAAAAATCCTGTGACTGTATTAGCAATGCCCTGACCGAAGCATTCACGATTGCCTCTACCTCTAGTACCAGTGACTTCATCAATCAAGCTCAGTGTGAGTAATGATTCAATTAATCCTATTGCTGCCAATATAAAGGCGTAAGGCAGAATAATGATAAGTGTCTCAAAGGTGAAAGGAACAGCAGGAATATGAAAAGCAGGTAGTCCACCTTCAATGCTGGCTAAGTCACCTACTTTGACTGTATTTAGGTCAAGACCTACCACCAATAAACTAACCACAATGATGGCGGCTAATGCTGCTGGGAAGCTTCCTGTTAGCTTGGGTAAGAACTGAATAATTAAAATAGTGAGTAATATTAAGCTGGCAAAAATTGTTAGCGCATCACCACTTAACCATTGTTTAACGCCTTCTTCATTGGTCATTTGGAAATGTTTCAGCTGGGCTAAAAATATCACAATAGCTAATCCGTTAACAAAGCCAAGCATCACAGGATGCGGCACGATACGAATAAATTTTCCAAGCTTTAATGCTCCGGCAAGCATTTGAAATAGGCCGGTAACTACTACGGCTGCAAATAAGTATTCGACACCATGTTCTGCGACCAATGCGACCATCACTACGGCCATCGCACCGGTAGCACCAGAGATCATTCCTGGACGCCCCCCGAATATTGCGGCTAGAAGACCCACCATAAATGCAGCATATAAACCGACTAAGGGTTCTACTCCTGCCACGAACGCAAATGCGACCGCCTCAGGAACTAAGGCTAATGCAACGGTTAAACCAGAAAGGATTTCGTTTTTAAAACAGGCGCTACTTGCGCAACCAAGATGAAACATTGGGAATATTATTTAATGGGGGGTTAACTGCGTGAAATGGGGCGGACTATATCAGAAAACTCTTATATAAGACATACTAGTGTACGAATGGCATATTATTAGCGCTACGCACTACCCTGAGAATGGATTAGGGTGATAAACGTAAAATACGATCAACAAACAAACTAAATCAAACGTGACAGCAAAAAACTTTTCATCCTTATCTATCAGTTCTGAATTGGAAGCCAATATAGAATCACTGGGTTACCAAACGATGACTGATATTCAGGCGCAAAGTCTACCAGACATACTAAAAAGTAAAGACTTATTAGCTCAAGCTAAAACAGGCAGTGGAAAAACCGCTGCCTTTGCGATTGGAATACTGAGTAATTTAGATACACAGTTATTCATGACTCAATCATTGGTGTTATGTCCAACCCGTGAGTTGGCAGATCAAGTCACTAAGGAAATACGCCAGTTAGCGCGTGCAATTCCTAATACTAATATTCTGACTTTATGTGGTGGTAAGCCCTTAGGCCCGCAGTTGGCATCACTGGAACGAAACCCTCATATAGTGGTGGGTACTCCAGGGCGTATTCTCAAGCATTTAAGCTTGGGAACATTGCTGTTGGGCGGGGTTAAAATATTAGTACTTGATGAAGCCGATCAAATGCTAAGTCTTGGTTTTCAAGAAGATATTATGAATATCATTCGAGAAACACCAACGAAAAGGCAGACGTTATTATTTTCTGCGACTTATCCAGATGAGATAAAACAGATCAGTGATTCTATTCAAAAAAATCCTATTGATGTGCGTGTCGAAAGTTTGCACGATGATAAAAAAATAAAACAAATCTTCTATGAAATTCAAAAGGGAAGTCGCACAAAAACTTTGGTTTCATTGCTACAGCATTATCGTCCACAATCAAGTGTGGTGTTCTGCAACCGAAAACAACAATGCCAGGAATTAGCAGACGACTTATGGAATCAAGGTTTTCATGTGTTGGCCTTGCATGGTGATCTTGAACAAAAGCAGCGCGACCAAGTATTAGTTCAAGTGATGAATAAAAGTACTTCAGTATTAATCGCGACTGATGTTGCTGCCCGTGGTTTGGATATTAAAGACTTAGATGCAGTAATTAATTTTGAACTGGCATTTGATCCGGAAATTCATATTCACCGTATTGGTCGAACCGGACGTGCTGGCAAACAAGGCGTGGCTGTGAGTTTATTTATAAAAAGCGAAGCGCATCGAATTAAAGCAATAGAAGAATTTCAAAAAGCTGATGTCACTATTCAATCTACCGCATCGCTTAAAGCGCGTGAAAATTTTAAATTGATTCCTGCCATGGTGTCTCTATGTATTAGTGGAGGACGCAAAGAAAAAGTACGTGCCGGAGATATTCTTGGTGCTTTAACGTCTACGACTGATATACCAGGCAAGCAAATTGGTAAGATTAATATTTTTGATCACTTTTCTTACGTTGCGGTTGAGAGATCAATTGCAAAGAAAGCATTAAATATTTTGACTGAAGGTAAAATAAAAGGGCGTAAATTCAAAGTTCGAAAAATTCGTTAGTATTTTAATTATGGGTAATAGAAGCATTAAAAATTTATCTACAACGCAATTACACATACAAGATGTGATAATTGAGTTAACGCGTAAGAATGTTAAAAATATTAATCTAAGAGTGACACAGCCTGAAGGGCAGGTACGCGTGTCAGCGCCAAAACGAATGCCAGTTGACTTGATCTATGCATTCGTTATTTCTAAGTATGATTGGATATTATTACAGCAACAAAGACTTCAGGCTCATGTAAATCAGAATACATTCGTATATCAATCAGGAGAAAAACATTTCTGTTTTGATCAGCAGTATGAGCTTCGCCATATTTATTCAGATGCTAAACCGAAAGTGGTTTTAAATGGGCAGGTGTTAGAGCTGTATGCGAATAAGCAAGTCTCGTGTGAAAAACGACAATCTATATTAGAAGCCTGGTATAGAGATCAATTAAAAAATCAAATTCCAATTTTAATCAATAAATATGAGCTTTTAATGGATTTGAAAGTGCGTGAATTTGGTGTAAAGAAAATGAAAACGAGATGGGGAACATGTAATCCCAGAGCCAAAAGAATTTGGTTGAATTTAGAATTGGCTAAAAAGCCAATCGAATGTCTAGAGTATGTGGTTCTGCATGAAATGACACATTTTTTAGAGCCTAAGCATAATCTGCGCTTTTACAACTTCGTCACTGAGTATATGCCTGGTTGGAAAATGGCAGAACAAAAATTATCTTTACCATAATAGGCGAGAAAATATTTCACTCTCTCGCCTAAATTAATTAACAGCGTTTAGCCTCTAGAACTCTGGCGTGCTCGATTACCTGAGCGGCCTTGGTTGTTTGAGCGACCATTGTAAGGTGATGATGGTGAGCTACCGCCACGTTTTGATGAAGGCTTGTTGCGAGACGGTTTTGATTTTCTTTGTTGCTGCTGGCCTCGTCCGGTATTGATAGGCTCTGCTTTGATTGAAGGGTCAGGTAAGAACTCATCAATGACTACTTTAGGAATGTCACGCTTAATTAACTTTTCGATATCGCGTAGTAGCTTGTGTTCGTCTATGCATACTAGTGACATTGCCTCACCTTCATTGCCTGCGCGACCGGTTCGGCCAATACGATGCACATAATCCTCAGCTACGTTAGGCAAATCAAAATTCACTACGTGTGGTAATTGTGAAATGTCTAATCCTCGTGCTGCGATATCAGTTGCAACTAATACGCGTACTTTGCCTAGTTTAAAATCAGCGAGTGCTTTAGTTCTTGCGCCCTGGCTTTTATTGCCATGAATAGCCGCTGCACTAATGCCATCTGACTCTAGCTGCTTAGCTAAACGATTAGCACTGTGCTTGGTACGATTAAATACCAATACCTGCTTCCAATTATTGGAGCCAATTAAGTACGACAATAATTCGCGTTTACGTGATTTATCAACTGGATGTACGACCTGTGATACCAAGTCTGACGCAGTATTTTCTGTTGCCACTTCAACTAATGCAGGTGAATTTAATAAACCACTTGAAAGTTGTTTAATTTCTTTGGAAAAAGTTGCTGAGAATAATAAAGTCTGTTTTTGCTTTGGAAGTAGTGCCAACACTCTGCGAATATCGTGTATGAACCCCATGTCTAACATGCGGTCGGCTTCATCTAATACCAAAATTTCTATATTTGAAAGGTCAGCAGTTTTTTGACCCACGTGATCTAGTAATCTACCAGGGGTGGCAATCAATACATCCACGCCTTTAATCAGTTTTTGTTTTTGTGGATTAATACTGACACCACCAAATACTACGGCAGAGCGGAGCGATAAATGTTGTCCATAATCACGCACGCTATCAGCCACCTGGGCAGCAAGCTCTCGAGTGGGAGTTAGTACTAAAGCACGGATCGGACGGCGGCCTTTTTGGCTAACTTCCTTAGAGGCTAGTCTATGAAGTAACGGTAGTGTGAAGCCGGCTGTTTTGCCGGTGCCGGTTTGAGCGCCACCCATGAGGTCGCGTCCTTCTAATATATAGGGAATAGCTTGTTTTTGTATTGGGGTAGGTGCGGTATAGCCTTTTTCAGACACAGCACGAAGTAATTCGGCACGCAGGCCGAGTGATTTAAATGACATTAATGATTTAACTCCAGAGGATCGGCCTACTCAAAACCATGGCTTGAGTCGGTCTAGGCGGATACTTATTTCTTGTTTGAGTGACTATCTCGAAGGACAGTCGCTTGAATAATGTGCGGACCGAAGTGCACTTAAAGAAGCGCGGAGTATACAGGATGTTGTGTGGATTGATATAGCTGCCAAATTCTGTGCAGGATGATTGATTTCAATGTCTTGTGTTGGGCTGTTTGGCGAATCAAACTTAAATGTGTATGTGAAAATCATATAAATCTAATATATACAATTAGTTATAGAATATACTTAATGTTAAATATATAAATATCATTTTATCAATAACCCATTATATTCATATAGTTATATAGGAATAATAAAGTAAATTATAGATATGGTAATTGTTCTCATTGAATCTTAATACTTGAGTATATCCATCCTGCTTTGATACAGCTGCTATCAATTGATCAGCGGGCATGTATAATCGCGCGCATTCTGAAACAAGGACCAGCACGTGACTGACAAACTTCGTAACATCGCCATTATTGCCCACGTTGACCACGGGAAAACCACTTTGGTTGATCAACTTCTACAGCAGTCTGGCACGTTCGATGAACGCTCAGCACCTCAAGTGCGCGTGATGGATTCCAATGATTTAGAGAAAGAGCGTGGAATTACTATTCTTTCAAAGAATACTGCCATCCGCTGGAATGATTACCGCATTAATATTGTAGACACACCAGGCCACGCTGATTTCGGCGGTGAAGTTGAGCGAGTCCTCTCGATGGTTGATTGTGTATTGTTATTAGTAGATGCCGTTGAAGGCCCCATGCCGCAAACGCGTTTTGTGACTCAAAAAGCTTTCAACATGGGTTTTTGCCCGATTGTTGTCATTAACAAGATTGATCGCGGTGGTGCACGGCCTGATTGGGTGTTGGATCGCACATTTGATTTGTTTGATCGCTTGGGTGCGACCGATGAACAACTTGATTTCCCTGTGGTATATGCCTCTGGCATAAATGGTTATGCAGGACTCGAGTCAAGTGTTCGTGATGGTGATATGACCCCATTACTCACTAGTATTGTTGAAAATGTGAAAGCACCTGATGTGGATGCTGAAGGTCCTTTCCAGATGCAAATCTCGACTCTGGACTACAATAACTACGTTGGTGTGATTGGAATTGGAAGAATTAAACGGGGTGAGATTAAGTCAAATACACCGATCGCTATTATTGATAGAGAGGGTAATCAGCGAAAAGGCAAAATATTGCAAATTCTCGGATTTCATGGACTAGAGAGAATCGAAGTGGAGTCAGCTAGTGCTGGTGATATTGTCGCAATAACAGGGATTGATCCTCTAGATATTTCTGACACGATCTGCCAGCCAGATAAGGTAGAAGCGCTGGTCCCACTGACCGTGGATGAGCCAACCATTAGCATGACTTTTCAAGCCAATGCTTCCCCATTCGCAGGAAAAGAAGGCAAGTATGTGACCAGTAGAAACATCTGGGATCGCCTTCAACAAGAGTTAAAGCATAACGTTGCATTACGCGTAGAAACTATTGAAAATAGTGAGAAATATAGAGTTTCAGGTAGAGGTGAATTACACCTTTCGGTATTGATTGAAACTATGCGCCGTGAAGGGTTTGAGCTCGCGGTAGGACGTCCAGAAGTGATAACTCGTGAAGAAAATGGCGTGGTGTTAGAGCCATTTGAGCAGTTAACTATCGATGTCGAGACTGATCACCAAGGTTCTGTCATGGAGCAATTAGGTGAACGCCGTGGCGAACTTAAGAATATGGAACCTGATGGCAAAGGACGCGTGCGTCTGGACTACATTATTCCTGCGCGTGGTTTGATCGGTTTTCGAACAGAGTTTATGACTATGACGTCAGGAACGGGGCTAATTTATAGCGTATTTGATAGCTACGGACCTACTGTTTCTACTGGTATTGGCCAACGTTCTAGGGGTGTATTGATTTCCAACGGGCAAGGCAAAGCTGCCGGGTATGCAATATTTAGTTTGCAAGAGCGTGGGCGCATGATGATTGGGCATGGCGAAGAAATTTATGAAGGAATGGTCATTGGGATCCATACTCGTGATAATGACTTAACCGTTAATGCGCTTAAAGGAAAGCAATTAACAAACGTGCGTGCTTCTGGAACGGACGAAAATATTGTTTTGACAACGCCTGTTGATGTGACTTTGGAGTATGCATTAGAATTTATTGATGATGACGAATTGGTTGAAGTCACACCAGTAAATATTAGAATCCGCAAAAAATTCCTAAAAGAACATGAGCGCAAGCGCTCCCCTAAAAAAAGCTAGATAAAGTATCCTTTAATATTAAATTACTCTTTTGAAGCTGATAATTGAGAGATAGGGAATGGTTTCGAGAAATAATAGCCCTATCCATAATTAACGCCAATATCACGGACAATATCAGCGATTTCTTTGTTCTCAATATATTCTGCGACTGTCTTCCGATTGTAAGCTTTAGCAATATCTGTAACAGCTTTAGTGATAGTTTGATTTTGCTTGTTAGGTGATACGAGTAAGCCGGCTTGTTTTGGATTATCGAATACCTCGCGAGATTGATCATTGCTCCCCGGTTTATGCACAACTTTTGGCGTGACTTGGATGTATAAAGGGTCAGCCCCAGCATTCTGGATTTCTAAATCTTCGCGATTTGGTTGACCCGGCTCAAAATAAATAATCGATTTATTAAGAATCATGTCAGCACTTGTTATGCTTGGCGATACCAGAACTAATAAAAAAATGAGAGATTTGATATTCATAAATTATGTCTTGTCATTTTGCTGTATTGAGCGGAATAAACTTATGTTTTAGACTCGGAATAAAGCCTACTTGCAAGCTTTAATAATTAGTCATAACTTTATGAATTATAAAGAATTAAATAGTATATAATTGGATTTAATTTGCGCTTTAGCGGGGGATTAAACGCATTGGTCGGACAGAGTTTTATCTATTAAATTTACACCTATGGAATCACTTTTTAATTTGCTGACTATTACGGTAAATACTTAGGTTTAGTCTGGAAATGATTAAAAAACCTTGTGAAATGGCTGTAAAGGTATGCTAATGTGTTGCCTCAGATATCTTCGCTAAGCTACGTAAGCAACTGATACGCAAATTGCGAAGATAATTTAGGAATTGATATGCCGTACGCACGGAAAATTGGCAACCCTTTCTCCTCTAGTTGGGTATAAAATATAATAAATTGTCGGAGTCCTAGCGTACAATTGGCAGATTGCAAACCCGCCTTAATGGCGGGTTTTTATTTTTAAATTCAATACTATAGATCACTATATTCAGGTTAATTGTGAGATTAAGTTTAGATCAAAAACTGAATAAATCCTCTGCAATTTTTCTAGTCCTGTTTTCCTTTGTGTGGCCCATATCAATGACTCATGCTGCGGACGACACGGGCCAGTACCTAACAATGGGGCTCGGCAATCTCAGTTGTAAATCATTTCTTAATGAAGATGAGGAAGGGGCAGCTTATTATTTGAGCTGGCTGGCAGGTTATATGACTGCATATAATCATCTTGCGGAAGATACTTACTCCATATTGGGTAAAACTAAGACTATAGGACAGATAGAGTCGTGGTTACGCGACTATTGCACTGTTAACGGTGATGAAACTTTTGAAAGTGCAACTCGTAACTTGTTGAGAAATCTAAAATATTTTCGAGTAAAGCAAAAGCAGTAAGCCATTATTTATGACTATTGGAAGCACGTATTTATTGCTATAGTCCCGACCATATCTTCAATCATAACTAAATAATATGGAAAATCAGGATTTACGCAAAGCGGGTCTGAAAGTCACGCTCCCCAGAATGAAAATTTTGGAGATTTTAGAGCAGTCTACTCAGCAGCATTTGAGCGCAGAAGATATATATCGAGTGCTTCTTGATTCTGATGAAGAAATTGGCCTTGCAACAATATACAGAGTGCTCACCCAGTTTGAAGGCGCGGGTCTAGTCATGCGTCATCATTTTGAAGGCGGGCAAGCCGTTTTTGAATTGGATCGTGGCAAACACCACGATCATCTTATATGTATAAAGTGCGGCAAAATCGTTGAGTTTGTAAATGCCTCAATAGAAGAACAACAAAAGAAGATTGCAGAAGAAGCTGGCTTTAAAATCACTGATCATTCGCTCATTATTTATGGTGAATGTAATTCTGATGAATGTGATAATGCCTAAAATTATCCAGCGATAAACCCAAATTCATCACTTCTATCCATTGTCGATCACATTTCGGCAATATCAATGTTTTTGATTGATATCACATTCTCACCCTAACAACTTGTATAAACTTCATAGATAACATTAAGTTATCTATTTATTAGACGTTTTGTTATTACTTGAGAATTTTGCCTATTACTCAGCTAAATTCGCTTCTAATTTTATTAATTACTTTGTTTTGTGAATTGTCTTCTAAAAATGATTTTTCTCACCATTACAATGCGAAGCATATATTAATAAAAAAAGATGACCGACAGCTAAACACGTCAACATTCATAAAAGAAGAGAAACTTTGGTATGTATCTAGAACATTTTGGTCTACAACAACAGCCTTTTCAATTAACCCCCGATGCAAACTTCCTTTATTTGAGTCAAGGACATAAGCGCGCAAAAGCGTATATGGACTACACAGTTTGGAATCGTGATGGGTTTGTTGTAATCACCGGTGAGATTGGATCTGGTAAAACAACACTTATTCAGAGTTTGTTATCAAGCGTTGGTGATGACGTAATCATTGCGCGTGTCTATCAAACTCAGCTCGATGAAGTTGAGTTCTTTCAGGCAATATTAGTTGAATTTGGATTTAAGCCATTTACATCAAATAAAGTTGAGCTAATAGAGATGCTAAATAGCTATCTGATGGATCAGTATGAGCAAGGTCGTCAAGTTATTTTAGTGATAGATGAGGCGCAAAATTTAAGCAGGCGTGTTCTAGAAGAGGTACGTATGCTCACTGGAATGGAAACACAACAAGAACGTATTTTGAATCTTGTGCTAGTGGGTCAACCAGAATTGAAACAAGTGTTAGATGCACCTGGTATGGAACAATTGTGTCAACGTATACGCTTCAGATTTCATTTGGCTCCGCTGAATGAAGCAGATATTGCTGCTTATGTTAAGCATCGTTTAGGTATGGCCGGTTACGATTATACGCTTGAAGAAGAGGGCAAGGTTGAGCCAATTGTGCATCCTGAATGTTATTCTGTAATCCATCGGTATACTGGTGGTGTTCCACGGTTGATTAATGCTTTGTTTGATACCGCGTTAATCACCGCATTTGTTGAACAAGAGAAAAGTATCTCTATTAAAACATTGGAGTTGTCAGTCGATGAACTTCAGTGGATTCCATATGAAGAACGTGTTGGTATTAAGCACTTTGCTGAAAAGAATATTGCTTCGCTTAACATGGCGGGCGAGCCGACCCCTAAGTTGGTTCAGATGGATGGGGACAAGGTGGTTGCATGTTTTGATGTAACTAAAGAAGTCACCACTATCGGGCGTATTCCTAGTAACGATATTCATGTTGCAGTTAAATCAGTCAGTATGCATCACGCTAAGGTGATTAGTTTCCATAACAATTTCTTCTTAGAAGATTTACGCAGCACAAACGGCACATTGGTAAATGGCCACCGAATTAATAAATGTGTATTGAAAGCTGGTGATAAAATATCATTTGCACGTGTTGATATGGAGTACAGAGTAGATAATATTAATTATCAAGAGAAAAATGTGAGTTCTATACCTTCAACGTCAAAAGACGTTAAAACTAAAGAGTCAGTA
>CALJEX010000050.1 GCA_938074525.1 uncultured Gammaproteobacteria bacterium
TGCATCCCATTCATTTAATGCACCGATTACGGCGATTACGCTTGTGGACACTAACCGTCAGTGATTCAAGTCAATTTATGGATTAAATATCTCTGAAATTCCACGAAACATATCGATATGTTCGCATGCAATTTATGGAATCACATCCAAACTTCCTGAGAAACGTATTTTTGAAGTCAACAATGCCGTTATGGATTTTCGCTTCAATAATCATCCTCAGGTATTAGAAGGCCCTAAAGTTCGTTCTTATCTAAGCTATGTACTACAATCTCCATCTGGCTATAATATAGGAAGCTTCTGCGTAGCAGACAATAAGCCAAGAATATTTTCTCAACAAGAGAAACAATTATTAATAGAACTAGGCGAAATTGCCCAAGAATTAATAAATAGCTACCCAAGCTACAACATAACTCACTCGGATTGCGCCACCCTCAGACTGACCGACACCTAAACAAATTATAGAATTGTTATAGGCCTACCGAATCCACGGATAGTAACTAACGAGACTACATTAGTCTCAGGACATCTTGCTACTCACTTCAGTACCTGATTAATCAAAAATTTCACTATTTCTGCATCCATTAAAGTAAGCACTTCTCGATTGAATTGATTCATTTAGCACATCGCTGCTTGTCGACCTTCAATATATTTAAACGAACTACTTAAGAAGCTAATGGATGAGCTAACTCTATGTGCTTGATTTAAATAAAGACTGAAAATAGAGATATTATTTTCGATCAGAATCTGATCGAAAATCAGTCATGCTTAACATTCAAAACTGTGAACTGATTGATTTTTTTTAAGTTTTAATTCGCCACAATGGCAACTGATGATAAAACGATACAGTAGTCCTAGCTGTGAATTTGATTTAGAGAAACAATCAGTCAATTTGCACAACCTTCATTAAATTGCGCACAAGTATCGCATCAGCGCTAAATTCGCTGTATCACAAAATTTAAACATATATAGTCATGTTGACACGCTAAAACAAGACACATAACTAACTGCAATTCGAGAACCTTGATGAACCTAAAGCCTAAAGACACTTTGTTAGACAGACGCTCCGAACAAGACCGTCGCTCTGCAGACAAAAGCTTGTGGGCAAAAAACATAGAAAGAAGAAAAAGGCCCGATCGCAGAATGGAAGGATTAGACGTTGATGTATTTACCGTCAGTGAAGAAGAATTCTTGGATATATTTAGCACTTATCTAGCCTAAGAAAACGCACGCCTCTATCATCAATCGTAACCAACGAGTCTTTCTATAAGTCAGAATCAGCACCTTACTTAATAGGCATGTTTGATTCTATTGATGTTTCTCATCAAGTTTGTGGCTATAAATAGCTTCACTATTATGCAGAAAATCCTCTAAGCTGACACCAGAAGCAACTCTAAGAGACGGCGGCTTCAGGGAAGAAACAAAGTACGGAGAATTAGAATAATTAATTCTCGCGAAAAATTCTGCAGAGAATGAAAACATCACAATACACGCTGACAAAATTGTTGCTGACACCCATCTTTGAATATTTGCTTGATTTGTCGCAATACGAAGATTAAGCCAAAACAAAATTGCCAGAAATACACATTCTACAAGCGCATAAATGCCTGTAGTGACAGGGTAATTCAACGTATTGAACAAAATAGTATGATATATAAATTGAATACAGACAGCTAAAGAAATATAAAAAAGTATTAATGACAGCTGTATTTTAAAAAACATTTCATGCTTTACTACTCGGCCTATCAAGCCCCAGAATAGCGCTATCGCTATAGCACCAATATATAGAATAGAAATAGTTTCAAAAAAATCTTGAGCCTTAAGCTCGTCTATTGCTCCATTCCAAATTTCTAATGCAATTAATAATGTGGCGAGAAGTATCGCTCCTATCACTACTAAGTTCTTAGAAAAATAATTCACTGCCCCATCAACATTGTCGAGACTGACAGTATTTTTCACAGGATGATTTAAGCTATATATTCTTAAGTGAGTATTACCCAATACAAACTCATCTCCGGACTGCAAAGATATGCTATTTTTTATATTTTTACTTTTATAAACAAGGCCATTAACACTAGCCAAATCTCTAAGCAGAAAGCCATCATCATTAGATGTTTCAATAGACACATGATGCGGATCCACTGACATATCATCAAGGATTAAAGAATTATCATAGGCTCGGCCAATCGATATACTATCGCCCTCAAGCTTGCGGCGCTCAAGCACTCTTCCTGAGCGGTTTATGATTTCAATAATCAATTCCATACTATATTCTCAGAAAACTTTTTGGTGAGTCTTATTGCCGCCTCTTGACTGACGCCGGTGATAGAAAAATGACTCAACAAAGCTTTATTATTGTCATGCACCGAGACACTCAAATACATTACATCATACAAACCTTGATATTTCTTATACGCTCTAGCGCAATAAGATACTTTGTTCTCAATGTTTTTATTGGCCTTACTAACTGACTCCACAAAATCATCGTAACATTTAAAATTTGTTACATTTTCTTCATCAGACATATTTTCCGGTCTTAAATCAGAAGCATAACTCTCAAGCGCTTTATAAAACTGAAATTGATTCAGCTGGTCTGTTTCAAACCAACCAAATTGAAATAATACTGAACCCGTATCAAATGAACCAGAGAGAAATATCCTTTCATTTTCTTGGCAATAGCTAGCACTATAGTTATATTTTTCTTCTGGCCGACTATTATTAACACCCCAACATTTAATATAAGGAGAGATATCATCAGGCACATTGGCATCTCCAAAACTTGATGTTATCCAATCACCATTAATTAATTCATCAAAAAATTTGTTTTGATTAGCATATAATTGGTCTCTAATAATCGTTGAATAGTCTTCCCTTATTATTGCACTTTCATTCACTTTATTTACAAAACTGCGCAATCTATGTAATGGTATTAAAAATCCAATTTGATTTCCTGAGGACGCAACATTGACACCCACCACTTGACCTGCACTATTCAAAGTAGGTCCGCCACTCATACCAGAGTTGATTGCAGCAGATATATGTATGCGCTCATAAGCACTATGGGAAGTGATCCCATTAAAAGTGCCAGGAATAACTGTCAAATCAAGATCATGAGGATTACCAAGCGAGAAAATTGGCTCGCCATTTAGCGGCAATTTATCCGCCAAATCAATTCCACCCGAAGAATTACCTTCGACCTTTAGTAACGCTAGATCATTTACTACATCTATATTAAAAAGTTGGAGATCTAAATGCTCTTGGTGCTCAGTCACCAAATCTATACGATATTTTTCTGGGTGGTGAACATACTCCGAAACAACGTGAAAGTTAGTCACAATAAAACCATCATTATCAATCTGAAACCCTGAACCAATTGCAGTTTGATTACCTGATGATAATTCGATTATTCGAATCTGGAATATTCTATCGCTGTATTGGTCAAATAATTCTTTTGCATCTCGCGAAAATGCGGGCGCAGTTATAACCACACTTATAAGACAAATTAACAGCTTTATAATTTTACAATAATCCGCTTTTATCCAACCAAGCTTAAGCATCAGCAAATTCCTTTTTAGATATAGCGATTATCAATCAATTCACTCCGCTCTCATTTGCGGGAATAACAACACATCTCTAATCGAAGCAGAATCGGTAAACAACATTACTAAACGATCAATTCCGATACCCTCACCTGCTGTAGGTGGCAAACCGTACTCCAATGCACGAATATAGTCTGCGTCGTAATGCATTGCTTCTTCGTCACCGCCATCTTTTTGAGCAACCTGCTGTTTAAATCGAGCGGCTTGATCTTCTGCATCATTTAACTCAGAGAAGCCATTAGCAATTTCTTTGCCTCCCACAAAGAATTCAAATCGATCAGTCACTTCTGGATTATTATCATTACGTCGTGCAAGTGGCGATACTTCTGTTGGGTATTCAGTAATAAAAGTTGGTTGATCCAATCTATCTTCTACTGTTTTCTCAAAAATCTCGATTAACAGTTTGCCAGTACCATAACTATTTTCATGCGGGATACTTAAGTCGTCGCAAACTTTGCGTAGAGACTCAACTGTTACTAAATCAGCTTCAGATAATTTTGGATTCATTTTTAATACTGAATCTTTCACAGATATACGTGTAAATGGCTGCTCAAAATCATAAGTGGAACCTTGATACTCGATGGTGTACTTGCCATATAAGTGATGCGCAAGCTGACGTAGCATATCTTCGGTACGGTCCATTAAAGTATGGTATTCAGCATAGGCTTCATAAAACTCCAACATCGTGAACTCAGGATTATGTCTTGTAGATAAGCCTTCATTTCTAAAATTACGATTTATCTCAAACACTTTTTCAAACCCACCCACCACTAAACGCTTAAGATATAACTCAGGTGCAATACGCAAGAATAACTGCATATCAAGTGCGTTATGATGAGTCACAAATGGTTTAGCCGCTGCGCCACCAGGTATCGATTGCATCATCGGTGTTTCAACTTCTAAGAAATCCTTATCATTTAAATAACTACGAATAAACGCAACTATCTTAGAGCGAATCTTAAATGTCTCACGCGCTTCTTGATTCATAATCAAGTCAACATAACGCATACGATAACGTTGCTCTTGATCGGTTAGACCATGAAATTTTTCCGGCAATGGACGTAGCGACTTAGTTAACAACACCACTGTTTCCATTTTCACATATAGATCGCCTTTGCCGGATTTACTAACCGGGCCCGAGACGCCAATAATGTCACCAATATCCCAAGTATCAATCTCTTTGACTAATTCCTTATCTAGTCCTTTGCGATCAATATAAGCTTGGATTCTTCCCGACATATCTTGAAGCAGTAGAAATGGCCCACGCTTTGCCATTATGCGACCAGCAATATTGGCATGCTGATTTAATTCGGTTAACTCTTCCTTAGTTTTATCGGAAAATTTATTCTGCAATTCATCAGCCAATGCATCACGACTAAAATCATTGGGAAATGCATTTCGCTTACTGCGAATGTCTGCAAGTTTTTCCCGCCTTAATGCAATTAACTTATTCTCGTCTTGCTGTTGTTCTTGACTATTATCTTGTTCGCTCATTTAATTTGTTTTTCCTTAAGCCTTGACTTACAAGCCATGCTTTAAACTTGCCTCAATAAATTGGTCTAATGCGCCATCTAGTACTGCCTGCGTGTTACTGGTTTCAACAGAAGTACGCAAATCTTTAATGCGTGATTGATCTAGCACATAGGATCGAATCTGACTGCCCCAGCCAATGTCAGATTTAGAATCCTCCAGCGCTTGCTGTTCTGAATTACGTTTTTGCATTTCTAACTCATACAGCTTTGCTTTCAATTGCTTCATAGCAACATCTTTATTCTTATGTTGAGAACGATCGTTTTGGCATTGCGTCACTGCTCCTGTTGGCAAATGCGTGATACGCACGGCTGATTCTGTTTTATTGACGTGTTGCCCACCTGCACCACTGGCGCGATAAACATCAATGCGCAGATCTGCTGGATTAATTTCTATATCAATATCGTCATCAACTTCGGGTGAAACAAATACCGCAGCAAACGATGTATGTCTTCTGTTGCCTGAATCAAATGGTGATTTTCGTACTAACCTGTGTACACCGGTTTCAGTACGTAACCAACCAAAGGCATATTCACCATCAAATTTAATCGTGGCGCTTTTAATCCCTGCCACATCCCCTGGCGAAGCTTCGATTAATTCTGTTTTAAATCCCTTATCTTCACCCCAACGCAGATACATGCGCAGAATCATTTCGGCCCAATCTTGCGCTTCGGTACCACCGGAACCTGATTGAATATCCAAAAAAGCATTATTGGCATCCATCTCACCTGAAAACATGCGCCGAAATTCTAACTTAGCGACTTTTTCTTCAAGCGCATTTAAATCTTCAATCACTGCATTGGCAGTAGACTCATCGTCTTCCATTTCCGCTAGTTCTAGCAGCTCTATGGCTTCAGTTACTCCCTGCTCTGCGACACGAATGGTATTCACCACCGCTTCGTATTGAGAACGCTGTTTACCTAACTCTTGTGCGCGTTCAGGGTTGTTCCATACATCAGGATCTTCTAACTCCCGAGATACTTCCTCGAGTTGCTCCACTTTTGTATCATAGTCAAAGATACCCCCTAAGCGAATTGACTCGCTCGCCGAGTTCTTTAAGTTGAGTAAAATAAAGTGCCAGTTCCATGTTTTTTATATATCTAAGAGTATCGCCATACCTGGCATAATCGAGAATTCAGTCGAACACATTAATAACTAAATTTAGATGTAGTGTAATCCGTAGCATTCTACTGGATTCCCGCCTGCGCGGGAATGACAAAATCTAATGCGTGGTTCGCACTTCTAAATGACGAATTAATAGCTGCGGCGACTCTATTCCTCGAAAATGATTTACTTCTAACTCATAAGCCGCATGCACAATGGCTGCTCGATTATTCCAATCGAAATTAGCGTAATTAAACGCAATCGCATCAACAGAGTTATTCCCATCAGAAGACTGCAAAGTCAATTTCAAGTGATGCTCACCCACCACACGGTGATCTAATACTTTAAATTCGCCATCAAACACAGGTACAGGGAAACCTTGCCCCCAAGGACCAGACGTGCGTAGGATTTTTGCTGTGGCTAAACTAAGATTTTTTTCATTTAACTCGCCGTCAGAGAGTATTTCATCATGCAGGTCATCCAGTGTCAGCCATTCTTCCAGCACTTGATGAAATGCGACTACGAATTCATCATATTTATTTTTAGGCAAACTTAATCCCGCCGCCATCGCATGACCACCAAACTTAGCAATAATGTCAGGATTTCTTGCAGCAACCGTATCTAGCACATCGCGAATATGGACGCCTGGAATAGAACGCGCCGAACCTTTTAGCTCATTATCACCGCTGTTAGCAAAGGCGATGGTAGGTCGATAATATTTTTCTTTGATGCGTGCAGCCAATATTCCTATTACGCCTTGATGCCAATCTGGTTGATAGACACAGATACCCAGCTCATTTTTATTCTTCACCAGTTTTTCAGACTTTATTCTGTCTAAACTTTTAATTGCCTCATCTTTCATTTGGCTTTCTATTTCTCGCCGTTCTATGTTTAGTGTATTTAGCCGAGTAGCGATTTCATTGGCAGTATGTTCACTATTGGCAAGCAAGCATTCTATGCCAATCGACATGTCTTCTAACCTTCCTGCCGCATTAATCCTTGGACCGACATAAAAAGCCAAGTCTGTAGAAACAGCACGAGAGTATTCGCTGCCTGCGACCTTGAGTAACGCCAGAATTCCTGGACAACATTGCCCTGCACGTATTCTGCGCAAGCCTTGTTCAACTAATATACGATTATTTCGATCTAGAGGAACAACATCGGCAACTGTCCCTAGTGCAACTAGATCTAACAACTCAGCAAAGTTGGGCTCTGTAATATTTTGCGACTTAAACCAATCTTGCTCTCTCATATATGAACGTAATGCTATCAGCACGTAAAACATCACGCCCACGCCAGCTAACGACTTACTTTTAAAGTCATCACCAGGTTGATTAGGGTTAACGATGACATTCGCATTAGGTAATTCATGGCCAGGCAAGTGATGATCAGTCACCAACACATCCACACCAAGATCGCGCGCACATTTTACACCTGCGATGCTAGATATGCCGTTATCAACAGTTATAATTAGGTCAGGATCATTATTCTGCGCCAAATCAACAATTTCAGGCGTTAACCCATAACCATATTCAAATCGGTTTGGCACGATGTAACTAATCTTTCTTGCACCCAAACTAGTTAATCCACGCATAGCTAATGCCGAACTGGTGGCACCATCAGCATCATAATCACCAACAATGATCATAGATTGATCGTTCTTAATTTTTTCAAATAACAACTTTGCCGCGGCGTCGACTCCCATCAATGAATTAGGAGGAAGAATATTTTGTATCGACATCTCTAAATGGGCAGGATCCGTGACACCACGATTCGCGTATACTCTTTGTAGCAGATCGGGAAGTTGGGATTGCGCAAGCGGTTGTTCTGAAAGGGGTGCGCGTCGTTTAACTCGTGAATTCATTGCCAGGAGTTTAACAACAACCACTCTCTTCGCACATTAGAAATAACATTTATTTTTATTAAAGCTATTTCTATATTATATATATAACTTACTGTTTTAAATATACTAATAAAAAATGCCTCAACACTTACTTTTTCTCACTGGCAAACTTGCAGAAAAAAGTTTGCATAAGGTGCTCGAAAGCATGCAGCCCACCGAGTTTAGCTATGAAGTTCATCAAATTGGTGTAAGTGTGGCTGCCTTGATGACAACCGATTTAATTGCTCGACGATTAAAAGATATTTCAGCCTTCGATAAAGTAATTTTGCCAGGGCGATGTCGCGGTGATATTGAGCAGCTAGCTAAGCAACTGGGCAAACCAGTTGAGCGAGGACCTGAAGAACTCAAAGATCTACCCCAGCATTTTGGCCAAGCAGCCAAAAGATCTGACTTGAGCAAATATTCCACCGATATTTTCGCTGAAATTGTCGATGCTCCCAACATGAGTGTAGAGCAAATTATCGCTCGCGCTGAGCAATATAGAAATGACGGCGCTAATGTAATTGATTTGGGCTGTTTACCTAACACACCCTTTGGTCATCTCGCTGAATCAGTACAAGCGCTTAAAGCTGCTGACTTCAAAGTCAGCGTAGATTCTTTACTCGCTGAAGATCTAGTCACAGGCGGCAAAGCTGGCGCAGATTTCTTGTTAAGTTTGCAATATAACTCACTATGGGTTCTAGAAAAAGTTGATTCAACACCGATTATCATTGGTGATCCTCCTACCAATATGCGTTCTCTTTATAAGACTATCGATACCTTATTAAACCAAGGCATGCACTTTATTGCTGATCCAATTTTAGACCCAATTAATTTTAACTTTACTGAATCCATTGTTCGTTATCGCAACTTACGCAAACGTTACCCAGATATTGAAATTATGATGGGAGTCGGCAATCTAACCGAATTAACCCATGTCGACAGTGCAGGCACCAACACCTTATTAATGGGTATTATTTCAGAGCTCGACATTGGTCATATATTAGCCACCGAGGTGAGCGAACATTGTCGAAAATCTGTTAAAGAAGCCGATCTGGCGAGGCGAATAATGTATGCCTCCAAACAAGACAATATTCCTCCAAAAGGTTATCACAATGGTTTGATGGCCCTACATGAACGCAAGCCTTTCCCTTACAACCTAGACGAGATCAAAGAATTTGCTGCAAGTATTCGCGATCCGAATTTTCGAATTCAAGTATGTGATGAAGGCGTCTTCATATACAATCGCGATGGCATCTGGAATGCCACAGACCCATTTGATCTTTATCCACATTTAAATGTAGCTGAAGATGGCGCACATGCTTTTTATCTAGGCTGCGAATTATCCAGAGCACAGATTGCTTGGCAGTTAGGCAAGCGTTATGACCAGGACGAAGAACTTGGCTGGGGCATCGCGGTAGAAGAAAGCCAACAAGACCTAAGCACTTTCAAACAAGAAGGTAGCACTATGCAATCACGCAAAGACCGCAAAAAAAATCGTCAGAACAAAGACGATAAGAATAAAGATAGCAACACTAAAGACAAGAAAAACGACGCAAGACGTTGTTAGCAACGAATTATTATGCCTTTTATTAGAGAAAGTATTATTACCACCCTGCATGAAGATGGCAGTGCACACATCACGCCTATGGGTGTGCACGAAACTGGTCGCGGTTTAATGTTAGGGCCATTCAAACCTTCAGCAACCTTGAACAATCTCGT
The DNA here is from genome assembly GCA_938074525.1 of uncultured Gammaproteobacteria bacterium. GTDB lineage: Bacteria > Pseudomonadota > Gammaproteobacteria > UBA4575 > UBA4575 > UBA1858. Next base: position 9,835 of record CALJEX010000050.1, read on the forward strand.
TCGTGAAGGCACTGCGACTATCAATTATCCTGATGATGTGCGCATTTTTGCAGGCTGCTTAACAGGCAGACGCGATTGGCCAACCATGCCGACTGATGTTATTGCCGGAATCAGATTACATGACTGTTTAGCTCATACTGAAATCAAAGTGCATACACATGAAGACCATGAGCAGCGCCCTAAATTTTATTGTGATGTTGTTCATGAACAGGCACATAAACCTTATCACGGTTATAATCGTGCTCAGTTTGCTATCATCGAACTAGCTATACTAACGAGTCGCTTACATATGCTGTCAGCAGAAAAGATTGATAACGAAATTGAATATTTACGTATTGGACTAGATAAAACAGCAGGCGAACGCGAATTAGAAGCATGGGATTGGTTAATGGAAAAAGTCACCCAATTTAGAAACGAACACTCTGAGAAAGCATAATGACTGGATTTTTAGCAAGCGTTGATAATTTAGAAGACGCGATTACTGTTAGCGAACATGGCGCAGATATCATTGATTTAAAAGACCCCAACCAAGGCGCGCTTGGTGGACTTACCATTAACGCAATTCACAATATTGTTGATCACTTGTGGGAAAAATCAATTGTTAGCGCCACAGTTGGTGACCTTGATGCGGACGTTTCACTCATACTAGAACAAATAGGTAAAGTGGCTGACACTGGCGTGGACTATGTGAAAGTTGGCATGTTCAGCCAGGAACATATAGACAAGTGCTTACCTACTTTTGAGTACCATGCACGACGTGGCATTAAAATTATTGCAGTACTCTTTGCTGATATCGACTTTGATATCCAAGAAACAATCAAGCTATGCAAGAAGGCGCATTTAACTGGAGTAATGATGGACACCGCAGGAAAAAGTGCTGGCAGCTTACTCCTACATAGAGACATGAACGAGCTGTCTACTTTTATTCAAGCAGCTAAAAACCATGGATTACTCACAGGCCTTGCAGGTTCATTACGTGAGAAAGATATTCAAACACTATTACCTATTAATCCTGATTACATCGGCTTTCGAACAGCTTTATGTAAAGATTTAAAACGTACAGAACGAATCAGTACTGAATTTGTAAGTCGTATACGCGCATTAATTCCCAATACATTAAAAGCCGCCCATCTGGGATAATCACAAGTCTTCGTGTCTAGCTGACAAGTAAACTAGATCGAGCTCCGAACTGACTATAAGGTCAAATTATTCAGCCTAACAAACTGTTATAGTTGGCGAATAATCTGATTTATATTCTCCAAACATATGACAATCACTGTAAAAATCATCCGCGGCGATGATGCGCTCAAATATGCAAGTGATAAGGCTTTTCTAAACAAGTGGAAAACCCTCGCTGATAACACCGCCCATAAGACTGTGTTTCAACAATCAGAATTTGTCAGCCTATGGTTTCATCACTACCAACAATACTTTGAACCAATTCTTGTTATTGGCTTTTCAGGATCTGAAGAGTTAGTAGGCTTAATACCTCTTGCGATCGAGAGGAACAGCGGAATACTGACTCAAGCAGGCGCCCAGCTAGCAGAGTATAGCGGCTGGCTATGCACATCTAATGATAATGATGCATTCCTACAGGCAGCTTTCAAAGCAATAAAATCTGACATTCCTTTTTCACAATGGAAGTGGACTTATATAGCCCCAGATACGGATACCTCTTGGCTTCGATCAAACCAGTTAAAGAATACTGGCATCTATGCACAATTCGAATCCATGGATTCCCCTATTTTAGATTTACACGACGAAGAAAAACTTAAGAAAGTATTAAAGAACAAAAGTGTTAAATCTAAAATAAATCGATTAAAGCGCAAAGGCGAATTAAAGATACAACGAATCACTGAGCAATCACGCGCACTAGAGCTAATGGATCAAGTCACTGATCTAGTCAATTTCAGACATGAGTCTGCACATCATGATGCAGCATTTGAGGACGACCAATTACAAAGAAGTTTTTATGAGGCTCGCAACAACAATTTAAAAGACAATCACTTTAGTGTTTTATGGGTGGGTGAAAAACTACTCGCTTTTCACTATGGCTATATTGATGAAGATAGCATTTACATTGGCTTATCAGCATTCGACCCAACAGAAAGCAAACACTCACCAGGAGTTATATTCTTAATCTACCTAGCTAATTTATTAATAGAAGAAGGCATACGGTATATCGACTTAACACCGGGTGGAGACGAATATAAAGAGCGCCTCAGTAACACACATAATGTACTTTATATTCCAACCATCCACACTAGTATGCTAGAACAAAGCAAGCAATCACTAAAAAAGAATTGCAAAGCTTTAGCGATAAATGCTTTAAGAAGTTGCAATATCGATAAAGACCAGATAAAAAAACGATTCAACAAAGAATCTAATACAAAAACATATAGCCAAAATGATTTTGATTTATATTCAATAAAATCTGATCGCTATGTTGTTAAACAGTCACATCAAGGCCAAAACATCAATATTCAATCCTATAGTGATTTATTAGATTACAAACAAAGTGATAACAACATCAGCAGACAGATGATTCTCTCTGATGCAACCTATAGATTTTCACGTGAAGATACATTGTTCACGATACATCAAAACTCGCAATTACATGCATTTTCATGGTTATCCAAAATTGGCGCCAAATATACTCGTCTTGGATTTGACTTTTCTAATAATAAAGATACTGTAGTGATTGATTGCCTGGATTTAAATTTGCATTTAATTGAGACCAACCACATGAAGGTGTTAATTGAGAATATGCTAAATCATACCTTCTCAGAAAACACTCAAGAAGTGTTTATATTTATTCCAAAATCTGCAAACAATCAAGATTGCGTAGCAGCATTAATCAAGACGGGATTTGAAAAACTTAATTACTCAGATAATCAGTAAATATTTATTTATAACAAGGAACGTAATACATCTCGCCGACTGATCTGTCCAACTAAACGATTATCTTCAACTACCGGATAACGACGCGGCCCTTTTTCCATAAATAGTTTCGCTACCTCAAGCACACTCGATTCTGCTTCTACAGTGACAACCTGCTTTGTCATATAATCTTCTACACGACCACCCAATTGCTCATAGTAACCAGCTTGAATGGCTACTTTCATACAATCTTTTTCAGACAATAGACCAATTAAGTTACCACGATCATCTACAACAGGAGCACCTGAGATACGATTCTTAACTAACACATCAATAGCATTCATTACATCCATATCAGGTGTAAATGTCACTAAGCTTGCACTCATATAGTCTTTTACTTCAATTGACTGGATCATGATTGTTCCTTTATTTTCTTACTACATGGTTTAGAGCAAGAAGAGCATTTGCTACCAATGCCACCACAAGAGCCTTGTATAGGCATGCGCCCAAATAGCACGCCTACCATCATCGCGACAAACATAAGCAAGAATATACCAATAGTGAAAATAAATGTGGTCATTTTAGAATTTTCCTACCCACCAAAATCATCTAACATGATATTTTCATCTTCAACACCCAAGCCTTGTAGCATATTGATCACAGCTGCATTCATCATCGGTGGTCCACAAATATAGAATTCGCAATCTTCTGGAGAGGGATGATCCTTGAGATAATTATCATATAAGACTTCATGAATAAAGCCAGTATAGCCCTGCCAATTATCTTCTTCTTGAGGATCTGACAAAGCCACATGCCATTGAAAATTTTCATTAGCCTCTTGAAGCCCATCAAAATCTTCGACAAAGAACATTTCTTTAGCGCTACGTGCACCGTACCAAAAAGTCATTTTGCGATCACTGCCCAATCTTTTCAATTGATCAAATATATGCGAGCGCATAGGTGCCATACCAGCTCCTCCGCCTATAAATATCATTTCATTTTTTGTATCACGAGCAAAAAAGTCACCAAAAGGACCAGAGATCGTCACTTTATCTCCTGGTTTCAGACTATAGATATAGGATGACATGATACCTGGAGGAATATCTTCAGAGGCACCTGGTGGTGGTGATGCGATTCTGACATTTAGCATTACTTTGCCTTTCTCATCAGGGTAATTTGCCATAGAATAAGCGCGTGTAACGACTTCATCCACTTTAGATTCGTATCGCCATAAGTTAAAGCGGTCCCAGTCTTCTTTAAATTCTTCTTGAATATCAAAATCTTTATACTTAACCACATGAGGTGGACACTCGATTTGAATATACCCCCCAGCACGAAAATTTACGTCTTCACCTTCTAAACGAATTACTAGTGATTGAAACACGCGTCTTGCACCACGATGAATCACTTCAACCTCGCCTGCACCAGGTGCTACATATTGAACACGAGGATTTTTCTTGTCAGTAAATAGCGGTTGACCCAATTTTACTCGGCCACCTTCTTTCACCAACATAGTGGGCTTCATTCCCACATGTTCTCTGCCGAGCACGGCAACGCGTTGTATAGCCGGCGCACCCTCGATTATTTGCTTAGGTGCACCCGTAATAGGCAGCTGTAAGCCCTTATTAATTTTGAATTGCATTATTTAGTTTTAATCTAGTTCCAATGATGACAGCAACGGCTTAAGCTTGTGCTGAATAACTCATTCATGCATAAAGCTATTTTCATGCCAATTGATACTTGGTAATAGTATCGGCAGAACGTTACATTGCTATAAAAAACGCCAGGGGATACCAATATTTTGTTATATTTCAGGTGTTTATTCGCACACACAACATGCTAAAGACAGAATTGCACTATGAATACTGAACAATTCTTATCTAGACACGTACAAAGGCAATGATCCCATCCATAGTTTTTTGGCAGGTTCTTGTATTCTGCGGAAAAAATTACCGCATCATTAGTGCGCAATAACGATTAATAGTTAGATAATGATTGGCATCACCATCATATGGGTTGAAAAAACATGAGAAACTACCAGCAAGCTCAATAAAGATAATATGCATCACCATCACCACCATTCCACGCCATCGAGCAATAAAGCTTTTTTAATTGGCGCTACAATTAATATTGCCTATGTGATTATTGAAGCGACCTTTGGTTTTTTATCTGACTCATTATCTTTGCTAGCAGATGCTGGTCATAATTTTAGTGATGTTCTTGTATTACTACTTGCATGGGGCGCGAATATTCTTGCGTCAGCAAAACCTACCGACAGTCATACTTATGGATATAGACGCGCGACTATACTCGCAGCGTTAGTCAGTGGTGTAACACTGGCAATTACGATGGCGCTGATTGCTATTGAAGCAATTCAACGACTGAATTCATTAATGGAACCACATAGCATTACAATTATTGTTGTAGCCAGTATTGGTATTGTGATTAATTTCATTACTGCGGCATTATTTGTTAACCACAAAGACGAAGATTTAAATGTCAAAGGCGCTTTTCTGCATATGATTGCGGATGGATTAGTTTCTGTTGCCGTTGTCATTGGCGGTATTACCATATACTTCACAAGTTGGTTATTAATAGATCCATTATTAAGTATATTAATCATTATCGTGATTGCCATTAGTTCTTGGGGGTTAATTAAAGATTCTTTTAATTTGTCAGTTGATGGAGTACCTACCAATATAGACATTGAATCAATTCGAGAGTATCTACTCAGTTTACCCGACGTAAGTGAAATTCATGATTTACACATATGGGCAATGAGTACGACACAGGTAGCATTAACAGCACATATACTGCGATCTTCTAACGAAATTGATGATGATTTACTTCATCAAGCAGCAGATCAACTTAGAGAAAAATTTGGCATTCACCACTCCACTATCCAAGTTGAAAATGGTCATTGCGAATTACATTGTCAAGATTAATCAGTGTCATTAGCTATCAATCCATTCTGAGGGAATCCAATAACCAGTGGCTTGAATCGGGGAGATGTCATCCATGCCACTTACCCAAATAGCTAAAGCATATCGCTCAGCATACTCTGACGCTTCTTTAGGTAAATCTATCTTCCAGCCATCTTGGCTAGCACCATACATATGATGAGATAACGCCACAAATTCCTGATTGAGTACACGACCTTTATTCTTGCCCCGTTGTACATCTGTCTTAATACCAATACCTAGTAAAGCAACATTCAATACATGGTCCTTAGAAACTTTAGAATATTTTACAGTGACCGTTTGAGGATTAGCGGTAAAGCTTAATATTCCGGCATCATCTTCACCTTTAAGAAAGTCTTTACCGCTAATCCATCCGCGCCATTCCTTACCATTAACAATAATCCCAGGTGTATATACTGATCGAACATGACCCTGTTGTTGGTGTCGATATTGTCTTGAGCTATAAGCATGATTGGCATAAGGGTCGGGCCAACCCAATCGATCCCAATAATCCACATGAAAAGCAATTGGCACTACCTCTTTCCAAAGTTTATTGTTTTTTTCAAAAGTATTTAACCAATGTTCTGCTGGTGGGCAACTACTGCAACCTTGCGAGGTAAATAGTTCCACCATAGTTGTTTGCTTTTCACCACTGGAATATTCAACAGATTCTTCGGCATAAACGCTACTTATCAGCATAAGCAGTGTACACAAAGAAACATTCAACATGTTTTTCACAATTCAAGGCCTCTCATAGAATTCTGGCTCATTAAGCCTGGACTAAATAATTATTTTAAATGCTTAATACCAATACAGACCGAGCTAGTCAGCATTATCTGACAAAATAATTTTCGCTCTGTTTGATTATTATTCTGCTACATCAACTACTAACGGCAAGGCATACACAAATCATGACGCGCTTCACAAAATTAATAACAAATAGCCTTATACATCAACGTTTAGTTTTTTTCGGTTTCTTAAAAAAATAAACTATTCCGTAAGTTATAAGCACAGTTCATGATGGTAAACATACCCTTCATATTCAAACCCAAAAGTATGTGAGAAGTCTCACAACGTTATCTCTCCATTAAGTGTAATTAATAGAGCATAAATTGTAACCAAACAAACAAATTACCGTTCATCGACAAAATTTTGCGGGTTATTTTTTTAATTATTTCAAGTATTTAATGACAACCACCACTCATCAGAGAAACAAAGCGAGTTATATTCAATAGAGCAGATAATAAACTTTAATAAAGTAAAGTAGCACGCAAGACTAGACAAAAAATAGACATGCAAAATATATTAAAAACGAAAAATATTAATGGCTTTAGCATTATTGAATTAATGCTATCAATTGCTTTGCTTGCTGTTGTTGTTGTTTTAGGTGTGCCTAGCTTTAGTCAAGTAATAGAATCAAATAATTTAATAACAAAAAACAATCTACTAGTTGGTGATTTAAACATTGCTAGAAGTGAAGCAATAAAACGCGGTCAAAACATAACTCTATGCAAATCAATTGATGGAGTAAATTGTAGCACTAGTGCTACTGTTGGTTACGAAGACGGTTGGATTATATTTGCCGAACAACCAGCTACTGTTCATGCCTTAGGTTCAAGAAATACTACTACCGAAGAATTATTAAGAGTCCAAGAATCCATTGACGACCCATACACCTTGCGTGGCGCAGCCTTAAAGTTATTACACTGACAACAGAATATGGCTCACGAAGTGATTTAAACAAAGGGGTCGAAATTGGATTTCTATTAAAAAATTCAGACAGCGAAGTAAAATTTATCACTGAGATATATATTCTTCCCGAACAAAGTGTACTACGACCTTAGAAATTTAAAGGATAGTAAATAATGATAAAATCAAATCATAATGGCTTCACTTTAGTTGAGCTATTAATCGTTGTAGCAATAGTAGCTATCCTAGCATCTATTGCTATCCCTTCTTATCAATCCCATATGCAAAAAACACGCAGAGCTGAGGGGCAAGCTGCATTATTAGAAGCTTTAAATACACAAGAGCGCTACTACACTTTAAACAATACTTACGTCACCGATCTAACCACATTAGGTTATAGTGCCAGTCCTGCGCCTACTGAAAACAATTATTACACTATTTCTGCCGCCGCCTGTGGCTCGGGGATAGCTAGCTGTGTCACTTTAACAGCAACTGCAGGTACAGCGCAGGCTGCTGATGGCAATCTAACTCTAAACTCATTAGGAGTAAAAACCCCTACTGCAAAATGGTAGAAACTAACAAAGTAAAAACAAATATTTAAACGCCTAAAATACCTTAAAGTTCTTCATGCGCAAATTAGATAGTTGCTCGCGCAAACTAAGAATATGTTCTTCCCAGTATAACGATGTATTAAACCAGGGAAATCCTAATGGAAAAGCCGGATCATCCCAACGACGTGCTAACCATGCCGAAAAGTGAAGCATCCTCAAAGTACGCAAGCTCTCAATAAGCTTTAACTCATTTAAGTCAAAATCAGAAAATTCATTATATCCTTCGATTATCTCGCGTAGCTGTATTTGTTGTTCACTGC
>CALJEX010000051.1 GCA_938074525.1 uncultured Gammaproteobacteria bacterium
CAAGATTTCTGTGAGATACCTTGTAAGTCTGCTGCAGTTAGGCTACCTGCATCTGGAATTTCTCTTTCGATAATGTACTTAGGCATGTTGGCCTCCGGTTTTGTATTATGTGGTTATTTTATGATGTTAATTATAACAGCATAATTGTTAATTTCGTGTCTCTATCCGATCCAGATAAGAATTTCTCCTAAACCGCCAACCGAGGTGTCACCCATATACTTTTGTACGCGACGTCTCATGGAATGAAGCGATTTAAATTCACTGTCGTGAGATCTTAGTTGATGTAGTAGTAGGGTTAAGTAGCCTAAGTTATGGCGGCCACAGTTGGTGAAGGTTGATGCCATGTCTTCAGGTAATTCGGGTAGCAATAACGTACCTCTGCGCATACCCATGCCGGCTTGTTTGCCAATTTTACCGAGATTGGTGATAGTGCCAGCAATCATGCGGCTACCACAGTAATCACCAATGTCGCCGGTCACCATGATGATGCCGCGGCGCATTAAGTCGCCAGTGAAATTGCCTGTGTTTCCATGGACTAAAATAGTGCCGCCTGCGATACCTTTTTTATGACCAGGGAGTGCGCCACCTAAGTAGTCTGCGCAATTACCTTTGACTTCGATCATGCCTTCGCGCATAGAACATCCAGCAAAATCTAGTGTGTTGCCTATAATAGTTACTTTGCCACCTGCTAACTGTGCACCGAGATAATGACCACAATCACCTGTGACTATCAGTTGAGCACCTTTAGGTAATGCGTGACCGATGTAATCTAGCTTAGGAGTACAGCCTTCTAGTTGAACAGTGTTGTTGGTGAAGTTACCGGAGATATTAAATAATTCGCCGACTTCAATTTTTTTATTACCAACAGGCAGGGTGAGTTTGTTTGTTTGATCTGCTGTGTATGATTGTGTCATGGCCTCGCTTAACCAACGCATATCAATGCGCGCACTGGCTAGACCATTAAAAGTGACGGTTGTATTAGTCATCGACAATATCTCTTAAATAAAAATGGTGCTCACCAAGTTTGCCACCATAGTTTCCACCAGTAATTTTTTCAATACCTTGTGATTTGCCTAAATCACATACGGCTTCAATGCCACGTTTCATCGCAAGGCGCACGTCTTCTGTGGTTAAACCATCAATAACGATTTCCATCACAGCTTCAATATTTTTGTTTAACTCGTTGCCTGGCGTGCCCTTTAGTGTTGGGCAGTAATGATGATTGGTGGATGCGCTCAAGCCTTTGTACTTGGAACCGACTTTGGAACCAGAACGAACACCGCCGCCCGGGAAAGGTAATATGATGTTAGGCAGCATGCTCATGGAGTCAATTGCAGCCTCACAAGCAAGAAGTACTTGAGAAACGGTTCTAGCAAAAATTAAAATGTTTCCACCGCCAATGGCTTTTTGTACACCAGCCATTTCTTCACATACAAATTCACCATCCATGACAGGAATGCGCCAAAAGCGTTTGCCGCCAATCAGTTTTGAATTTTGATATCCATCGCCGAAGTAACGTAGGTTTTTGCCTAATGCGATTTGATCTTCACTATCCATGCCGGAAAATACAGCAGTGGTAGGGCAAGTGAGTACGCATTGGCCAACACGCGCTTCTAGTTGTTTTTGTAACGTCTTTCTATCAGTTGAAAACAATAACACCGACATGCCTGGTCGACCGTCTGGAGTTTCGTGATTGCCCATGGCGCGTTCGATGCCGGCTTCAACTTTGCAACCAATCACAGAAGTAGCAAAGCCAGTCATTGTTTCTGCAGCATGACGTGCCCATTTATAATTTATTGCGGTGATAATGACTCGTGTCGCACGCATAGAGAATGCTTCGGAGAAAGTATCATCAATTACAACGCCGTTAATAATCATGATTTTATTTTGGTGTACATGGATGAACTTCTACTTCACTGCCAATACATTCAATCATTTCATCAGTTGAAATCTTGAAGTTGGGTAATGAAATAGTTTGGTAGTCATCAAAATATTTGCTGAGTGATTTTTCTACGCCCATGTCATATTCAGGTTTAACCACATGGGTTACGCCTGTAACGACTTCGATTACTTCACCGTCTCTTACGATTAAAGTACCGTTCTTGAATACTAATGTCGGTTTGGCAAACATTTGTTCTACATCATCTTGTTTGCGATACACAGTGATGTTTGCGCTTGCGCCTTTACCTAAATGACCTTGGCTAGTTAAACCTAAGATCTTTGCCGGTGCTGCACGTGTCATGATGGCAATCTCATACAGACTATATTCTCTATCCATAGATGCTAGATTAGACATCTTCTGCGCATCTTCATGAATGATGCTAAACGCATCATTGCGAAACGAGCGATTCATTAATAGCTTGATTAAGTGTGGGTAACTTGTAAACGGAGCGCCATTAGGGTGGTCTGTAGTTAAGAACACTCGCCATGGATCATTAACTTGTAAAAATATTTCTAACCCTATCGCCCATTGCAGTGCGTTAACAAAACTTTTATCGCGGTACTTAAATGGAATTACACCGCAACCCATTTCGCATTCGATGTCCATTACTGTCCATTTTTTTGGATGCGCATGTTCATGACCAAAGTATTGCATCATGGTATCACCAGACGTAGTAATAGTTTGGCCAAACATAATTTGGCCTACATCGGCAGTCACATTAGGTTGTGCATTAATCGCTTCTGCAATTTCACAGGCAGCAGAAGAGAATTTGTAATCACCTTCAGTGCCGTAACTGTGGAATTGAATATGAGTTAAGTGGATAGGTAAGCCATCCGCAGCGGCCATCGTTGCCAGTGTAGATTTGAAATTGCCTGGAATGCCTAAGTTACTTGCGTGTACGTGTAGCGGGTGTGATACACCTAGTTCATGTACCGCACGACTTAGTTTATTAATAATCTCTCTTGGAGTGATGCCTGCGGGACCACTTTCATCAACATCGAGTCGACGCTGATTATATTTGAATGCATGTACGCCACCAGCGTTCACCACTTTAATGCCGATGCATTGGCTAGCATCAAGTATCCATGCTACGTAATCGTTGATTGCAGATTGACTAACATTTTTTTGTAGCATGCTAAGCAAGAAGTCATCATTGCCTAGTAACACATAGCCGCCTTTGTCCACCATCGGTGTATCCGCCATTTCCATATGTGCTTGACGTGCATTAACAGGAAGCACGGCAGGTTCAAAGCAAGCGGTGTAACCCATCTCTGCATAGCGGTAGCCAGTTGAGAAAGTGGAGGGGACGATATGACCATTTCCAGAACGACACACATGTGTTCCATGATGTGGGTGTGCATGTTCGTCTTCTAACATCATGGTGCGAGCAATATTTACTTTGCCGCCGCCAATATGTGTATGTAAGTCGATGGCACCTGCCATTACAATGCAACCACTTAAGTCGTGTGTTTCTGTTATTTTTTCGTTATCAGGTAATTCGTGAGTGACTTTGCCATCAACAATATATAGATCTTGCTTCTTGCCATCGACTTGATGCGCAGGATCATAAATTTCACCACCTGTGAGTTTAATTGCCATAGTTCCCTCTAGAGCATCTCGCTTATTTTATTCAATACGTCACTAGCAACAGGTAAGTCATTGCTACGGATTTTTTGTAGTGGCAATGTTGCCACGCTATCTGTTCTGCATGCGAGTCCGCGAGCATCTATTCCTGGTATGCCAACAGGAATAAACACTGCTGTTTGTTTTGACACTTGCATGTTGGGGTGTCCAAGTACAATGGTTGGAATATTTGTTTTTGGAGGGACATCATCAGCACTGTAAGTTGATATCCATACTAATGAATCCGCTTCGTTATTTTCTAGCATCGTACTGCCGTTATATAACACTGGGTCATGTATAGGTGTGCCACTCATATATGCGACAGGTAATGGTACGCCTGTTTGCCATGTTGCCACTTGGCTGGCGGTAATCTCACCTTTCGAGCCACCTAGTGGTAATCCAACGCAGCGAATTTCTTTCATCAATGTTTTTATTGAAAGCGTAATCGTCTGTACGGTTTGCTCGGCAGTATCTGTGTCGAGTAAACTTGTACTCCAAATAATCGTAGTGTACTGGCTCTCTAATATCTTTTGGTAAATGCCTTTAAGTGTTTTAGCGGTTTCACACTCTTGTTCCATTTCTTGATCAGGAGACTGAATGATGCTTTGCAAGGTTTGAATGACTGATTCAAGACTTGGTGTATCTAGGCGTAAATAATTGATATTAGTTTGATCAAAGGATTTGCTAGCATCTTGTTGTGCTTGCGAATCAATAATGGTGATTGTTTTGTTAGTAGTATTCTTTGTACCCAAACTTTTCTGTGGAGATAAAATTCTATCGAGTAAGCGTGGGAAACGGTCGAGGACTTCTGCGCCAAAAATAATTATATGATCAGCACGATTGCGAACCTCAGCCAATGTCGTCTTAACTTTTCCCATTCGTTGCAACACCGCAATATTGGCACGAATGAATTTGCCATTGGCATGATCAATCACACCGCCAATTTTCTCAGTCAAGGCGACTGCTTCTCGGCATGCTTGAACATCTGCAATTAAACCATTCACAAGTGGTTGAGAGGAAGATTGGAGAATTTCTGCTGCTTTATTGATAGCTTCATCTAAAGAAACGTTTTTACCATCAATTTTAGCTGAAGGCGGGTTAGCGCTATCGAAAGAAGCCTCGGTAAAGCCTCTGGTGCATTGTGGGTGATCAACATTGAGCGGCTTTAATGATGACTCGTTAGCCTCAATGATTAAGTCATCACAAAGTATCCCACAATGTGGGCAAGTGACATGTTCAAACTGCATTAGTCTATTTTAGTGGTCTTTGTTGGTTATTTTTTAGAATGACGATTAAATCGACAATCAACGATTTTGGTAACGATCTTCTGATACGGACATATTGTCTTAGTTTATTACGCTTTCCACTAGTTTGGACACTGTAGTTCAGTATAAAATAATGCTCTTGCGATAGCAGGGAAATTTACTAAGAATTTCGCTCACTGGTCGATGAGTTATTACTCAGTGATGAACTAGTAATAAACGATGAATAAGCAACCATAGAATATTGATGTTATACCACAAAAATCAAAATGTTACCGTAAGAACCCCAGCTAGATTACACCTAGGATTTGTTGATCTTGGCGGTGCGTTAGGGCGTAAATTTATTAGCGCAGGCGTCACTATTGACGGTTTCAGTACAGAACTCACTGTCACAGCCAGTAAAAAATTCGAAGCCACTGGGCCACGTAGCGAACGCGCATTGGATTTTGCGCGGGAATTGTTTGAAAAATGGAACTTAGATGGCGGATGTTCAATAAATGTTCATCAATCCATTCCAGAACATTCTGGACTTGGATCGGGCACACAGTTGGCGCTATGCGTGGGCAGTTGTATCGCAAAACTTTGGGATATTGATGTTGATACTGTTGGTATTGCTCAGGAATTAGGCAGAGGTGCGCGTTCCGGTATTGGAGTAGCAGCATTTGTGCAGGGAGGGATGATTGTTGATGGGGGAAGAGGCAGCAATACGCGCGTACCTCCTACTGTTGCTCGACATCCGTTCCCAGAAGCTTGGCGAATACTTATTATTGAAGATAGTAGCGACTTAGGTCTGCACGGTACACCAGAATCAGATGCATTTTCGACCTTGCCTAGATTCTCAGATAATTGCGCTGGATTTTTATCCAGACAAGTGTTGGCGAGAATCCTGCCTGGCGTGATCGAAAATAACATCCAAGAATTTGGAATGGGTGTACGTGAAATTCAACAAAGAGTGGGAGATTATTTTGCACCAGCACAGGGTGGGAGATACACCAGTGCCGCAGTAGCAGAAGTCATAGAATATTTAATTGCTAAGGATATTCCGGGTGTGGGACAGAGTTCTTGGGGGCCTACCGGATTTGCCTTCTTTGATAGTGATGTTGCAGCACATTCGATGCTGAGAGAGCTACAAAGCCAGTTTACACATCTGCCTCAACTTGGGTATAAAGTTGTTCAAGGAAATAATCAAGGCGCAGTGATGACGCTGGCTGACATTAAGGTCGACAACAATGGCCAAAGTCAGAATAATTCAACTGCTGGTCAAAACGCTGATCATGACTCAGGTCAGATCACAGGTTAACCATATTAAAAATTAATTAAGTAAGATTTAGCTGAAATTCTTCATCTGCATAGCCTTGCTGGTGAAGTTTTTTTATTACATTGGGATACAACTTTAGAGAGATAGAAGACATGGAAAAGCCATACATTTTACATATGATCACCGCCGCGAAGAACCTTAGCCCATTCGACGTAAACATGGCCATTGATGCGGGATGGTCGCACTGTATCCCTTATATATCAGTAGAAAATGACGAAGTGCAGGCATTGGTTCAAGATGCGATTTTTTCGCGTGGGCCAAGTGGAGTAAAGAGAACAGGTATTTTCTTTGGTGGGCGTGATATGCACGACGCTATGGAAATGATGAAAATCTGTGAGAAATCTATGGTGCCACCTTTTGAAGTCTCCGCATTTGCAGATCCTAGTGGTGCATTCACTACCGCTGCGGGTATGTTGGCTGCAGTTGAAAAAGCGTTACAAGATAAGTTCGATACAGACTTAAAAGGTAAGAATGTAGCAGCATTAGGTGGAACGGGACCTGTGGGAATGGCGGGTGCTGTGATTGCAGCTAAAGCCGGTGCCAATGTGACTATTTTTGGCCGTCAGAAAGACAAATCACAGCGTATAGCGGGTATTTGTAATGCTGAATATGGGTCTGATGAAACCGATATTAAAGGCGAATCGATCGATGCGCTAGATTCAATTATTGCGGATATAGATGTTATTTTAGCGACTGCTTCAGCAGGGATTGAGGTGATGAGTCGAGAGCAGGTGCTTAAAGCAGGTAACTTGAAGGTAGCGGCTGATGTAAACGCTGTGCCACCATCAGGTATCGCAGGTTTAGGTGTGATGGATAATGCAGCGCCCATTGATGATTCTCCAAGCGGTGCGGTGGGTATTGGTGCGTTAGCTATCGGTAACGTTAAATATCAAACTCAGAATATGTTGCTTAAACAAATGCGTGAAACGGATAAGCCAATTTATCTTCACTTTGAGCATGCGTTTGAAGTTGCTCGCGAATACGTCAATAAAAAGTAACTTCTTAATCATAATTTCCCACTCAGCGCGGGCTCTTTCTGAGTCTGCGTTTCGAGCGGGCTGGAATGTCATCAGTGTCGATGGCTTTGCCGATACCGACACGCTTGAATCTTGTTATGAATGTTGGTGTTTGCCTTTAAATGCCGGCGAGTTTGTCAAAAGTCACCTCGAAACATGTATTGCTAAGCTGCAACAACGTTATCCACAAGCAAAAGTTGTCCTTGGTGCGGGTGCGGAGAATTTAGTTAGTGATATTGAAAAATTCCCGAGCTGGCAGCTGTGCGCAAATAGTTCGAAAATTACCAATCAGCTCAGAGATCCGAATATATTCTTCGAAGCTTTACGTGAACTTCAGGTTGAGTATCCGACTGTTCAATTTGGGGAAAAACCCGAGTCAGGTGAATGGCTGTATAAGCTAACCGATAGTTGCGGAGGGATGGGGGTGAGCCGAGAGTATATCGATAATTCTCAAGGTTATTGGCAGCAAGAAATACCTGGAGCGGCTATCTCGGTATTGTGTGTTTCGGATGGTCAAGTAGCAAAATGCTTAGGAGTTAATCAACAGTATTCAATATCTGATTTTGGTACTTATCCTTACATCTATCAAGGGGTCCTAGCGAACACCGAAGTAGGCTTCATTATAATAGAAAAAGCAATAGGTTATATAGATAAAATAATAAATAACTTTAATTTAAAAGGTGTGTTTAGTATCGACATGGTGTCGGTTGAACGAGTAGGGGAACAAAAGCTATATGTACTTGAGATCAACCCAAGAAT
>CALJEX010000052.1 GCA_938074525.1 uncultured Gammaproteobacteria bacterium
ACGCTACGCCAAAATTCTGGAAGCATATCAATACTGTAGAATATTCCTCCAAGATACGTTAATGGTGTCAGCACAAAAGTGGGTATCAACGAGATATCGTCGAAACTGTTTGCAAATATGGCATTAATTAGGCCTGCTAATGAAAATAGTATGCAAGTGAGTAAAGCGACTAGTAATAATAATCCAACATTTTGAAACTGTAAGTCAGTAAAAAATGTAGCGGTTATTGTAACAGCTATGCCAACCGTTAAGCCTCTCGCAATTCCCCCAGATAAAAATCCCCAAATGATAATGTAATTGGGCATAGGAGAAACTAACATTTCTTCAATATGCTTCTGAAATTTAGAGCTGTAAAATGAAGAAACAACATTGGCATATGAATTGGTGATGATTGACATCATGATCATGCCTGGAATGATGTAGTCGATATAACTATGTCCTTTGACATTATCTAGTTGTGAACCAATTAAATTTCCAAAAATAACAAAGTAAAGTGCGACAGTAATAATCGAAGGCACGATAGTCTGTACCCATATACGTGCAAATCTCAAAATCTCTTTGATAAAGATAGTTCTTAGCGCAATAAATTTTTCGGCGAATGTCATAGTCTTATCAAATTACTTTTTAACCAAGTTCATAAATAATTCTTCAAGTCGGTTTGATTTATTTCTCATGCTAACAATCTGTATATTAAGCTTGGCAAAAATAGAAAATATTGATTCAAGTGTTTGGCTGCTCTCGGGCGTTATTTCTAAAGTACGATCGTCTGTTAATGTAATGGTAACATTTTCAATGTTTGGCGCTTCTGTGACTGAATTTTTCAAATAAACGATGAAGGTTTCTTTTTTTAATTGATCTAATAACTCTCGTAACGAGGCATCAATAATAATATTACCATCGTTAATGATGCCTACATTTCTGCATAGGTATTCGGCTTCCTCAAGATAATGCGTAGTTAAAATAATGGTTCTGCCATCATTGTTTAACTGCTGCAATAGTTCCCACATCGAGCGACGTATTTCTATGTCTACGCCAGCAGTAGGTTCATCTAAGATAAGTAACTGAGGATCATGGATAAGCGCGCGGGCAATCATTAATCTGCGTTTCATTCCACCAGAAAGCTCTCGAGGAGTATTTTTTCTTTTTTCCCAAAGCCCCAGTATGTTTAATATATCTTCAGCTTTTTCTTTGGCGATGCTAGTTTGAATGCCGTAATAACCTGCCTGATATTTTACGATTTCTAAAATCGGCTCAAAAGCATTGAAGTTAAACTCTTGCGGAACCAAGCCGATTAATCTTTTTGCTTGAGCAAAATTTTCATCAATGTTGTGGCCAAATACTTCTACAGAGCCTGACGTTTTATTAATTAGCGAACATATAATTCCAATGGTTGTTGATTTGCCCGCACCATTAGGGCCTAACAAAGCATAGAAATCTCCCTGGTTTACTTGAAAAGAGATGCTATTGAGGGCTTGAAAGCCATCTTTATAGCGCTTTACTAGATTTCCTATTTTAAGTGCTGGGACTTGAGTATTGATTTGCATAATTTTGATGCAGCCGTGTCAAGCTTGGTTTGTTACAATTAATACTTTATAAATAACCTTGAACATAAGAATGGATTGTTTTTACGAATCAGCTAACGAAGATAGCATTTTAATCACATTATTTACTAAAGCAGAGTTTGATGAGCTAACTAATTCATCTTTAGACAGTGTCACCACATGGATATTGTCTAGTAATCGCTCAATACAACCAGGCAATCATTATCTTGTGCCTGATAATGAAGGTAAGTTAAACCAAGTTGTGGTTATTGTCGACGATAATCTATCACTGTGGTCTATTGCTGAACTACCTTTTTCATTACCAAGCGGCAATTATTTTCTTGCTGATACGATTTCTGTTGAAGATCGTGAAAAACTCACGATTGGCTGGGGGCTTGGTTCTTATCAATTTTCTAAATATAAAAAGACAAAAGAATCTGCTCGTTTATCATTTGCTTCTGACATTGATCAAGAGACAGTTTTAGCCATTATAAATTCGACTCAAATTGTTAGAGATCTAATTAATGAACCTGCTAATGAAATGATGCCTGAGCATCTTTCTGAGGCTACACAAAAAATGGCTGCGAAATTTAATGCCTCATTCACTGAGATTGTTGGCGATAATTTAATTAAAGATAATTACCCGTTAATACATGCGGTGGGACGTGCTAGTGAAAATCAACCACGCTTAATTAAATTGGAGTGGGGTAATCCTGAACACCCATTATTATGTGTTGCTGGTAAGGGTGTTTGTTTTGATAGCGGTGGTTTAGATATTAAAAGTGCGGCCGGGATGCGTTGGATGAAAAAAGATATGGGCGGTGCTGCTCATGCGCTAGGCTTAGCCAATTATATTATGCAAACTAATCTTCCAGTGCATTTGCAAGTAGCTATTCCAGCAGTAGAAAATGCAATCTCAAATAATGCATATCGCCCTGGCGATGTCATAGTTGCACGATCTGGCAAGTCGGTAGAAATAGATAATACTGATGCTGAAGGTAGGTTGGTATTGGCAGATGCTATCTCTGAGCTTTGTGATCTAAAACCAGACCTGTTGATAGATTATGCCACTCTAACTGGTGCAGCACGTGTTGCTTTAGGAACGGAAGTGGGAGTATTTTTTAGCGAACTCGATAAAACATCCCATGGTTTATATTCTTCCGCTAAAGCATCGGAGGATGATATTTGGCGTCTACCACTACACCAAGGCTATAAACACCAATTAAAAAGTAATATTGCTGATTTAGTTAATTGTGCATCAAGTGGATATGGTGGTGCTATTACTGCGGCATTATTTTTACAATCATTTGTCTCTGAAAATTGTGATTGGGTTCACTTTGATGTGATGGCTTATAATATGAGAAGCCGTGCTGGCAGGCCTAAAGGCGGAGAAGCGATGGGCTTAAGAAGTGTTTGTAACTATCTTGAAAAGCGCTACGGTGCTAATAAATGATATTTTAAGTTGCAATGTGATGCACTCGATATAAATGAGCTTTAAATGAGTAAGTTACTCATTTAAAATTGCGCTCATGAATATAGCAAGTGAACTACCGCAACCCTTCCATATTAGAGCGATCAAAAAAGCGTTAAGAAAGGTGACACCGCGTGTGCCGCTTATCGCTGAATTAGGTCAGCAGTTCGCTCTTGAGTCGATGCCATTTAGTGCGCAAACAGTCCTGAAAGGATATATGAATGGGATGTTTTTCACTTTAAATAATTCGAAGATCCATTGGCATGCTCCTCCGCAGCGAGCACTGATTCCAATTAATGATTTTCATGTTCCTAAAAATATTAAGCGATTAATCAATCAAAAGAAGTTTGAAGTACGCTTTGATACGAGCTTCGAACAAGTCATTAAGATGTGTGCCGTGAGAGAATCTGAATCGCAAATCGACGATGACATTATTAATGTATTTATGCAGTTACATGAAATGGGCATTGCTAGTTCTGTTGAATCATGGCAAGACGGTGAATTAGTTGGCGGTTTGTATGGTTTAAAAATTGGCAGTTACTTTTCAACAGAAAGTCAATTTCATACTGTGAGAGACGCAGGCAAGGTAGCGTTCGTTGCTTTATTCGATGTGTTGAAATCCAACGATTACTTGCTGCATGACGTCCAATTTTTGTCACCTTATCTAGAACAGTTTGGTGCAACCCATATGCCTGATACGGAATATAAGAATATAATCACGCAAGCTGTTATCAAACCCGCTGGTTGGGCGTCTAATCCAGCATTAAGCAATAATTAAATCTCCATCTAACACTTCTAGCCAATAGACTATACGTCCTCTAATTATTAAATTAGCGGATACTTAAACATATTGCTAGCGGCTTCATGGATACACATAAACTTTGTATTGCACCAATGATGGAGTGGACTGATCGCCACTATCGTTATCTGGTGCGGTTGATGACCAAAAATGCGCGTTTGTATACCGAAATGGTGACTAGCGGGGCCTTGATTCATGGTGATCGTGAACGATTCCTGAAATTTAATAATTGTGAACATCCCATAGCGCTGCAATTGGGTGGTAGTGAACCAGCCGAGATGGCGCAATCTGCATACTGGGGTGAGAGAGAAGGTTATGACGAAATAAATATAAATGTTGGTTGCCCTAGTGACCGTGTGCAAGCGGGTAGGTTTGGTGTGTGCTTAATGCGTGAACCAAAGCAGGTGGCTAACTGTATTCACGCGATGCGTGAACAAGTGGATATACCAGTGACAGTGAAATGCCGCATTGGTGTGGATAATGATGACAGTTATGGGTTCTTAATACAGTTCGTTGATGCAATTGTTGAAGCGGGATGTGAAACATTAATTGTTCATGCGCGTAAAGCTTGGCTAAAAGGATTGAATCCAAAACAAAATCGTGAAATACCCGCACTGGATTATCAACGTGTTTACACACTTAAAAAAGATTATCCTAGTCTGAATATTATTATTAATGGTGGTATCGACTCAATTGAACAAATGAAGAATCATTTGCAATATGTAGATGGAGTTATGATTGGTCGACAAGCATATAAACATCCAGAACTTTTATTAAAGATAGATAAAGAGATTTACCAATCTACTGATGTTGGTAATGCATCAATGGATGACATTGTTTTACAGTATGCAAATTATATAGAACGTAATATGCAATTAGGCACGCCACTTAAATCCATGACTAAGCATATATTGAATGTATATCAAGGTATTCCAGGAGCTAAATTATGGCGCAGACATTTAAGCGAAAACATGCATAAACCTGGGGCAGGGATAGACCTGATTCATCAAGGGTTAAAATTCGTTAACTGATATTGCTGATATGTTTGTCAGCTAGACTATTTGCCCACTTAGGCAAGGCCTTTTGTTTTTTTAATTGGCACAAATCTTCGATTGTATCTAAATCAGAAACCTCTTCTAAACTGGTAATTTTGCGACCATGCTTGCGTGCAAATGCCAGAGTTTTGTCGAATACATCAGAAGTTCCCCATGGTATATGGTTAAACAAAAATGAATTTTGTTTTTTCATACCTATTAATACGTAGCCGCCATCCATTGTTGGGCCTAACGTAATATTGTTGGGTTTTGATAGTTTGTCGAAAGCTTTATATACATAGTTAATATCGAGGGTTAAACAATCTGAACCAATTAATACAATACGTTGTGTATTTTTCATTTCCTGCTTGATTGCGTTATTCATTTTCGACCCAAGGTGTTGACCTGTTTGCTTCTTGATACTGATGCCACGTGGATATGAGTAACGAACCTTATCAATTTCTGTTGTATAAATTATTAGTTTAAATCTATTGTTTGATCTGAATTGGCTGATAACATTTTCAGTCAATTTCTTATGCAAATATAAACATTCTCTGTGTGATAACGTTGGACGCATACGTGTCTTTACTCGACAGATTTGTGGCGCCTTAGTGAAGAGTATTAATGTGTTATCAGCTCGCATAAGTTATTTGTAATAACTTTGATAAAGTTGTTTTGGTGAAGCACCGAAGAAGTACAGCATTCTATATTTCCACATTTTTATGATTGTAGAAAAAATTCCGCTTTTTTCCCAATAACGTACCGATGTGGTCACAGGGTGCTCAATTATTTGTCCGCGGCCTAATCTTGATTTAAGCGCTTTTGATAAATAGATGTCTTCCATTAGAGGGTGTTCAATCATTTCATCTATATGGTTCATGAGCTCATTTTTGGACACAAAAATTGCTTGGTCGCCAGTGGCAATACCGGTGATTTTAGAACGCATATTCATCATGAATTGAATAATTTTAAAGATAGCTTTGTCTGAGTCTAATTTGACATTAAAGCGACCCCAGTAATCTAAGTTTGCTTGTCTGGATATCATTGATTCAAATTGCTGAGGTAGTTTTGTATCAATATGCAGAAATAATATTAACTCAGCCAAATCATTCGCATTGGATACGCCAAAG
Organism: uncultured Gammaproteobacteria bacterium; assembly: GCA_938074525.1. Classification (GTDB taxonomy): domain Bacteria; phylum Pseudomonadota; class Gammaproteobacteria; order UBA4575; family UBA4575; genus UBA1858. Next base: position 5,976 of record CALJEX010000052.1, read on the forward strand.
CTTAATTGCGCGCCTCGGCCACATATAGGTGACGTGATTACTTGGTGATGATTGTCTTTTAAAGTCTGTACTGTGCCATCTGAGCTGGCGCCATCGACGAATAAGACATCGTGGTTGGATGCTAAAGTGTTTAGATACTCAATATTATTGTGAATGGTCAGTTCTTCATTGAAGACTGGGATGATGATGGATATATGAGGAGTCAATTTTTAAATTTAAACGTATATACATTATTTAACATAATATACATTATGCGAACTTAAGGGTTAACTTTAACTTCTGCGCTTTTTAATTTTCACTGTTCTCTTTAGCTTAGGTTCTTTTGTTTATGCTTCTTGCGACTTGCGAAAAAACTGAAACCAGCGTTTCCAGTTAGAAATAATGGCAGAGCCTCAGGTATTGGTACAACTGTGGCCTCGTATTCGTAAGTGACATCGACAGAACCAAGGACGCAAATAGATGCATTGTAAGACACCCCGTTAAGTATGTTGCCGGTAGATATAGGTAGATTCAGCGGATTATCAGTGAAAGCAGTAAACTCAAGCAATTTATCTCCGGATCCTATGAACGGCGTAACGTTGCCTTGTGCCCTAAGTACTATATTTCTAATGCTTAAAGGTCTAGATGTCCTTGCATAACCCCTCTCTAAATCAAACATGTTAGATGCACGACCTGGTAGAACTAGAGATATGCTACCAATTGTTCTTGGTGTGCCTGCTGGTGCCTCAATAGCAGTTTCAGGAATAGATATGGCTGTAATCAGGTTATTGAAATTAAATCTTTCAAAGAATTTTGGCCCCTCAATACTAAATCTGTTTGGGGCTAGCATAAATGAGACTGGATTAAGTGTACGATTAGAGATTGAGATACCCAATTCAAGATCGAAGTTATACTTAATATCTACTTGCTTAAGTGTTCCTAAAGTTGCGTTAAAAAATGGGATCGCAGCATTGAAATTTTGTGTGGGATTGTCGCCTCTAGTGCCACTGGCAACATTAAATTCGACTGAATGCGACACCAGAGCTGCAGATGCAGGCGTGATCGTCAGGATAGATAATAAAGCTGCAGTCGCAATAAACATACTGCGTAGAATTTTATTATGTTTCAAGTGATGTCCCCAATTGTGAAGCTATTAGTATGATTGGTCTTTATTATTGTTATACGTGAAACAATAGCGAATCATGATTTTAGCACCATGTATTTGTACAGCAAATACCAAGAACTTGCTGTCAATGTGGTGAGTTAATCTGTCTGAATCTTAGACTAATACTAGCTTCTTTACCTTAGGCTGAAAAGTGTATTGTCTTTGAATAGATGGCGTCCCCAAGGGGATTCGAACCCCTGTTGTCGCCGTGAAAGGGCGATGTCCTAGGCCTCTAGACGATGGGGACAATTTGATCGCTGTATCGTAGAGTGCACTGCATTTCTGCAGTCCTTATGGGCCGCGAACATTAC
>CALJEX010000053.1 GCA_938074525.1 uncultured Gammaproteobacteria bacterium
GCTAAAGATTTGCGCGTTGGTTTGTTTACTTCTACAGAAGATTTTTAAACGACCTAGTCATTCTCGCGCAGGTGGGAATCTAGCTTATGCAGATACATCGATAATCTTTATGAGTAATCGACGATACTGAATCGTATTTCAACTCAATATCACAATCGCTTTGGTTAAATGTATAAAATTCGGGTAATAGGTTTCGTGTCACTTCAGTAATCGTATTAGCATTAATAGACGAAACCTGGGCCCAACGGAATTTTTAACGCTACCCAAGCAAGCAACAACACCATCCAAGCAATCAAAAATCCTATGCTATAGGGCAGAGTCAAGCTCACTAATGTGCCTATACCTGCCTGACGATGATATTTTTGCAACATCGCCAACACGATAATCATATAAGGATTTAGTGGCGTGATCACATTCGTAACCGAATCACCAATACGATAAGCCACTTGTGTCAGTTCAGGGGCAACACCCGCTTGCATTAACATAGGAACAAACACTGGCGCCATGAATGCATATTTTGCAGACATAGAGCCAATCAAAAGATTTCCTACACAGGCAAGTAACACAAAAGCAATTAACAACAAACCAACTTCCAATTGCAATGAAGCTAACCAGCCGCCGCCTGCTAATGCCAACATTTCACCTAAGTGTGAATATTTAAACACAGCAATAAATTGCGCAGCAAAAAACGCCAAGACTATATAAGGGCCAAGATCCGCAATGGTGTCGCCCATATATTTAGCAAACTGTTTACTACTTTTAATAGTTCTTGCTTTTAAGCCGTACACAACACCGGGAACAATAAACAGTAGAAATAATAACGGGACTGTCACTTCTACCCAGCGAGGAAAGCGTTTGCCATCACCATATAAAGGCGCACCAGGAATATTTACGGCTAACAAAACGACTACTAGTAATAATAAAAATGCTATCCCTGCCCAGATCACCGCCGCTCGATTAATATCACTAGTATTCTCGCTCTCAAACTTTATGTGAGAATTTTCATAAGCAATACCAGCCACACGTGGAGCTACCCACTTTACTGTCACTAACCAACCTGTAAAGGTAAGTACAAAAGTTGACGCGATCATGAACCACCAATTGCTGGTAACTGCAACTTTATAATCAGCATCTAAAAACTGTGCCGATGTTTCGGTAAATCCTGCCAACAATGGATCGATACTGGTAATAAACAAATTAGCACCAAATCCTGCTGACACCCCAGCAAAACTTGCCACTATTCCCAATATTGGTGAACGTCCCGCCGCTAAAAACAAAATTGCAGCAATGGGCGGCAACACAACATAACCCGCATCCAACGCCATTGAAGACATGATGCCAATAAAGATTATCGCGGGAACTAAGTACTGCTCTTTTATCGAATTACCTGCCATAATAATTAATGCAGGCAGCAGACCACAACGTTCCGCCAACCCAATGCCTAGCATTCCAACTAATACGATGCCTAACGGAGGAAACTCAATAAAGTTTTTAACCAGCGTACTTAACCACCACCAAATACCTTCAGCATCCATGACGGAACGCGCCAATAATATTCGTGTTGATCCATCTGCACTTGGCTTTTCAACCTGCCAATTTAACTGTACTGCCATTTCGGCACATACAAGAATAAACAACGTGCCAATAATAAATAAATAAGCGGGATCAGGAAGGCGGTTACCTAAACGCTCTATTGTCGTTAACCAACTTTTTTGTAATACATCAGACATGGAAACTTACAAGCATGTTGTATCCACTTTCTTAATGAATGAAATGTTAGTACCCCTTTGACATAGAAGCCATATAGTTTAACGGGAATTTTTAATTAAATATCAACCACTTAATCTATATTGATTATTACTACAAAGTTAATTTTTTAATAATTTAGCTGCACTTGCTCTGCAAAATTCGTCACTTGGTCGACTCAGAAGATTAGAACTAGATCACATAATGACAAAATATTAACAAATTACACATAGAACTTAAGGTTCAACTAATGAATAAAGCCATCACCCAGTTAATTTCCATATCCGCTCTCTTTGCTAGCGTGTCAACCCATGCTGCCCTAATTGACTTTGAAGGAGGCATGCCTGGGGACATTATCACCAATACTACGATAGATGGCGCGACATTTAGTGTCACCAACCAAGGAAATACTGGAGGCGATGCCAGAGAATTAATTCTATTTAATTCTGATTGCACTCAAAACGTCGACTGTACAGGCGGAGATAACGATTTAGCACTTATTGGTGCTGGAAATATCCTGATTATCAGCCAAGATAATAATTTCAATAACCCCAATGACTCCTTTGCTGGTGGCGATATTGCTGTTGATTTCGGTGTGAACATTACACAAGTTAGTGTTGTGACAGTTGATGTCGGAGATAGCAGAGGACTGAATGATGGAGATAATTTCCTCGCCGCATTTTTTCAAGGCAGTGAAGTTGCCCGTTTTGATATTTTGGGCGGCCAAGGTGACAACAACGTACAAACTGCTTTTTTGTCTGGCCTATTTGACAGTGTCGTGCTTCATTTAGAGGGTAGCGGAGGATTAGTCAGCGTTAACTTTGCACCTGTATCATTACCGGCCTAAATTTATTTGGCGCAACGTTTAGCGTAGAGGGTCAAGGCATGACTGGCGGAGTCCCACGCGAGTTAATGCTTTTTGATGCCGACTGTGTTGGTGGATGTTCAGGTGGAGATCCAGATTTAGAACTTCCTGGTGCAGGCAACATCTTGATAATCAGCGAAGATAATGATGCAAATGACCCCGATGACTCCGGTTTCGGTGGTTCTATCAACGTTAGTTTTGCAACTGATGTAACCGAAATTACAGGGATCACAGTTGACGTTGGCGATTCTGATAATGGACCTAATACCATCCAAGTATTACTTGACGATAATGTTGTGGATACATTTATACTTCAACAAATGCAAGGAGACAACAATGTGCAAACTGCCAGTTTCACAGGTTTATTTGATGCATTTCGACTAAATTTAGCGGGCAGCGGCGGATTAGTCAGTGTCGATTTTACACCTGTGCCATTGCCCGCCGCGTTACCATTATTTATGGCAGGATTGCTAGGCTTATTTGGCATGCGCAGAAGAAACACTGCTTAAATAAACTTAAAGTTTCAAACTAAAAAGGCCGCTAATTTAGCGGCTTTTTTTATGCTCTTAATTATTTAACGACCGCATCATTCATCTAGACCTCGATCAACAATTTCAAATACATCTCTTGATAAATCGGGCACGGCTTTAATTCGTTGCAATGATTGCTTCATTAATTTTTGTCGGCCGACATCATACTTCTTCCAATCAATTAATGGCTTGACTAAACGTGATGCCACTTGAGGATTAATCGCATTTAGTTGAATGATTTTGTCCGCTAAGAATGTGTAACCTGAGCCATCTTTAGCATGGAATGCGGTGGGGTTGGCCATGGCAAATACGCTAATTAGTGCACGCACTTTGTTAGGATTCTTAATGGAAAAACATGGATGATCAAGTAACTCTTTTATGGTTTCCAGCACTCCTGGCTTGCGTGAACGTGCTTGCAAAGAAAACCATTTATCCATGACTAATGCATCGTGTTTCCAACGATCACCAAATGCCGCTAATGCTTCGCTTCTAAACGCTATCTCCAAATCATTCACCGCTTCTAACGCCGCCATGGAATCCGTCATGTTAGTTGTAGTGTCGAATTGTGCTTTAGCGAATGCTACATACTGATCCTTATCTAACAAATTTAAATACAACAGACAGATAGAAGCTAAGCGACGCTTACCCATATCGCTCGCGTTATATTGATAATCACCAGCAACTTTATTTTGTTGATAGGTTTCCAGCAATAATGATTCTAATGTTTGCGCAATATTCACTTGTAGTAATTTACGTGCTTGGTATATAGCATCTACATCAATGGGTTGCATAAAGTCTGCTAGATAGGACTCTTGTGGTAACACCATCATCTCGGCTTTAAATGCAGAATCAATATTTTTATCGCTAAGTACTACTTTCAGTGCGTTTATATATTGAGATGCATCGGGCAGCTTTGTATCAGTCTTGAGCGCAATCATTGCATCCAATAACCATTCAGTGGCAAAACGTTGACCCGCATCCCAGCGATTAAATGTATCCGTATCATTCGCCATTAAAAATACGAAATCATCGGCGTTGTATTGATAATTTAATTTCACCGGCGCAGAAAAATTCTGTAAGAATGAAGGCGTTGGCTCTTCTTTAACTTGGTTAAACACGAATTTCTGACGCGCCTGTGTAACATGTAATGTTAATTCTTCAGCAGACTGACAATTATCATTAGTTAAATTTAAAGTGATAGGCTTACCATTAGAATCAAACAAAGCAGTCTTTACAGGAATCAAATAAGGTTGCGGCTCTGGCTGCATTTTATTTATTGGTAGCTCCTGCTCAAAAGTTACAATGTATTGTTGCTTATCTTGGTCCCACACACTGGAAACATTCAGCGTTGGTGTACCACTTTGCGAATACCAATTTAAAAAATTACCCAGCTCAAAATTATTAGCTTCAGACATAGCTGCTGCGAAGTCATCGGTTGTCACTGCTTGCCCATCATGTTTTTCGAAATATCGCTGCATACCTTTTTTAAAGCCATCTCTGCCTAATAAAGTTTGATACATACGCACTACTTCAGAGCCTTTCTCATAAACAGTAAGCGTGTAAAAATTGTTTATCTCTACATAAGAAGATGGGCGAATCGGATGTGCCATCGGACTTCCGTCCTCCGCAAATTGATAGGTACGAAGATAACGCACGTCTTGAATTCTCTTAACGGCTCTTGAAGTCACATCTGAAGTGAATTCTTGATCGCGAAAAACAGTTAAGCCTTCCTTTAGACTTAACTGAAACCAATCACGGCAGGTGACACGATTACCTGTCCAGTTGTGAAAATATTCATGCGCAATCACAGCTTCAATATTCATGTAGTCCGCATCGGTTGATGTTTCAGAGCTAGCCAACACACACTTAGAATTAAATACATTCAGACCTTTGTTTTCCATTGCCCCCATATTGAAGTCATCCACGGCAACAATCATGTACGTATCAAGGTCGTATTCAAGATTGAATGTATCTTCATCCCACTGCATGGCTTTTTTCAATGAGGCAATGGCATGATCACATTTATCCGCGTTATGAGCTTCAGTGTAGATTTCCAAGCTCACTTCACGCCCACTTGTAGTGGTATATTTATCACGGCAGCATGATAGGTCCCCCGCGACTAGTGCAAATAAATAGGATGGTTTTGGATAGGGGTCATGCCACTCAGCAAAATGACGACCATCATCCAGCTTGCCTTCGGATATACGATTACCGTTTGACAACAAGACCGGAATATCTTTCTGGCTAGCCTCAATACGTACCGAAAATATTGCCATGACATCAGGCCGATCCAAATAATAGGTGATTTTGCGAAACCCTTCTGCCTCACACTGGGTGCAGTAGTTTCCAGAAGAAAGGTAAAGACCTTCTAAAGCGGTATTCTGAGCTGGATCTATCTCTACTAATGTTGTTAATACAAATTGGCTAGGGACATTTTTTATGGTTAATGATTCTGAGCTAAGCAAATAGTCTTGCTCCGACAGTTGCTTACCGTCCATGTTTACATCGATCAACTTGAGTAGCTCACCATGCAATTCTAAATTCCCAGTGGGTGACGCATTTTCATTGGCTTTCATGCGCAACGTAGCATGTACCAATGTTTTTCCCTCGAATAGCTCAAAACGTAAAGAAACTTCATCGATCAAGTAATCGGGTTGTTGATAATCTTTTAGGTATATTGCTTTTGGGTTGCCGTCTTTCATATTAATAACTATTTTGATCGTTGAGGGTTTGAGTTAATATCCGCACAGAAAATATCTATCCCATAGTGTAATGATAAATTTAAAACCAATATATATAAATATCGCTGGTTATCGCTTCACGCCAATAGATGATATTGACGACACATTAAACCAGCTTAAAAGCATATGCGCTAATTTAGACCTCAAAGGTTCCATCTACCTGGCAACCGAAGGTGTCAATATTGGACTGTCTGGGAATATATTAGAGATTCAAACATTTCGTTCTAAACTCAATCAAGACGCGCGCTTTTCTAATATGCGCTTTCATGAGTTGTACAGCTTGGAACGGCCTTACAGCAAAATGACGGTCAAAACCAAAACTGAATTAGTCCCCATAGAAGACAACTCTCTCAAGGTAGGAGACTTTGATCACCAGTATCTACCGCCACAAGAACTTAAACAATGGTTAGATAACGGCAAAGATTTCATTTTGCTCGATATGCGCAACGAGTTTGAATTTGAACTAGGCACTTTTGACAAAGCCCAGCAATTAAATTTAAGACGCTTTAGAAAATTACAAACAAAGGCAGATGAATTAAGTAAGCTGCCAAAAGATAAACCAATTGTTACTTTCTGCACAGGTGGAATTCGTTGTGAAAAAGCAGCACCATATCTGGAAAAATTTGGCTTCGACCAAGTATTTCAACTTGAAGGTGGTATCATCGAATACCTACGCCAAACTAAAGGCGCGCATTGGCACGGCAATTGTTTTGTATTTGATGACCGCGTATCCATCAATAGCAAACTAGCTCCTCAACATTTTAATCTATGTACTGATTGTCAACTCATCCTTAAAGACGATGAAGTCGAATTTTGTAAATCCTGCTTAAGCAACCACGTTTCACAAGATGCCGTTATTTGATTTTTGCTTTAATTTCACTAGTAGTAAATT
>CALJEX010000054.1 GCA_938074525.1 uncultured Gammaproteobacteria bacterium
CGCGTGGTTGAAGTTGCAGAACGACAAGATCGTATGCTCGGCAGTGAGCAACGAGTTGATTTTCAGTGAGCTTAAAAAACATAAAAGAATTTAATAAAGGATATTATCAGTGAGCGAGTTAAAACTACCCATCTACCTTGACTATAGTGCTACCACGCCAGTTGATCCACGCGTAGCAAAAGCAATGATGGAATGCTTAACCCCAGAAGGTAATTTTGGTAATCCCGCATCAAGAAGTCATGCGTTTGGTTGGAAGGCGGAAGAAGCGGTAGATGAGGCACGCAAAAATGTGGCTGCATTAGTCAATGCCGACCCCAAAGAAATTGTTTGGACTAGTGGTGCTACGGAATCTAACAATTTAGCCATTAAGGGTGCCGCACATTTTTATAGTAAAAATGGTAAACACATTATTACTCTAAAGACTGAACATAAGGCCGTGTTAGATGCATGTAGGCAATTAGAGCGAGAAGGGTTTGAGGTGACATATTTAGAGCCTGAAACAGATGGTCTAGTGGATATAGATAAGCTCAAAGCAGCTATTCGAGATGACACAGTACTAATTTCTATTATGCATGTGAATAATGAAATTGGCGTAGTACAAGACATTAAAACAATTGGTGCATTAGCACGTGAGAAGAAAATTATTTTTCATGTGGATGCCGCACAAAGCCCGGGTAAAGTAGAAATCGATGTTAAGGATATGAACGTCGACTTAATGAGTTTTTCTGCACATAAAACTTATGGCCCTAAAGGTATTGGCGCTCTTTATGTGTGTCGCAAACCACGTGTGCGCATTGAAGCGCAAATGCATGGCGGTGGTCATGAGCGAGGTATGCGCTCTGGTACTTTGCCGACTCATCAAATTGTTGGTATGGGTGAAGCATTTAGAATTGCTAAAGAAGAAATGGCTAGTGAGAATGAACGTATCCGTGCACTAAGAGATCGTTTGCTAAACGGTTTAAATGATATGGAAGAAGTCTATATTAATGGTGACTTGGATCATCGTGTGCCGCATAACTTGAACATGAGCTTTAACTTTGTTGAAGGTGAAAGCTTAATTATGGCACTTAAAGATATTGCCATATCTTCTGGTTCAGCATGCACTAGTGCGTCATTAGAGCCTAGTTATGTACTAAGAGCGCTAGGACGCGATGATGAGTTAGCACACAGTTCACTGCGCTTCAGTATTGGACGTTTCACCACGGAGGAAGATGTCGATCATGCAATTAAGGTGATTCGACAAGCAGTCAGTAAATTGCGCGATCTTTCACCGTTATGGGATATGTATAAAGACGGTGTGGACTTGAAGTCCATCGAATGGGCCGCACATTAACAACTAAGTATATTAAATTAAGGAGTCAAACAATGGCATATGGCGAAAAAGTACTAGACCACTACGAGAATCCTCGTAACGTAGGTGCGCTAGATAAAGAAGATACAAGTGTAGGTACTGGCATGGTCGGTGCACCTGCATGTGGTGACGTAATGAAACTACAAATTCAAGTCGGTGAGAACGGTGTCATTGAAGATGCTAAGTTCAAAACTTACGGCTGCGGGTCAGCAATTGCTTCTTCTAGCTTGCTGACTGAATGGGTTAAAGGAAAAACCTTAGATGAAGCTAGTCAGATTAAAAACTCGGATATAGCTGAAGAACTTGCCTTGCCACCAGTGAAAATCCACTGCTCAGTATTAGCAGAAGATGCTATTCGTGCTGCGATTACTGATTATCAAGGTAAGCAAGAAACAGTTAAAGAAAAGAAGAGCGCGTAATTCAAGCTCATGTCTATTTCGTTAACTGAAAGCGCAGCAAATCGAGTCAAAACCTTCCTGGAGAAACGCGGGAAGGGTGTTGGCGTACGTCTTGGCGTCAAAACTACTGGCTGTTCAGGTATGGCTTACACCATAGAATTTGCCGATGAGATTGAAGACGCAGATACAGTGTTTGAAGAAAACGGCGTGAAAATATTGATCAATCCTAAAAGTTTAGTCTACTTGGATGGAACAGAACTCGATTTTTCAAAAGAAGGCCTCAATGAAGGGTTTAAATTTAATAACCCTAATGAGAAAGATCGCTGTGGTTGCGGTGAGAGCTTCACTGTTTAGATCTGTCTTAATATTCTTTATCTAGTTTTTACGCATCTAATTATTTATGGAATTTAATTTCTCTCGAAATTATTTCGAGCTGTTTGAGCTTGAGACGCAATTCCATATTGATCTAGTTACGTTAGCTGATCAGTATCAGGCGTTGCAGTCCCAATTTCACCCGGATCGATTTATAGAAGGTAATGACCAAGATAAGCGTGTAGCAATGCAGGCAACCACGTTTATTAACGAAGCGCATAAAACTTTGCAGGATGAGTCGTCGAGAGCACGGTACTTGTTGGAATTGGAGGACGTGCATTTTAATTCAGAAAAAGATACGACTAAAGATATGGAGTTCTTAATGGCTCAAATGAGTTTACGAGAACAAATAGATGAGGTTGATGGACAACAAGATCCGCTTGAGTCTCTAGAGGAGCTGGCACGTCAATCAAAACAAGAAAAATCTCAGCTGATTGAAAATTATCAAACATATTTCAATGCTCAGCAGTGGGATGAGGCTAAAGAAATCGTATTGAAGCTACAGTTTTTTACAAGATTGCAGCAGCAAATAAATCAAAAGCAAGAAGCCCTAGAGGATCAGTTACTTTAAAACGTATGGCTTTATTACAAATTTCAGAACCAGGAATGTCTACCGCGCCGCATGAGCATCGTTTGGCTGTGGGTATCGACTTGGGAACAACCAATTCATTGGTAGCATCAGTACGTAGCGGTATTGCAGAGGCGCTTGTAGACGATGATGGTACGGCGTTACTGCCATCGGTTGTTTACTATGGGGAAGGAAAGACTCCCGAAGTGGGCGCAAGCGCACTAGAAAATTTTTCAAAAGATCCATTAAATACGATTGCATCAATAAAACGTGTGCTTGGACGCTCTGCTAAAGATATTCAATCAGCGAATGATTATATTCCGTTTCAATTTGAGAATAATAGCGATAGTGTACCGCGAGTAAAAACAGCATTAGGGCCGCGCACTGCCGTAGAAATTTCTGCCGATATTTTGTTAGCGCTTAAACAGCGCGCAGAAAAAACCTTGGGTGGTGAGTTAGTGGGTGCCGTTATCACCGTGCCCGCATATTTTGATGATTCGCAACGACAAGCGACTAAAGACGCGGCGACTTTAGCTGGTCTTAATGTATATCGTCTGTTAAATGAGCCGACTGCGGCGGCGATAGCCTATGGCTTAGATCAATCTGCTGAAGGTGTTATTGCCGTCTATGATCTTGGCGGCGGCACGTTTGATGTATCGATATTACGTTTACGCAAAGGTGTATTTGAAGTGATGGCAACAGGTGGAGATTCTGCCTTAGGAGGCGATGATTTTGATCATGCTATTGCAAATTGGGTGATTGAAAAATTAGATTCTTCAATACGCGATGACGATATTGCCATGAGAAGAGTATTATCTTCAGCACGACAAGCAAAAGAACAGCTAACAAGCGAAGTTTCGACAGTTATTAAAGTAGCTAATCATCCAGATCTTGAATTGACACGTGAGCAGTTTGATCTGCTAATAAATTCTTATGTGAAGAAAACAGTCATGTCATGTCGACGAGCGCTACGTGATGCTGGTATAGAGAAAGAAGATGTGTCCGAAGTAGTGATGGTAGGTGGTTCAACGCGTGTTCCATTAGTGAGAACACAGGTGGAAAAGTTTTTTGCTAAAGCACCACATACTAATATTGATCCTGATCGGGTTGTTGCTATCGGTGCAGCTATACAAGCAGATATATTGGCCGGTAATAAACCGGGTGATGAAATGTTGTTACTAGATGTCATTCCGCTGTCTTTAGGGATAGAAACAATGGGTGGTCTAGTTGAAAAGATCGTTAACAGGAATACAACAATTCCTGTTGCACGTGCACAGGAGTTCACTACCTACAAAGACGGGCAAACGGCAATGCGTGTGCATGTATTGCAAGGTGAGCGAGAACTGGTGTCTGATTGCCGATCGTTAGCCACATTTGATTTAACTGGTTTGCCACCGCTGGTTGCAGGTGCAGCAAAAATTAAAGTCACCTTTCAAGTGGATGCGGATGGCTTGTTAAGCGTCAGCGCACAAGAGGTGAATACCGGCGTATCGGCTAGTATAGAAGTGAAACCTTCTTATGGGTTGACAGATTCTGAAATTGAAGGGATGTTGAAAGCATCCATGGATAATGCGCAACAAGATATGATTGCGCGTAGTTTGCGTGAAGAACAAGTAGAAGCAGACCGTGTAGTAGAAGCGCTTAACTCCGCTTTAGCCAAAGATGGTAAACAGTTACTTGAAGAACAAGAGTTAGAGAAAATTATTAATCAGCGCGATGCGTTAATTGCAGCAAGACACAATGCTGATAATGCGGAACTAATCAAACAAGCGATAAAGAATGTAGAAGCTGCCAGTGAAGAGTATGTGGCACGACGCATGAATAACAGTGTGCGTTCAATGATGAAAGGTCACAAACTAGAAGAATTCGAAAAGTGAAGAAACGACTATGCCTAAATTAACTTTTTTACCCCACGAACAAATTTGCCCTGGAGGCAAAACCATTGACGTTGAACCAGGTTTAAGTGTGTGTGATGCAGCACTTAAACATGGTATTGAGATAGAACATGCGTGTGAAAAGTCATGTGCATGCACAACCTGCCACGTACACGTGCGAGCGGGTTTAGATTCTCT
>CALJEX010000055.1 GCA_938074525.1 uncultured Gammaproteobacteria bacterium
ATTTACAAGAGCGCTGAAGAACTTCCACGTGTAATTGGTGGTATGGGAATCGCGATAATTTCAACATCAAAAGGTATGATGACAGACCGCACTGCACGTGAAAATGGGCAAGGTGGCGAAGTTATTTGTACGGTTGAGTAAACATATTTAAGTACAAATAGAATTAGCTATGTCTAGAATCGCAAATCAACCTGTAGAAGTCCCATCAGGTGTAGAAATTAAAGTTGACGGTCAAAACATTCGTGCTAAAGGCGCGAAGGGTGAAATGGTATTGGCATTACATCCAACAGTTAAATTGGTTCAAGAGGATGCAACATTATCAGTGAAAGCTGATAACAAAAGTGCAGTCGCGATGGCTGGCACTATGCGTTCATTGCTAAACAACTTGGTAGTCGGTGTATCACAGGGTTTTGAACGTAAACTTGAGTTAGTTGGCGTTGGTTATCGCGCACAAGCGAAAGGCAAAACGTTAAACCTGGCTTTAGGCTTTTCACATCCAGTTGAATATAGTGTGCCCGAAGGCATCACTATAGAAACACCTAGTCAAACAGAAGTAATCATCAAAGGCTACGACAAGCAAAAAGTTGGTCAAGTTGCTGCTGAGATTAGAGCTTACAGACCACCAGAGCCATATAAAGGCAAGGGTGTTAAGTATTCGGATGAGCGAGTTATTCGTAAAGAAGCCAAGAAAAAGTAAATAAGAAAAATTAAGTGATCTGAGATTATGGATAAGAAAGCATCAAGAATTCGTCGCAGTAAAAAAACACGTTGCAATATACGTGCGCAGGGAGCAACACGCCTTTGTGTTTTTAGAACATCAAAGCATATCTATGCACAAGTAATTGATGATGCGACAGCCAGTGTGTTAGCCAGTGGATCATCATTAGATTCAGGTGTGCGCGGAAGTGTGAAATACACAGGCAATGTTGAAGCTGCCAAAGCAGTCGGTAAATTAGTTGCCGAGCGAGCAAAAGATAAAGGCATTACTAAAGTTGCATTTGATCGATCTGGCTTCAGATACCATGGTCGAGTACAAGCTCTAGCAGACGCAGCAAGAGAAGCTGGGCTTGAGTTTTAAATAGAAGCTAGATTATAGAGAATTTAAAGGGTAAATAATGGCCGGACAAGAAACAACAAAACAATCTGCTGATGGGCTACAAGAAAAGTTAGTCGCGGTTAACCGTGTTGCTAAAGTAGTGAAAGGTGGTCGTCAATTTGGTTTCACAGCACTTACTGTTGTTGGTGACGGTGAAGGTAAGATTGGATTCGGCTACGGAAAAGCTAAAGAAGTACCTATTGCAATACAAAAAGCGATGGAGAAAGCACGTAGAAGCATGCAAACAGTTCCATTGAAAGATGGCACATTATTTTATCCAAAAGTCGGTATACATGGTGCAGCAAAAGTGCACATGCAGCCTGCATCAGAAGGTACTGGTATAATTGCTGGTGGTGCAATGCGTGCAGTATTTGAAGTATTAGGTGTACGTAACGTATTAGCAAAATGCATTGGTTCGAGAAATCCTATCAATGTTGTTAGGGCAACAATGCAAGGCTTAACAAGCATGCAATCACCTGAGTCTATTGCGTCTAAGCGTGGTAAATCAGTCGAAGACATTCTGGGTTAATCAAATGAGTAAACAGCTACAAGTAACAATGATTAAGAGTATTCATGGGCGCCTTAAGTCACATCAAGCGTGTGCACGTGGACTAGGTATTCGTCGAATCCATAATCCTGTGACAGTGATTGATACGCCTGAAAATCGCGGCATGATTAATAAGATTCAGTACATGCTGAAAGTAGAGGAAATTTAGAATGCGCCTAAATACAATTAAACCAGGAGCGGGAAGTCGTTCTAATGCTAAACGTGTAGGACGTGGTATTGGATGTGGCTCTGGTAAAACCTGTGGGCGTGGTCATAAAGGCCAGAAATCACGTTCAGGTGGTTTTCACAAGGTTGGATTTGAAGGTGGTCAAATGCCTTTGCAACGTAGATTGCCAAAATTTGGTTTCCGTTCAGCAAAAGCAAAATTGACAGCAGAAGTAAGATTGCATGAATTGTTGTTAACAGATGCTGCAGTCGTTGATATTAAAGCATTGCAAGAAGCTAATGTTGTTCCTGAGTTCGCTAAGCGAGTTAAGGTGATTTTATCTGGTGAAATTAGTGAGCCCGTGAATACACGTGGTTTGGTCTTTACGAAAGGCGCGCGTGCTGCAGTTGAAGCCGCGGGCGGAAAGATAGAAGACTAGTAGAAAAGATATGTCTGCATCCCGCGAAAATATGGCAGCCCAACTTGGTGGGAGAGGGCAATTAACAGAATTGAAACAACGCCTATTGTTTGTATTAATGGCGTTGATTGTTTATCGAATCGGAACTTTTATACCAACCCCGGGAATTAATCCTGAGGCCATGGCAAGATTCTTTGAAGAACAAAGCGGTACCATTTTAAACATGTTTAATATGTTTTCTGGTGGTGCTTTAGAAAGACTAAGTATTTTTGCACTAGGCATTATGCCTTACATTTCTGCGTCTATTATCATGCAGTTAATGAGTGCAGTTATACCGTCACTAAAAGAGTTGAAGAAAGAAGGTGAAGCGGGTCGTCGTAAGATTACTCAATACACTCGGTATGGAACAGTTGTACTAGCTACCTTCCAAGCAATCGGTGTTGCTATTGCATTACAAAATCAGGGCGTTGCGTTACACCCTGGCCCAAGTTTTGTATTTACTGCCGCCATAAGTTTAGTCACGGGAACTATGTTCCTCATGTGGTTAGGCGAACAAATTACAGAGCGCGGAGTGGGTAATGGAATATCTATTATCATTTTCGCAGGAATTGTTGCAGGTTTACCGGCAGCCGTCGCAGGAACGATAGAATTAGCAAGTACTGGTGAATTATCTAGTGGCTTAGTACTACTTTTATTCGTCATGGCAATCGTTGTCACTGCCATCGTTGTGTTCATCGAAAGAGGCCAGCGTCGAATAACGGTTAATTACGCTAAGCGTCAGCAGGGTCGTAAGATGTATGCTGCACAGTCTAGCCATTTGCCACTGAAGCTTAATATGGCGGGTGTAATACCTCCTATTTTTGCATCAAGTATCATTTTATTCCCTGCTACATTAGGACAGTGGGCGGGTAATGTAGAAGGACTAGGCTGGTTACAAGATATTTCGGCAACGTTAGCACCAGGGCAACCTCTGTATGTCACTTTTTATGCGTTGGCCATTATATTCTTCTGCTTTTTCTATACAGCGATTGTGTTTGATTCGCGTGAAACTGCAGATAATTTAAAACGATCAGGTGCATTTATCCCTGGGATTAGACCTGGTGAGCAAAGTGCTCGTTATATAGATTCAGTACTGACTCGCTTGACAGCAGTAGGCGCCGTTTACATAACATTAGTATGTTTGATGCCAGAGTTTTTAATACTTAAATGGAATGTACCGTTCTACTTTGGTGGTACATCATTATTAATCATCGTTGTTGTGGTGATGGACTTTATTGCACAAGTTCAGTCTCATTTAATGTCTCACCAGTATGAGGGATTAATGAAGAAAGCTAATTTAAAAGGTGGCCGCGCAGGCCAATTGCGTTAATTGCTGCGCTCGGTCAATAGATAGGAAATAGAAATGAAAGTTAGGGCCTCAGTAAAAAAACTATGTCGTAATTGCAAGGTGATTCGAAGAAATCGTGTGGTTCGAGTGATTTGTACGGATCCAAGACATAAGCAGAGACAAGGCTAGTTGGTATACGAGATTATGATTGAAACCCGTGATTTTATAGGTAAAATTCGCGGCTTCCTTGCGCTCGACGAGCGTAATTGAAAACTTTGTTAGGAGTGTAATGTGGCACGTATTGCCGGAATAAATATCCCAGTGCATAAGCACACTGAAATTGCCTTAACAGCAATTTTCGGCATAGGGCGTACTCGTTCTCGAGACATTTGTGTGGCTTCAGGCGTAAGTCCTGCAGCTAAAATTAAAGATTTAACTGAAGAAGAAGTCGAGAAGCTTCGTAGCGAAGTCGCTAAGTTTCAAGTTGAAGGTGATCTGCGCCGTGAGATTTCTATGAACATCAAACGTTTGATGGATTTAGGAACTTATCGTGGTATTCGTCATCGCCGTGGTTTACCACTCCGAGGTCAACGAACAAAAACCAATGCGCGTTCACGCAAAGGTCCTCGTCGTCCTATTAAGAGATAAGCAATAAGCAAGGTTACTATTTATGGCATCATCAAGCACAAGTCGCACTAAGAAGAAGGTAAAAAGAGTTGTTACCGACGGTATCGCTCATATTAATGCGTCATTCAATAATACGATTATCACTATCACTGACCGCCAAGGCAATGCATTAGCATGGGCAACATCAGGCGGATCAGGTTTTAGAGGTTCACGAAAAAGTACACCATTTGCAGCTCAAGTAGCAGCAGAAAGATGTGGCAACGTGGCGCTAGAATACGGTATGAAAAATTTAGATGTGTTGGTGAAGGGCCCAGGACCAGGTAGAGAATCAGCAGTACGTTCATTGAATGCATTGGGATTCAAAATCACTAATATTTCAGATATAACCCCAATTCCACATAATGGGTGTAGACCGCCTAAAAAGCGAAGAGTGTAAGAAGTTATGGCTAGATATTTAGGACCAAAGTGTAAGTTAGCTCGTCGAGAAGGAACTGATTTATTCCTTAAGAGTCGTGTACGCCCATTAGACTCAAAGTGTAAAGCAGATAAAGTTCCTGGTCAGCACGGCGATAAGCGAGGAAGAACCTCTGACTATGGTTTACAGTTACGTGAAAAGCAAAAGCTCCGTCGTATGTATGGAGTATTAGAAAAACAATTTAGTAACTATTATAAAAAAGCGAATTTAAAGAAAGGCTCTACCGGGGAAAACTTATTAGAGTTTCTAGAGTGTCGCCTGGATAATGTTGTATATCGTATGGGTTTTGGTGTTACGCGTGCCGAGTGCAGACAACTTGTCAGTCATAAGTCTATTGAAGTGAATGGTACGGTAGTGAATATTCCTTCATACCAAGTCAAAGCTGAAGATGTGATTACAGTGCGGGAAAAAGCGCGTAAGCAATTACGTATTCAAGACTCGTTAAACACAGCTGAGCAATTTGGGTTTCCAGATTGGGTCGTTGTTGATACTAAGAAAATGACTGGAACTTTCAGGGCGCCACCAGAAAGAACTGATCTGTCTTCAGATATCAATGAATCGCTCGTAGTCGAGCTTTACTCTAAGTAAGTAATTATTTAATTTAAGTAAACAGAGCGGAAGAGGTTATATATGGCAAGTTCAAATGAGTTACTCAAGCCTAGGTTAGTTGACGTTAATGTCATCAATCCTCAGAGCGCAAAAATTGTCTTAGAGCCGTTAGAAAGAGGTTTTGGTCATACGCTTGGGAATGCATTACGTCGCATTCTGCTTTCTTCTATTCAAGGTTGTGCAATTGTAGAAGCGCAAATTGAAGGTGTGTTGCATGAGTACACTGCTATTGAAGGCGTTCAAGAAGACGTTGTTGATATTTTGCTAAATCTAAAAGGTGTAGCAATTAGAATGCACAACAAGAACGAAGCAATGCTCACCGTTAATAAGAGTGGTCCTGGTGTATTAACTGCAGCAGATATTCAAGGCGATCATGATATAGAGATCGTTAACCCAGATCATGTGATTGCACATTTAACCACTGGTAGCTCGCTTAATATGACGCTGAAAGTTGCTAAGGGTCGCGGTTACGTTCCGGCAACACAAAGAGCGTCAGATGAAGATCGTCCCATCGGTTCATTGATGTTAGACGCAAGCTTTAGCCCAGTGCGTCGTGTGTCTTATTCAGTAGAAAGCGCACGTGTAGAACAACGTACAAACCTAGATAAGTTGATTATCGACTTGCAAACAGATGGCACAGTTGACCCAGAAGAAACAGTGCGCAAAGCAGCGGGTATTCTTCAGCAGCAATTAACTGTATTTGTTGACCTTCAAGGTGACGAACAAGAAGAGCAGGCACCTAGTGAAGCTGAGATTGATCCGATTCTAATGCGTCCAGTTGATGATTTAGAGTTAACGGTAAGATCAGCAAACTGCTTGAAAGCAGAAAACATTTATTACATCGGTGACTTAATTCAACGTACAGAAGTTGAGTTGTTGAAAACGCCTAACTTAGGTAAGAAGTCACTGACTGAAATCAAAGACGTGCTGGGTTCACATGGCTTATCGTTAGGAATGCGATTAGAAAATTGGCCGCCAGCTCACATGAAAGACGAACGCAAACCAATGCTATAAGTTTGCAGGAATAAAGATATGCGACACAGACATTCAGGTAGAAAATTAAATCGTACAGACGCGCACCGCAATGCTATGTTTCAAAACATGGCTGTGTCGTTAGTTGAGCACGAAGTAATTAAAACAACCTTGCCAAAAGCAAAAGAATTGCGAAAAGTAATTGAGCCATTAATTACTCGAGCAAAAGACGATACCGTTTCACAGCGTCGAGTTGTATTTGCTCGTTTACGTGATAAAGCAGCAGTTGGTAAATTATTCACAGAACTTGGCCCGCGATACAAAGAACGCCCAGGTGGTTACCTGCGTATTCTTAAGTGCGGTTTCCGTAGCGGAGATAATGCACCGATGGCTTTGGTTGAGTTAGTTGATAGACCGGAGTAAAAAACACAAAGAGAGTAATAAAAAAAGCCAGGGTAAATGCCTGGCTTTTTTTTTGCGTTTAGAAATCAGTGGAATAATTATATGATTATCGTTTGTAGGTGAAAGTTAATGGATTCAAAATGTAAAATATTGATTTCAGGTGCTGGTATTGCCGGATTGGGTTGTGCAGCCTGGTTGCGTAAAAAAGGATATACACCAACGATCATTGAAAAAGCAAATTCAGTTCGTGCGGGTGGTTATTTGGTTTCGGTATCACACCATGCATATCACTTTATTAAGGAATTAGGGTTACTGCCAGCTTTGCAGGAAGTGAACACTGGGATCAGTCACTCAAGTTATCATGATGCTTCAGGTAGAAGTCTGCTAGCGTTAGATTATAAAAAACTGTTTTCTAAAGTCGATGTTATTCAACCAATGAGAGATGGATTCTCACAAGTATTATACGATCATATAAAAGATGATATTGAAATAAAATTTGAACATACAATCACTAAATTAAATCAAAAAGATAAAATATGTGAAGTGGAGTTTTCTGATGGGATGCAAGAGGAATATGATTTGGTAGTAGGGGCTGATGGGCTACATTCGAATGTTAGAAAACTTGCATTTCCTACTGATATGGTAAAGATGCATTATTTGGATTTGTGCTGTGCTGCATACAAGCTTTCGAACACACTAGGAATAAATAAAAAATTTGAAACACATATGCATCGTGATAAGTATATGGCAGTTTTTAATACTCCAACAGAAGAGTTGGGAGCGGTTTTTGTATGGGAATCAAAATTAAGAAGAATTCCAGAAAATAGAATGCGTACGATTGATGCGCCAATACCCAGTTGATAATTTATTCAAAAATGTTAATGCTGCATTACCAAAAATCCTATTAACTGGCATTGCATCTAAATTGTGTAGTTGGAAGAATCGGTTGCCTTTTGTGTAATCAGCCGTATTGTTAATAATGGGCTTGATGAATTTCGAAATTAGTGAGGGATTCATCTGGCCGTCGCCATCAATTTTAACTATGATTTCTGCGTTGTCAGATAAAGCTTGTAAATATCCGCTAACCATTGCTGCTCCAACACCCTTATTTCTTCTGTGATAAATAATATTAACGCGGTCATCGTTATTATTATCGCTAATATATTTGCCTGAGTTTTCCGGGCATCCATCATCTATACAATAAATTTTAGATATATACTCTGGAACTTTATCTAAGACGCTTAAGATATGCTGTCGAACCTTATAGCATGGGATCACTACAGCGATATTGATTGGATAGTAGTTAGCACTATTGGGCATGTGTTAATAGTATTCTTAGATTATTAATATTTTCGCTTTATTGTAAGCATTTTTCCAAGTATTTCCCAGTATAGGAGAGTTTGCATTTGGTGATTCCATCGGGTGTGCCTGTGGCAATGATTTCTCCACCACCAGATCCTCCTTCAGGACCAAGGTCTATAACCCAATCAGCTGTTTTTATCACATCTAAGTTATGTTCAATCACGATTAGTGTATTCCCGTGATCCCTTAGTTTGTGAAGTACGGCAAGTAGTTGTTCAATATCATGGAAGTGTAAGCCGGTCGTTGGTTCATCTAGAATATAAAGGGTTTTTCCTGTGTCGCGTTTAGATAGCTCGCGTGAAAGTTTGACGCGTTGCGCTTCTCCACCAGACAGAGTGGTAGCGCTCTGTCCTAGCGTTATATAAGTCAATCCTACCGAAACAAGAGTTTCCAATTTGCGTTTAATGACGGGCACGGCATTGAAAAATTCTAATGAATCTTCAATCGTCATTTGTAAGACGTCATAGATGCTTTTACCTTTGTATTGAATCTCTAAGGTTTCACGATTGTAGCGTTTGCTTTTGCATACGTCGCATGGCACATAAACATCGGGCAAGAAATGCATCTCAACGCGAAGAACGCCATCACCTTGACATGCCTCGCAGCGACCACCTTTTACGTTGAAGCTAAATCGTCCTGGCGTGTAGCCACGTGCACGAGCTTCTGGTGTGCCAGAAAATAATTCGCGTATCGGTGTGAAAAGGCCGGTATAGGTTGCGGGGTTAGAGCGAGGTGTTCTACCAATTGGGCTTTGATCAATTTCTACGACTTTATCAAAGTGCTCCAGACCTTCAATTTCGTCGTATTCAGAAACACTGATGCTAGATTTGTTTAGATGCCTAGCGGCCGCGGCATAAAGTGTGTTATTGATCAGCGTTGATTTGCCAGATCCTGACACGCCGGTAACAGCAGTGAATAATCCAACTGGGAACTCTGCATTAACAGACTTGAGGTTATTACCACTTGCACCACGAACAATGAGTAATTTTTCTGGGTCAACTGGTGTTCGTGTTGTGGGAATTTCTATTTTTTTCTTGCCCGATAAGTACTGGCCAGTGAGAGAATTTTCATTTTCGTAAACTTGTTGTGGTGTTCCTTCGGCAACAATTTCGCCTCCATGTATACCTGCACCAGGACCAATATCAACCACATAGTCAGCCGCACGAATCGCTTCTTCATCATGCTCAACAACGATGACTGTGTTACCGATATCGCGTAAGCGAGTTAATGTGTTTAGCAAACGTTTATTGTCTCTTTGATGTAAACCAATTGAAGGTTCATCTAACACATACATGACGCCAACTAATCCTGAGCCAATTTGTGAAGCCAAGCGAATACGTTGTGCTTCGCCGCCTGATAATGTGTCAGCACCTCGGTCTAAACTTAAGTAATCTAAGCCAACATTGACCAGAAAAGATAAACGATCTCTAATTTCATTAATCACTTTAGCGCCGACTTGCGCGCGATGCCCTTGAAGTTCTAGGTCTTCAAAAAAATCAAGTGATTGCTTGATCGAAATAGAGGTTAGTGAGGGTAAGTTTCTATCGTTGACAAAGACATGACGAGCCTGCGTATTTAAACGGTCTCCATGACAAGATTCACAACGTTGCTCAGATAAATACTTGCTTAGCTCGTCTCTAACCAAATGTGAATCGGTCTGATTATAACGACGATCCATGTTGGGAATGATTCCCTCGAATACATGTTTTTTGGTAACACTGCGGCCTTTCTCATTCACATACTTAAATGCAATTATTTCTTCACCGCTACCATATAAAATAATTTCTTGTAGCTCTTCGGCAAGTGATTCGAATGGTGCTTCAACATCAAACTCGTAATGCGCAGCAAGTGATTGGATCATTTGAAAGTAATGTGCGTTTCGTCGATCCCAGCCACGCACGGCACCACCTGCGCAACTCAATTGTGGCGAGCCAACAATTAACTCAGGGTCAAAATATTCTTCAACGCCTAGGCCATCACAGCTTGAGCAAGCGCCAATGGGATTGTTGAAAGAAAATAGGCGAGGTTCTAATTCGCTGACACTATATCCACATATTGGGCAGGCGAAGCGAGCAGAAAATAATAACGACTCGGCCTCAGGGTCGTCCATATAGGCAATTTTTGCAATATCGTCAGCTAGTTTGAGTGCGGTTTCAAAAGATTCTGCTAGCCTTTGCTCAATGTCAGGCTTAACTTTGAAGCGATCAACCACTACCTCAATTGTATGTTTTTTGCGCAAGTCCAGTTTAGGAGGTTCATCTAATTCGTAGACTTCTCCATCAACACGTGCTCGTAAAAATCCTTGAGAATGTAATTGTTGGAATAATTGCAGATGCTCACCTTTGCGGTTTTGCACCACAGGAGCTAATAGCATCAGGCGGCTATCAGCTGGCATCTCCATGACTTTGTCCACCATTTGGCTGATTGTTTGAGCATTCAGATCATTGTCGTGTGTTGGACACCTAGGTGTGCCAACGCGTGCATATAATAGGCGTAAGTAGTCGTATATCTCAGTAATCGTTCCTACCGTTGAACGAGGGTTGTGTGAGGTCGATTTTTGCTCTATGGAAATGGCAGGAGATAGGCCTTCAATGGTGTCGACATCAGGCTTTTCTAATCGAGCTAAAAACTGGCGTGCATAAGCAGATAATGACTCAACATAGCGGCGCTGACCTTCCGCAAAGATGGTGTCAAAAGCTAACGAAGACTTGCCTGAGCCTGATAATCCGGTAATGACGATTAATTTGTCGCGCGGTAAATCTAGATCGATGTTTTTTAAATTATGGGTGCGAGCCCCGCGAATTTTAATCGCTGCCATGCGCGTATCTCGGTAAAGGTAAACTTGCTAATATACGTGCTTTCATCCATGCAACGCAAAGAAACGAGTAGTCCCATTAATACACAGGTTAAACAATGAACTCGGTCGAACGTCGAGCGGCAATATCGCTTGCGCTGATTTACGCAACACGCATGCTGGGTCTATTTATGATTTTGCCAGTGTTTGCGATATATGCAGAACAGCTAGTGCATGTGACGCCATTGCTAGTGGGATTGGCGATAGGCATTTATGGATTAACTCAAGCTGCGTTCCAAATTCCGTTTGGCGCGTGGTCGGATAGAATTGGGCGCAAGCCAGTCATTATCATTGGTTTGCTGATATTCGTATTTGGAAGCGTGGTGGCTGCCATGGCTGATTCCATTTACTGGGTGATTGTTGGACGCGCCTTGCAGGGGATGGGGGCGATAGCTTCAGCCATTATGGCGCTGGCATCAGATTTGACCCGTGAAGAGCATCGCACCAAGGTGATGGCTATTATCGGTGCCAGTATTGGCGCCTCGTTTATGGTCGCGCTAGTTCTGGGGCCGATTTTGCAATCATGGGTAGGTGTGCCAGGGATATTTTGGATTACAGCCATCCTTGCATTAGCCGGAATTGCTGTTGTATCCATGTTGATTCCCACACCAGTTCAGGCCAATCAACAAGCAGCTGTGGTTAATCGAAAAACATTAGGTTCTGTATTAAGCGATTCACAACTTCTGCGCTTAGATGCAGGAGTATTCATTTTGCATATGGCGCTGACAGCAATTTTTGTCGTGGTGCCTTTGATATTAAGAGATCAGTATCAAATTCTTCCCGCGCAACATTGGAAAGTTTATTTAACCGTCATGGTGGCATCGCTAGTGTTGCTAGTTCCTACTATTATCGTCTCTGAGAAACTCAAGAAGACAAAATTAGTATTCAGCTTAGCGATATTTGTCTGTGCGATTGGTTTATTGATAATGGCTTGGTCCTCGCAAAGCTTCAAAGTTTTCTTTGTTTCAATGGTGATGTTTTTTTGGGGGTTTAACTTCTTAGAAGCGAGCATGCCCTCATTAGTTTCTAAATTAAGTAATCCTCTGAATAAAGGTATGTCGATGGGGGTATTTTCCAGCAGCCAATTTTTGGGGGCATTTACTGGTGGTGTGTCGGCGGGATTTTTGTTACAAAATTTCGATCAAAATGCAGTATTTTTGTTCGCATTTATTATGTTTTTGATTTGGTTTCTAGTAGCATTCTCCATGCAGGCACCAAAAGATTTTATGAGTTATACCGCTCATCTGGGAGAGCTGAAACCTTCTCAAAGAGAACAGGTAGCTAACGCATTACAGGCATTGCCTGGCGTAGCAGAAGCAACAGTCATCGCTGAGGAAGGTATCGCTTACCTAAGGGTGAATAGAGATACCTTTGAAGAAGATAAAGTCAAACAATACTGCACACAATTAAACTAAATCGAGAAACTGAGAAAAGAGGATAAGTCATGGCACGAGGTGTGAATAAAGTAATCATCGTTGGTAATTTAGGCCAAGATCCAGAAGTGAAATATATGCCTAGTGGGCAAGCGGTCTGCAACATCAGTGTTGCCACCACCGATAGCTGGAGCGATAAAGCGTCTGGCGAAAAACAAGAAAAAACAGAATGGCATCGTGTTGTGTTCTTTAGAAGGTTGGCTGAAATCGCTGGTGAGTATCTGAAAAAGGGTTCACAAGTTTATATAGAAGGTCGGCTGCAAACTCGCAAATGGCAAGATCAAAGTGGTGTTGAAAAATACACCACAGAAATTATTGCTAATGAAATGCAAATGCTAGGTGGCCGTGGCGGTGGTGCGAGTGGTGGTGGATTTGATGCCCCTCCTGCTGCAGGTGACGGATATGGTAGTTCAAGTTCAGCGCCAGCAAAATCAGCGCCAAGCACAGCGGATGATTTTGATGATGATATTCCGTTTTAAGCTTTTCTGTTAACTGGTAAATGACTTGTCATTCCTGTACGACCGTCAAGGATGGTGAAAGCATTAGAAATGCATGAGCAATTTCTAGTGTATGCGGAATTCACTCGTATTAAAAAGATTTGTTGTTGCTAGTTGTCTTAAATCTTGGAAAAAATAAAATTACTCTTGATAGCGCCTAGCTTCTACCCTGTCCATGGAGGGGCGGGATTGCGCTTTTATCGATATCTTCCTTTTCTATACGAAAATAATATTGACGTAACTGTCATCTGCGGGACACCAAAATTAAAAAAATTTACTCATGAAGACCATAAGGCTGATTGGATAAATACTAATGATGGGCAGTTAGTTTCTGAGGTAGAGATTTCAAATGCGAAAATACTTAAATACAAATTACCAGGCAAAGGTGCGAACAAGCGAACAAGTGTACTGTTAAGTAAAGCGATTGAATGCTGTAAAAATCAAAACACTAAACCTGATGTAGTACATATCATTTCACCCATGCCATATGGGGTTCTAACTAAGCTATGCAAGTTGAGAGCGTTAGGAATAAAGCTAGTTTACTCGCATACAATTGCACGGAAGTATTCGGCCAATACTTTTGTTGAAAGATTCCAGAAATGGAAAGTGAGAAGAGTCAATAAGCAGTATCATTCGGTAATAGTTCAGTCTGTGTCAATGAGGAATATTATTTTAGAGACTAACTCTGAAGCGAATATACATATAATTCTAAATGGTGTTGATACAGATAAATTTTCGCCTGTCGCTAATAGCAATGAAAAAACTAACTTGCGGGAAAATCTTAATTTGCCGCAAGAAGCAAAATTTATCACTCTAGTCGGAGCGGTTCATCCGCGTAAAGGCACTGATATATTAATTGAAGCATGGGCTAAATTAATAGCGAGTCACCCTGATTTGCATTTATTGATTATTGGGCCTAGGTACGACCGAATTCGGGCTGAGTTGAAAGAGTTTAAAGAAAAAATAGATCGAGTTATAGAAAACTCTAATAAGAGAGAAAATGTTCACTTTATGGGACAAGTAGATAATATTGAGATCTTTCTTAAAATATCCGATATTTTTGTTTTTCCTTCAGAAAGAGAAGGTATGCCAAACGCAGTGTTAGAAGCTATGGCTACAGAGTTACCAATTGTGCTTACGCAATTTATTGGGTTGTCAGATGAGTTGGGGGAGGCTAATAAAGAATACCTTCTAGCAACGCGTGATCCGGAATCTGTGGCTGATAAAATCCTTCTAATTCTGGAGAATAACGATTTATGTAAAAAGCTTGCAAGAAATGCACGTGAATGGGTTATTGCTAGAATGAATATTGAAACAAGTGTTAGAACTCATGCGTGTTTATATGCTGAGATCCAGGATTAGTAATAAATAATTTTATTTTTAGAATCTAACGTTGTTGTAATCGGTCTCATGTATTAGGAGTTGGTAACTAATATTTGGCTGATCTGTGAAAAAATATAAGCTTGGTTGGGGAAGATTTTTCTTTTAGTTTTTTTGATAATATTATTAGTAGGATTGTATTATATGGTAGATATAATAGGCGTAAGGCGTGAATCAAAATGGCTCGATGTTTTCTCTTGCATTAGCTAAACTTGGCAATATGCCGGTCAAAATTCGTTAAATAATTTAACATAAATATAGAAGTTGTTCTTCTCTGCAGCCCAAAGATATAGATTCGTATGAAACTAGAAATAGTTTATGTATATTGATGTTTTGTCTGAGATCAGCATAAAGTTATTTGTATGAGGAACTATGAATGAATAAGATATTTTTCCAAGCGAAAGGAATGCGTTATGAAACTGTGCAAGTTGTTATATTTAAAGGTAAAGTGCATGAATGTAGTTTAAGTCAGAGTTATAAAGTCCTATGAATAAGTTGAAAAAATAGGCTTTGAAATTAATGTTAAACATTCAAGAAGGTAGTCTTATATTAAAAATTAATGATGCCAATGAGTAGCATGGCTTCTTTAATAACAGTGGGGATAACTTGCTTTAATTCTATTAATACCATTGCTCGAGCAATTGAAAGTGCTATGCAGCAAGATTGGGATAATTTGGAGATTATTGTTGTAGATGATTGCTCTGATGATGGTTCTGTCGATATTATTAGAGGGATGATGCGCAAAGATAATAGGGTTCGACTTGTACGTCATGAAAGTAATTTTGCAGACTGCGAGTATGGGAGAAGGCGGAGAAATATTTGTATTAGATATGGGTCAACCTATTAAAATTCAGTATCTAGCTGAACAAATGATTTTCTTGTCAGGTAAGAAATTAGGTGTTGATATTGATATCTTATATTGTGGGCTTAGGCCTGGAGAGAAATTGTATGAGGAGTTGTTCTATTCAAGTGAACAGCAAGGCAAAACTGATCATGAAAAGATTTTCCTCGCGCAACATTCTCCTATTTCTGCTGATTTCTGCGCTTCTAAAATAAATGACTTGATAGCAGATGAGCTCGATTGTAAAAATCAAGATTTAACGCTTACTATGGTCCAATTTCTAGAGGCATTGGAGCGGCATTCACGAACAGGAGGAAAAGTAATTAGTATTGGTCAATGATTGTATTCAAATATCAACCATAGAATACTTTACGGTAGTTATATATTTTTGAATGTTTCGGTGGGTTTATATCTGTCTACAGCTAAAGCAGCTCCAATAGCAGCCTGCAATGCATAGGTATCAAAAAAATTGTGTGTAAATATCAATGTAGGTAACACGCATGCTATGCAAAAAATTGTGCTGAATGGTAGGTAAAGATAGCTAAATGCTAGAGAAATTATTATTAATCCTGATAAGCCAAAATTTGTTAGGGCTTCTAAGATTTCATTATGGGTGGATACGGAGGTTATGCTGGCTAAGTGTCTATAGCCATTACCCCAAATCGGTGCTTCTAGAAAGGCAGACCAGCCTTGTTGTAAAAGTAATAATCGATGAATAGAGCTATAGTCGCCTTTGAATCTTGACATAATAGATTTCGATAGATCTGTAAGTGTATCTGGACCTATGGTTGATACGATAGCTAAAATGAAAATAAATATTAATATAGAGGTGATTAATTTTATATTTTCTTTTTTTATAAAAACATAAAAAGTATAAGCCGCTAATGCAAGTGTGGCAGATCTGGATTGGGTTAATAAAATGATGCAAGTTGAGAGTAGGAGAGCGATATATAATGATGCGCTATGTTGGGGTCGTGATATTTTGATCGCTGTAAACATAAAGCATAGAGATAAGGCTGCTGTTATATTTGGATTTAATAATCCACCTGGCCGTAATAAAATGCTAACCGAGCCGTTAAATATTTGCCATAACTGAGTGCTTAGGATTATAGCCAAGGCTGTGAGTGAAATAAGTAAAACCAAGTCTTGCTTGTGGATTGCTCCAATGTGGAAATTGGGCGAAAGCATTTGACTGCTTATGTTGTAAGCTGCAAGAAAAGTCCCTAGAGTGATTACGTGTGTCGTGTATGTTTTGAGCTCTAAATTGTATGGTGGTAGGAAAGAAATATGAATAATAAAAAATAAATTAAATAGAATAAAACCTAAAAGAATTTTGGATTTTATGAAGCCAAATTTTTCCTTGTGGGAATACCCTATGATTAAAGCGAATATGCTAAGAGAGCTTACTAGTAATTCGTCTTTGGGCATGGATTCTAGTTCATATAGGCCCGTGCCAATCACCAATATGACCATGCTAAAGATGCTGACCAGGATGATATTTTTTTCTCTATGATGAGGCATTTTATATTTTGATGCTTTAGTGTTTATTAGGTAAACGTTTAAGATTAGAGAATAAATTAAGATATTGATTGACTATTTTGTTTGATGAGAAATCTGATGCTCTTGAATAAAGCATGTCAACATCAACGCTTGTGTCTATCGAATATAATATCGCTAAAGCCATAGTGAGTATATCATTTTCTGGAGTTAATCTTCCAAACTTGCCGTTAGCAAGGATCTCGCTAGGACCTCCTGGGCAATTAGTACTCACAATCTTGCATCCGCAAGCTAGTGCTTCTTGTAATACGTTGCCTAAGCCTTCTGAATTAGATGTAAGCGTGAAAATATCTGCGTTTTTCATATATTTATAAGGATTTTGTTTGTAGCCAAGCATTTTTACTTTATCTTGTAAGCCTAAATTGATTATAAGTTTTTCAAGACTACTCTTTTCTGGTCCTTCACCTAATATAATTAATTTAATTAGCCTAAACTGGTTAATTTTTTTTACTACTTCCAATAAAAAGGGGTAGTTCTTTACTTTGCATAATCTCCCTACTGCTAGTATTACGGGTGTTTCCTCGTGGAGCCATGGTTCGTGAATTTGCGCAGAAGCTAAAAGCCTAATCTCCTTTAGGTTTAGTGGATTGTGGATGGTTGTGATCTTGTTGTTTTCAAGTTGGAAGTTTAGGATAAGATCTTCTTTTACTGCGTCGGTAACTGAAATTACTACATCAGCAGTTTTGTACCAATGTTTGACAAATTGAGGGAGTGACTTTTTTTTAAAAATGCTATTTTCTTCTGTAATAGATTTAGATAAGAGATTTACCTGTTGTATAATAAATATAGTATCGCTATGAGTGATATGTTTAACCCATAATGAAGTGATGTTAACTGAATTTAAGCAAGATAGTAGGATGTCTGGTTTGGACTCATGGATGTATTTTTTTAAAGATAATATTCTATAGAATGACTTTGGTTTTTTGCTGAATAGGCTTAGAATTAAAATAGGCCAATTACGTGGTGGTAATTTGAGAAAGCAAAAAAACAATTTGATTCGATTGTCTTTTTTTAGTTCTATTATGTTTAAGTTGTCAGGAATTTCTCGTGTTAATGGGCCGGAGTGTTTGCAAACTAATAGGTCAACTATTATGTTACGTTTTATAAATTCTTTTGCTAGGTTGATTAATACTGCTTCGGCTCCGCCGCCAGACAAGCTACTAGTAAACAGTGCAATATGTTTATGCTGATTCATTTAGATTGAATAGTGTCAATTAATTACTTGATATTTTTAGTTTTTCCGTCTTTAATTTCTACAATATGGTCCGATATCTCCATTAATGCAGGGCGATGAGATATTGATATAATAGTAATCTCCTTGCTGAGTTCTTTGAATATTTCGCTCACTAATATTTCAGTCTTACTGTCTAGAGCGATTGTTGCTTCATCTAAGATGAGTAGTTTTGGTGAATGTACGAGTGCGCGAGCTATTAACACTCGTTGTCTTTGCCCGCCCGATAAATGAGCACCATTTTCTCCAGCGTTTGTTAAAATTCCGTCTGGCAAATCATTAATAAAGGATGAGCAGTGAGATTTTTTTAATGCATAATTGATATCTTGGGCTGTAAATCTTGGGTCGCCTAAAGTTATATTATCTTTTATTGATTTGTTGAGAAGGTTTGTTTCTTGGGTGACATAGCCAATTTGAGACCGCCAATGACTAATATCTATTTCTGATAAAGAAATATCATCAATTAATATAGTTCCTGATGAGGGCTGAAATAGCCCGCATATAAGATCAGCGATTGTTGTTTTTCCCTCACCAGATTTTCCAGTAATGGTATTTAATTTTTTGTGATAAAAAATTGCTGACGCATCAAGCAAGATAATTTTTTGGTCATGTTTGAATGTAACATTATCGAGTCTAATGCTGCTTTTTAATTCGCAATTTATGGTCCCTTTCCTTGTTTCGCGATTTTTTAATGCATTCTCTAATGACTGTATAACCATATTGTAACCGCTGATATTTCCTACATAAGTACGATACTGCTTTTGTGATTTCCCAAATAATTTCATTGTCCTTAAATATAGTATTACTAACACGATTGAAAATTCTATTGGGATATTTAAGTGCTTAAATGAAAAGTAAATCGTGAGTATTACTGTGCTCATAAGGATTATTTCTTGGAGCATGTCTAAAAGTTGAGAAGTGACAGTATCTTTTTTGGCAACAGATTTGAGTTGTTTCGTATAATTGCTCAATAAGGCATGGGAATATTTTTCTCTTGCCATTGCTTTTAAGGGCTTGATGCTTCTATATGAGTCTGTTAATTGTGAAGTGACTTTCCTGATAAGAATTGCGTCCTCCGATCCGAGTGCGCGACTGATTTTGATTAGTTTGCTAAATAATATAGTAAGCAAAAGACTGGTAGTTATCGCAATTAATGCTATTTCCCATGATATGAAAAATGCAACAGATAGGTAGGAGAATATTTGTACAACGTTAGTTAGTATAAGCACCATGGTTTCATATCCATCACCTGCTGCTTCTATTTCGTTTACTAGTGAAGCGGTAAAATTTCCGCTTGACTGCCTGGTGAAAAATGCCCATTCGGTTTGTGACATTGCTGTGAGAAGTTTTATGCGCAAGTCTTTTATAATTTTGGCTTTAGTGAACCCAGCATATATATTTGCGCTGGCAAGTAAGAAGCTCTGTAAAACGATTCCCGTGATTAGGAAAATGATTAAATTTTCTGTGCTGGGTGTTAAGCCAAATTCTATTAGGAAATCATTTATGAATTGAGTCTTAGTCGAACTTCGACCTAACAAGGTGAAAAGTAATGCAGGAAATGCTAGTAAAGTTATGGCCGTAATAATGCTCGCAACTGTTACCACTACAAATACAAGTACAGTGCGTTTTGGATATGCTCTAAAAAAATATAAAAATAAATCCATTTGAGAGAATGTATTTTGAGATTATGGCTCTAGTAAATTTAGAGTTCTTGGATTGATGTGCAAGTCCAAATTATGTGATTTATATACTTTGATGGCCAGGAATTCGTTTCTTGGGTTTTAGCTACCTATCGAGATATCCCTTTAATATCGAATCCGCGATACAATAAAGCCATGCCAGGAAAAGTATACATCAAAACCCAAGGCTGCCAGATGAATGAGTATGACTCAGACAAAATGGCGGATGTCTTGGGGGTAGCAAAGGATATGGTGGTGACACAAAACCCTGAAGAGGCGGATGTGTTGTTGCTCAATACTTGCTCGATTCGGGAAAAGGCCCAAGAAAAGGTATTTTCCCAGCTTGGGCAGTGGAATAAATTAAAGCTGAAAAATCCTAATTTAGTCATTGGCGTAGGCGGTTGTGTGGCTAGCCAGGAAGGAGAAGCGCTTAAAAAACGGGCTCCTCAGGTGGATGTAGTCTTCGGTCCGCAAACCTTGCACCGTCTTCCAGATCTTATCGATCAGGCACGTGAACAGGGTAAATCAGTTGTCGACATTTCTTTCCCCGCCATTGAAAAATTCGATAACTTGCCTCCACCTAAGGTCGACGGTCCCTGTGCATTTGTATCGATTATGGAAGGATGTAGTAAGTATTGCTCTTATTGTGTCGTGCCCTACACCCGTGGCGAAGAGATTAGCCGTCCGTTAAATGACGTGCTGGTTGAGATTATGCAGCTGGCGGATAAGGGCGTTAAAGAAGTCACCCTGTTAGGCCAAAACGTCAATGGCTACTATGGAAAGATGGATGATGGTGAGATCTGTAACTTCACACTGCTGTTACATTACGTCGCTACTATTGAAGGCATAGAGAGAATTCGTTATACCACCTCGCATCCATTGGAATTTAGCGATTCATTGATTGATGCTTATGCGGAAATACCAAAATTGGTGAATCATTTGCATTTGCCCGTTCAAAGTGGCTCAGATCGAATTTTGGCGGCGATGAAACGTGGTTACACAGCCATAGAGTATAAGTCAAAAGTGCGTAAATTACGCAAGCTTCGCCCAGATATCAGTATGTCATCAGATTTTATTATTGGTTTCCCTGGTGAGACAAATGAAGAATTTGAGCAGACCATGAAGTTAATTGAAGATGTTGGCTTTGATCATTCATTTAGCTTTATTTTCAGTGCGCGCCCTGGCACGCCTGCTGCGTCATTGGAAGATTTGACACCTATGCAAGAGAAAAAAGAGCGACTGCAAAAGTTACAGACGCGCATATTAGAAATGGCTAATCAAATATCAACCGATATGGTTGGTACAAAGCAAACTATTTTAGTCAATTCCCTGTCTAAAAAGAGCGATCAGGAAATTGCTGGCCGCACCGAGAACAATCGTGTTGTCAATGTCGAAGGTACAAAAGAATTAATTGGTCAATTGGTAGATGTGGAAATTACTCAAGCGTTGCCAAATTCTTTACGTGGCCGATTGGTCTAAATTTGCTTATAAATATACAAGGAACATTCAATATTGAGTGCCCAACCTGTAAGAGTTAACCTAACACTACTACCTAATGATAATTCTCGCCTCGCTAATTTGTGTGGCCCTTTTGATGAACATTTGCATCAAATTGAAGATCGCTTAGCGGTCGAAATTCATCATCGAGGAAATGCGTTTACAGTAGAAGGGAATGCAGCCTCTGCTGAATCAGCTGCGGTAGTAATCAAAAACTTATACGCCACGACCAGTTCTGAGGAGCTCTCTAAGGAGACAATTCACTTGCACTTACAAGATTCAAGTGTTGACAGTATCGAGGACAAAGCAAATGAAAAATTGACTGATATTGGTGTACACACACGCAGAGGTATCATTAAACCTCGTGGTCCAAATCAAGCAGCGTATATAAGTGATGTGCTTAATCATGATTTAACTTTTGGCATTGGTCCTGCGGGCACAGGTAAAACCTATTTGGCAGTGGCATGTGCTGTTGCAGCCTTAGATTCGGAACAAGTTCAACGCCTAGTTTTGGTGCGTCCTGCAGTTGAAGCCGGTGAGCGTCTAGGTTTTCTGCCTGGAGATTTGACTCAAAAAATAGATCCTTATTTGCGTCCTATGTATGACGCCCTGTATGAAATGATGGGATTTGAGCGTGTTAATAAACTAATTGAGCGCACTGTAATCGAAGTGGCTCCACTAGCTTATATGCGTGGCCGTACTTTGAATGACTCATTTGTGATTTTAGATGAAGCACAGAACACGACTAAAGACCAAATGAAAATGTTTCTAACCAGAATCGGTTTTGGTTCCAAGGCTGTGGTGACTGGTGACGTCACACAGGTAGATTTGCCCAATCGTAATCAATCGGGTTTAAAGCAAGTCATGCATGTATTGAAAGATGTGAAACGGATAAAATTTAACTACTTCAATTCTAGAGATGTAGTGAGACATCCATTAGTGCAGCATATAATTGACGCATACGATCGTCATGATGAGCAAGAAAAGCCCGAAAACTAATGATTAAAGTTGAAGTGCAGTTTGCTGACTCGGCTGATGATATTCCTAGCGAAGAAACATTCCAGTATTGGGTCAGTCTGATTGAGAGTGATGCAGAGCATGAAGTTGCTTTGCGTATCGTTGACGAGGCGGAAATGGTTCAGTTGAACGAGCAATATCGTAAAAAATCTGGTCCAACCAATGTGCTTTCATTTCCTGCTGAGTTGCCTGATGGCATAGATGTACCATTCTTGGGCGACATCATTATATGCGCGCCAGTCGTCGCTAAAGAAGCTGCAGAACAGGGAAAATCATTAGATAGCCACTGGGCGCATATGGTTGCCCATGGTATTCTTCATCTTCAAGGTTTTGATCATATAGATAAGGCCGAAGCAGAAAAAATGGAAAGCCTAGAAATCAAAATTATGCAACAGCTCGGATTTGCCAATCCGTATGATTTATAATGACATCTTGAAAAACTTCTTTTAATTACTTAGAAAAATCTATGGGCACCACGCCTGACCCCGCAGCAGAGAAAAATTGGTTAGACCGACTCGGACAAGTATTTTCGAGCGAACCTAAAGATCGTGAAGAATTAATTGTAATTCTGCGTGAAGCGCAAGAGCGAAACTTATTTGATACTAGTGCGCTAGCGATGATTGAAGGTGTACTTCAAGTGTCTGAATTGCAAGTGCGCGACATTATGATTCCACGTTCACAAATGAAAGTGGTTGAAGAAGAACACACTGTGCAAGAAATGCTGCCAACTATTATTGAATCAGCCCACTCGCGTTTTCCTGTGATTGGAGATAGTCGTGACGAAGTGGTAGGCGTATTACTGGCTAAAGATTTGTTGAGATTTCTGTCGGAAAAAAATAAAGAAGAATTTAATATTAAAGATATTTTGCGCTCCGCATTTATTGTGCCTGAGAGTAAGCGTCTGAATATTTTATTGAATGAATTTCGTAATTCTAGAAATCATATGGCCATTATTGTTGACGAATACGGGGGTGTCTCTGGGTTGGTGACGATTGAAGATGTGCTTGAACAAATCGTCGGAGATATCACGGATGAACATGATCTAGAAGAGGATCAGTACATCACCTATTCGGAAGATGATAAATACGCGTTAGTAAAAGCATTAGCACCAATAGAAGAATTCAATGAGTTTTTTAAGACACCATTTAAAGATGATGAGTTTGATACCATTGGCGGTTTGGTAACAAATAATTTTGGTCATGTACCTAAAAGAAATGAAAACATTGTCATTGATGGATTTAAATTTGAAGTGATTAGCGCTGATAGTCGTCGCTTACATTTGCTAAAAGTCACGCGTGTTTAAAACGTCTTGATGGTTATCTGACAACGTTCGTTGTAATCATATGAACCGCAATATTTTATTGTTACTGGCAGGTGTTATTCACGTGCTGGCATTTTCGCCATTTAATCTTTGGTGGATGTCTATTGTGTCTCTATCGCTTCTTTATGCGCTACACCAACAAAATAATGCTCATCCATTTAAGTCGGGCTATTTATATGGGTTAGGTATGTTTGGTGTGGGCACCTCTTGGGTGTTTAATAGTTTGTATGACTTTGGTGAAGCACCTTTTATCGCTGCGGTAGCCATCACATTTATATCAACATTAGTGTTGAGCCTATTTCCTGCATTGGTATTGAAGGTTCATACTAAGTTACAAGCAGCTAATGAAAGCATTTGGATGAATGCGCTGATATTTGCAGCGTTATGGGCGCTGTTTGAATGGCTGAGAAGTTGGATACTGACAGGTTTTCCGTGGCTGCTAGTGGGGCATGTGTTAGTTGATTCACCTCTGCCTGGAATCATTCCTGTTTTTGGAGTCTTTGCTGGCAGTGTGTTAATGGCATTTCTTGCAGCGAGTGTCATCTCGCTTGTGTATGAAGGAAATCAACAGCTAATAAAAAGTGTTGTTGGATTATGCGCATTAATTATTTGTTGTTATTTCATAGGTGCAATTGAATGGACGTCTAAACTTGGCGATCGACCAATAAAAGTATCTGCGATCCAAGCTAATATTCCATTTGAAATGAAGTGGGATAAATCAAGGCGCCATGAGGTTTATCAAGCATACGCTGACTTAACTAGCAAACATTGGGATAGTGATATTGTGGTGTGGCCTGAAACTGCAATACCTACTTTTTATAGAGTCGCGAATAAAGATTTTATTCCAAACTTTGAGCAACAATTAAAACAACATAATACTGAATTGCTGTCGGGTGTATTTACTTATGAGCCTGGTTCGGAGCGCATATTTAATTCATTGGTAACATTGGGTGGTGATGTACAAATCTATAATAAGCAACATTTGGTACCATTTGGTGAGTACTTGCCCATGCGCTGGATTTTCGAGGTTTTTCGAAGTTTTGTGACAATCCCTATGTCTGATTTGAGTGCTGGCAAAGGGTCCTCAGTTCTTCAAATGAAAGGGATACCGGTGGGGGTTTCTATTTGCTATGAGGCGGCCTTTGGTGAAGAAATAAAACGTGCTTTGCCTGAAGCTCAGTTATTGATGAATGTGACCAATGACGCATGGTTTGGTGATTCTTTAGCACCGCACCAGCATTTACAAATAGCGCGTACACGTTCATTGGAGACCGGTCGTTACATGGTACGTGCGGCCAATACCGGCGTGTCTGCGGTGATTGATATGAAGGGCAGGGTGTTAGCTGAATCGGGACAGTTTGTTGATCAAGTCATCACTGCGGAAGTGTGGCCGATGCGTGGAAACACGCCGTTCATTATCTGGGGGAATTGGGCAATAATCAGCATTTTATCTGCGCTAATCTTGCTAGTATTTGTCCGATCTCGCCGCGCAAACTCAAGCGGGAGTTGATATCTTCTAAATACTAAGTATCTAAATAATATTATGTCTAAATTTGCTCAAGTTATACCGGTGATTTTGTCAGGTGGTTCAGGCACACGATTGTGGCCTGTGTCACGAAAACTGTATCCCAAACAATTTATTCCATTAAGAAATAATCGCAGTTTATTTCAAGATACGGTTGCACGAGTTCAAGCACTGGGGCATGGCATACAAGACCCTATCGTTGTGTGTAATGACGAACACCGTTTTATGGCAGCAGAGCAACTGCGGCTAGAAGGCATTGAAAAGGCCGACATAGTGTTAGAGCCAGTAGGGCGCAACACTGCGCCAGCCATAGCATTAGCGGCGTTATGTGCGCAGCAACGTAGTGATGATGCAATTATTTTAGTGTTGCCAGCAGACCACATTCTTGATGAGCAAGAAAAATTTAGTCAAGCGATCGAATTAGCTATGAGCTTAACGGGGCAAGACCAACTAGTCACATTTGGCATCAAGCCAACACGCGCAGAAACAGGTTACGGTTATATCAAAGTTGGTGCGGTCTTAGCAGAAGGTAAAGCCAATCAAGTTGAAAAGTTTGTTGAGAAGCCTGAGTTGGCAAAAGCTCAAGAATATTTAGACTCAGGAGATTATTCTTGGAATAGCGGTATGTTCATGTTTAAAGCATCAACGTTAATGGTAGAGCTGGCAACGCATGAGCCTGAGATGGCTGCCAGCGTGACATCAGCTTATGGTGCGCAAGAAAAAGATTTAGACTTTATTCGTATCGATAAAGATGCCTTTGCCGCATGTAAAAGTGAGTCCATTGATTATGCTGTAATGGAAAATACCAATAAGGCTGCTGTTGTACCATTAGTGAGTGATTGGAACGATGTTGGTTCTTGGCATGCGCTATGGGAATCATCGCAGCAAGATAAAAATAATAATGCTATCACTGGAGATGTGTTGCTAGAAGATTGCCAAGGTTGTTATGTGCATAGTTCTAATCGTTTAGTGACTGCAGTAGGTATGCAAGATGCGGTTATCGTTGAAACAGCTGACGCCGTGATGGTGGTGCCACGTAATCAATCGCAAAACGTTAAACAAATTGCGAATGCACTTAAAGATGCTAATAGAGATGAATCTGATATACATCGCAAAGTCTATCGGCCTTGGGGTGACTATGAGTCGATTGATAACGCAGAACGTTTTCAAGTAAAAAGAATCACAGTTAAGCCGGGTGAGCAATTATCTTTGCAGAAACATCACCACCGTGCTGAACATTGGATTGTTGTGAATGGTACCGCTGTAGTGACCTGTGATGATAAAGAGTTTCTATTATCAGAAAATCAATCTACCTATATTCCAATCGGTGCAATCCACCGCCTAGAAAATCCGGGAAAAATTCCTTTGGAATTAATCGAAGTTCAATCAGGGACTTATTTGGGTGAAGATGATATTGAACGTTTTGATGATAGATACGGCCGTTCAGATAAATAAAGACTCAAAATAAAGAAAGCCCGCATGATTGAGGGCGGGCTTTCCATGTAGGCTCATAAGTGTGTGTAGCAATCTGATAAATAGTTCGTGCTATTATTGTTTCAGAGTCGCCTAGAAAAATTTTTTACTCTAGACGGTTCATCTTAAAGCGCACCGATCATGTTTATCATTGTTATTAAGCTTTTGTGCCTACGTCGTTTAATAACAATTATCTACTACAGTGTTTACTTTACGCTTGATGCTTTAAGACTACCAAGAGAACAAATTTATAACGCGTATCGAACATCTTAATGTCGATATCGGCTGTCAGCTTCCTAACTTTTTTCAGTTCATCTTCAATGTGCATTAGACATTAAATCAATGTTGTTATGCTTGTTGTTTGTTTTCTATGCATATTTTATTAATTAATACGCCATCATTAGAAAATGTAGTAACGAATTGAATATTAGTGGTATTTATAAATTTACATTAAGTAAATTGATTGAGTTGAGTTTGAGAATCAAGCAAAAAAGTTATCGCGTATGTGTAAATACGTATGCTTAGTCATTGAATAAGATCGACTTTTTATTTTGGCGATTAATTGACAGTATTGATTTGTACTATTAAGATCCGCCCAAAATTCATATCTAAACAGTGAGATACGGACATGCGTCAGGGCTCAAAAATTATTTTAGTGTTAGCCATTATGCTGACAGCGTCGACTTCATTTGCGTCGCTAGTCGATGGGAATGCTACAGGAAAATTCGTGAATCCAGACCTTCAGCCTCATGCATGGTTCGCTGGAACAGACACAGATTTTTTTGAGTTTGGTAAATCACATTTAGATCACTATGGTAATCCGATATATGGTCATAGCTCATTAAAATTTACTGGAAGAGATTTCAGATTGGATAATGCCGATAACAAATTCGTGATTGGCGACTTAAAGTTTGTTAATGCAACATCACTAGTGGGTACAAGTATTAATGCCATTGACCTCATGGTTAATGTTGATTTTAGTTCATTAGTGGATGAAGTTATCACATTTGGTTTGGATCTAAATCAAACTATTAATACTGGTAATAATGATGACGATACAGTTGATTTACCAGCTGCCTATACAGCAACAAACACATTCTTGATCGATGGCGTTGAATACATTTTCATGGCGATGTTCGGTACGCTAGAAAATGGTGTGTTTACAGAAACAGACTTTTTGCAAGCGCCAGAGCAAGGTATGGCCTCTACTCAACTTGTCGGAATGTTTACAGCAGTGCCATTGCCCGCGGCAGTATGGGTATTCGGCGCAGGCTTATTTGGTTTGCTAGGTTTTTCTAGAAAGCGTGCTTAAATAGTACCGCGAAAAGTAAACTTAGAAAGTATCTTGAAAGGCCCCTTATGGGGCCTTTTTTGTTTTTAATCTGCTTGATTCAAACTTTTCATGTCCTGCGCAGAATTTTGTTACTATTGGGCTGCAATAGTCCAAGAAATGTCTAATAACTAATCAATTTTATGAACGAAGATTATCAACCTCACGAAATAGAGGCTGAGGTACAGTCGCGATGGCAGCAATCCAACACTTTTAAAGCGGTTGAAGACGAAAGCCGGGAGAAATTCTACTGTCTTTCAATGTTTCCATATCCCAGTGGCCGTCTGCATATGGGTCATGTGCGCAACTACACCATCGGTGATGTCATCAGTCGCTATCAGCGTATGCAAGGTAAGAATGTCATGCAGCCAATGGGCTGGGATGCATTTGGTTTGCCGGCTGAGAACGCTGCCTTAAAAAATAAAGTGCCACCTGCTAAATGGACCCATGAAAATATTGATTACATGCGCAGTCAGTTGCAGCGCTTGGGCTTTGCTTATGATTGGGATAGAGAGCTAGCTACCTGTACACCTGAATATTATAAGTGGGAGCAGTGGTTATTTACCCGCCTATTTGAAAAAGGCTTGGTTTATAAAAAGAAATCAATCGTTAATTGGGATCCTGTCGATCAAACTGTACTGGCTAATGAGCAGGTCATCGATGGACGAGGTTGGCGTTCCGGTGAATTAGTTGAACGTCGTGAGATATCACAGTGGTTTTTGAAAATCACTCAATATGCCGATGAATTATTAGAGTGTGTGAAAGAGTTAGATGGCTGGCCGGAACAGGTGCAAGT
>CALJEX010000056.1 GCA_938074525.1 uncultured Gammaproteobacteria bacterium
TCACCACCAAGATAGGCGTTGCGAGCGCCCGCGATAATTAATACTTTTGTATTATCTGGGATGACGGCTTGAGAAAGCAGATTGATCGGCTGAACTTTAATCCCAGTTTTATTTAGTTCGCTGACGAGCTTGCTTAAACCATTATTGCCAGCATCCAGAGGATCACGTTCACCGTGCCCTTGGATAACCGCAA
Source organism: uncultured Gammaproteobacteria bacterium (assembly GCA_938074525.1). Taxonomy (GTDB): domain Bacteria; phylum Pseudomonadota; class Gammaproteobacteria; order UBA4575; family UBA4575; genus UBA1858. The sequence goes on from CALJEX010000056.1 coordinate 194, forward strand.
CCCAAGTGTCTTCTTTTCGCGCAACCTTAAATAGCGCGCTAGTCATCTCTTGTTCGTTAAGGCGATTGATATATGTTTCATTATCAGCATAAGTGATCTTGAGTTCACCTAGTTGGCTAAAGCCCATTTCAATAAGCTGATTGCTTGATAATTGGTTGTCGACAAACTCTAAGGAAATATCTTTTTTGAAACGTTTGTATTTATCGACAAAGCGACTGACTTGCTGGCGGCTTTTGCTGTCACTATTAAAATAAGCTTGTAAGGTAATTGGGTCTTGCATGCTTTCAAGTAATTCAACGCTGGATTGGTTAATAGTGTTACGTGATCCAGCCGTCCAGTCTGTTTGCCAGTTAGCTAGACTATTTATCCATAGCAACAAAAAGCAAATGGCGACACATAAAAATGAGTAAGCATATAAGCTTAGTCGAGAGCGACGTTTGTAATTAATGTTTGGCAAAATATCTAATCTCTTTTGAAGCGTAAATGGATAATAGATAAGCTGCTAAATAATAATGTCACTATCAGGAAGTAAAAAATATCAGTGCTAGTGATTAACCCGGATAGCGGAGAAAGCAAGTGAGAAAAGCTCGATATATATAAAAATGTACTGCTAGCACTTTGTTCTGAAGTGGCAGAATAAAATAAAATAAATGAAAGTAAAAACATGCCCAAGCAACTCAGCAGAGTAAACATGATGTTCTGAGTTAATGTTGCGATCCAACCACATATGGCTGCATAACTTGTTTGGAATAACAGCATGCCGATAATCCCCGCAGCAATTTTACCCCAGTCTAAATTCACCGTCGCGGACATAGTGAGAGGGAAGATTAAATTCAACAGTGCAAAACCAAAGGCAACAGAGGCAATGGCTAATAACTTAGTTGTAATGATAGTAGTGCACTTGATAGGCGCACTATTCAGCAAGGTATCTTGGCGACGAATTTTCTCTTCTGTCACAATGCGGAGTGTGAATATAGGCATCATCAACGAGCCAATTATCGAACTCCAAAACAACATTGGATAAAATACTGAATCAGTGACACCGGGTGCGTTATCGTTGCCGGCGAATTTGACTTGTATATCTAAATAAAAATTATTGAGTAATACCAAAAATAATAATGCGATCACAATAAAAGTTAAGCCGAGCACTATCCATACCAAAGGCTGCATCCAAATGCGGCGCATTTCATTAAATAAGATTGTTGCAGCAACCATGGCTAGTGAATTCCTCTTAGCACTTCAGAGACAAATACATTTTCTAAAGTTTCGCGAATGTCGTAGATTTCTACCAAACCCCAAGCATTTGACTGTGACATTTCTAGCAAGTTATTTTTTACAGTATCTAGATTTTCATTAATGACTAACTCGACAGTATTGTCATTGATCGTATGTACTTTATCTATCGCTTGAATTTTACTTAGATCTTCGATTGGTGGCGTTTTATTAAAACGCATACGAACTCGAGATGCCTGTTGAAGATCATCAATATTTTTACAAAATACGGTACGGCCTTGCTTTAACATATGAACGCGATCGCATACTTGTTCTACATCGTTGAGATGATGAGTCGATAATAAAACAGCAGCATCATTGCGCAAATGAAGAATAAGATCACGCATTTCGTGTATCTGTGTTGGATCTAATCCATTGGTAGGTTCGTCAAGAATGATTGCTTTGGGTTGATGAATAATCGCCTGAGCAATACCAATTCTTTGTTGATAGCCTTTAGATAATTTTTTAATCAAGCGGTGGCTAACAGACTGTAATTCACAAAAAGTTTTGACCGTTTGCACGCGATCACGAGTTTGTTCGCGACTCATGCCGCGAATACGTGCACAGTAGTTTAAATATTCATCGACACTTAAGTCATCATACAAAGGTGCAGTATCGGGTAAGTAACCCAAGCTCTTTTTTGCCTGTCGTGGGTGTAAATTTAAATCGATATTATTAATCGTGATCTTTCCAGCATTAGGCGCAAGATCACCCGTAAGAAGGCGCAGGGTGGTTGTTTTTCCAGCACCATTAGTACCAAGTAAGGCCATGACTTCACCGTGCGACAACGTTAAGCTAAGTTCCTTCACAGAAGCTTGCTGCCGGTAATGATGACTAATATTGGTGGCCTGAATAATTGGTTCCATGCGGATCAGCTTAATTTAATATAGTGGGGACAATATGTCCGAGTTAGTTGGTATTGATACAGGTGGGACATTTACAGATTTTATTTTATATAAAAATGGATTATTTGTTAGTTATAAAATTCCTTCTACCCCGCATGCCCCTGAGCAAGCCATTGTTGCCGGTTTAAAACATCTAAACATAGAGCTGGAACAAGCTCACTTTGTGCATGGTACTACGGTTGCTACCAACGCGCTGCTTGAAGGTAAAGGTGCGAAAACTGCTTTTGTCACTAATCAAGGCCTGAAAGATTTACTCCATATCGGCCGACAGTCAAGGTCACAACTTTATAGCTTATGTCCACAACGTGATCGACAGTTAGTAGCGCCTGCATTGTGTTTTGAGTTAGAGGGTCGCTTACAAGCTGATGGTAGTCAGCTTGCGCCGATTACTGATCAACAATTGCAGGCGCTGAAAAATAAGCTTGATGCGGAAGGAGTA
>CALJEX010000057.1 GCA_938074525.1 uncultured Gammaproteobacteria bacterium
GTGTTGCGATCTTCATAGCCTCTGATATTTCGTTGTAATTGTTCGGTGAGCGGCGAACCTAAAGAAGTTAGTCCTTTAAGTGTTAATTGAACCTCAATACTGTTGTTGTAATCGCCTTCACTGTCATTAGTAAACCTGCGCGCTGCAAAACTTAACTTCCAACAGCAAGTATCGTATTCAAGTCCGCCTAATAGGTCTAAGTCGCGCTTATCTTTGAAGTCATAATTCCATCTCCCAACAGCTCTCCATTGTTCACTAATAGGATATATAAAGGAGATATCTGACTGTGAAAAATCCTCTCGACGGAAACGATGCCCGATGTTAAAAATGAAGTTATTAGCACTTCGATACTGCAGACGTGTATTAGTTCGATTGAATTCCTCTTCTTGTGGGTCCCATAAGGCTGCTGCAATAGCTTCCCAGCGATCGTTGATACCAATTTGCAGTTCACCAGCAAGGTTTGAGAACGAGTCATCGTCATCTTCCGTATTGTTTAACGTAACATCACGATCTTCGAAATAAAATATTTGGCCTAGGCTTGCACGAAATAGTTCTCTGCCGGTGTTTTGGTTGATGTAACGAGTGGTGAGTGCAGCTGTCAACTGATTAGCGTCAGAAATTCTATCGCTTCCGGTGAATCTATCGTCACGAAATAATTGGGCAAAGCTAAATTCATATTCGCCAGTATCAAATAATGGAATGTCAGATTGATCACGCTCGGGTGTGTACAAATAATATAAACGCGGTTCTAAAGTTTGGCGTCTATGGCTATTAGAAGTGTCGCGTTCAAAAATCAATCTTCCATCAAGTGAAAAGCTTGGTAATGTCCGAGTAGGGTCATTATTGTTGTCTGAGTCAGATAGATTGTAAGCAGTGTGCATTAAGCGCATTGATGGCGTAAAGAAATAGCCTGGCGTTGTCCATGGGCGTGAAATTTCTGTCGATAGATGTAAGCGATTTCCATCGATACGGTCGTCGTGCTCAAATGCTGTCCAGTGATTAGAAGTGCTAAATTCTAACCCTGCAGGTAGATTAGTAAATGAATTGCTCAATCCAACCTGGGGTAATATTGCATAGGGATCATTGATTGGAAGGCTTTCGTCATCGACGATTTGAAACTGCTGCAAGCGTACGTGACCACTCCAGCTACCGCCAAAATGGTTAGCTGAATAAAATAAATCACCGCGACGCTCTAAACGTTGTGTACTGGTAACGCCAATAGAATCACCTAAGTCTTCAAAGTAATCGTCATCAGAAGCATTGTTATAGAGTAGATCTGCGCGCAAGTGATCATTAAAGAAATGCTCATGCTTAAATGAGACCAGATAACGCTCATCATCAAAATCTCTATCATCTAAAAACTGTAAATTCAGCTCGCCGTAGTTATTGTCATTTAAGTAACGGCCTTTACCACCTAGTTGCACACCTCTTTTAGATAAATAACGAGGTGTTAATAATGCATCACGATGTGGTGCAATATTCCAGTAAAAAGGTGTCTCAATATCGATGCCAGAATTACTACTACGACCAAACACAGGTGCGAGAAAGCCAGTTTTGCGTTCATTGTTTAAAGGAAAACTCATCCAAGGAGTATAAAAAAAAGGAACGCCTTTGAATTTAGCGGTAACATTTCTTGCGCTACCGACACCTTTCTCTCTATCTAGTGTTGCTTTACCTGCTTTTAGCTCCCAGTCCCGGTCTTCAAAGTCACAGCTAGAATAAGTAGCATTTTCTAATTTAACGACATCTTGAGAAATGCGTTCTGCTTTATCAGCTGTACCGCTGCCATGTGTCGGATGATACCAATAACGTACATTTTCGGCTTTGGCGGTTTCTTTCTCAGTCCAGTAATCGACTCTTTCTGAGGTGATATCTAAGTCAGGGTCACGTAGTAGTACATTACCAGTAGCTATCGCTTTCTTTTCTTTTTCAGAGTACTGCACACGATCCGCATGAACATCCTGGTCTAGCCGAAACAGGTGTACACGGCGGTTGTAATCAGTTACAAGATCAGGGCTGGATGGACTTGTGACAGGTTTATGCTTGCTAGGTTGCCTGCCGCATTGACGCCATTGGGAGTCTTCCGCAAATAGGTTGCTGCAATAAACGCATAGACAAGTGAAAATAAGTGCGCGCAGGTGCATGTAGTCTGTGTAGTTTCTTATAGTTATTAATAGTAGAGAATGACTCATACGGATTGACTTAAACTTATTGCTGTTAATTAATGTCAAACCGACTTTGATACGTCCAAATTGTGAAAACACCGCTGAAGGAACATAACTACGTCAATGGACAGGATTATAAAGCATAAACGGCAGAAAGGCGCTGTTTTGCCACAGTTTGGGCTGATAGCCATGATCATTATTATAGCCGCTCTAATTGTATGGTTATTGATCTGGACTAAGCCTCAGCCTGAGGCGAAACTCGAGCAATTAGCGCCTATTAAAGTTTCTCTTACTCAAGTTGAAGAGCGTGAGGTACAGCCGTTTGAGCAAGTCACCGGACGTTTGCAGCCTATAAAAACAGCACAAATTCGTTATGAGGTGGCAGGAAAAGTAATTGCTCGAAAAGTAGAGCCTGGTGAAAAAGTGAGCACGGGTGCCGTGCTGATGAATTTAGATGGGGCGGATTATCAAGACCAATTACAACAAGTGGCATCTGAACTGGTGATTGAACAGAAAGGAGTAAGGCGTGATGCAGACTTGCTTAAATACGCTCAAAAAAATCTCGAATTACAACAACAGGAAGAAAAACGTCTACAAAGCTTGGTGGGTCGAAATCTTATTGCCCAATCGCAGTTAGATAGTGCACGTCAGCGAGTATTCGATTTGCAAGCTGAGGTGGCACGCTTAGATTATTCGGTCGCGACGAATAACGCGCGCGTGAGTATGAAGAGAGCCCAGCGAGATATTGCTAAACGGAATCTCGAACGTACTACCTTAAGTGCACCTTTTGATGGGATTGTTAATGAGGTGTTTATTGATGAAGGGGATTCTGTCAACGCGAACCAAGCAGCGCTTACCTTGGTTGATACAAGTGAATTTGATGTGCAGCTGGATGTGCGTGGAGAAGTCATTGCTGGGTTAGCGCTAAAACAGAAAGTCGATGTTGATATAAATAAAGTGATCGTCAAAGGTGAAATTATCGCGTTACAACTTGATCCTGATATTAATACTAATACTCATCAGATTCGCGTGCGAGTAGCTAACAATAATGCGCAATCAGGATTACTAGCAATTGTCTCATTGCCTCTGTCAGCGCAAGCACAATCAAAACTGATACCGTTATCGGCAGCATTGAATCTTCACGGTAAGGCGTACGTCTATACAGTTGAGGAAGGCATTATTAAACAATTACCCGTTCAACTAGGCCGTCGCATTGGTAATGAAGTGGTGGTTCTGAATGGATTATCTGTAGGTCAAAATGTAGTTTCACGTGATGTAAATTCGTTGTCAGAAAATCAACAAGTTGTCACTGAATAAAGCACTGTACTGATGGGTATTATTCAGTTTTCGATTCGTAATTCTTTAATAGTTAATCTGCTGTTACTTGTGATAGTGATTGCTGGCGTATTGTCATGGCGAAGCATGCCACAAGAAATGTTTCCTATTGTAGATTTAGATTTAGTAAGAATTGTCACTGAGTATGAAGGCGCTCCGCCTGAGGAGATCGAAAAACAAATCACTATATTAATAGAGGAAGAAATAGAAACGCTTCCAGATGTTGATGTTGTGACCTCGGAAAGTTCTGAAGGGCTTTCCAAAATAGAAATAAAATTAAAAACAGATGTTGATGTCGATGATTTCTTGCGTGAAGTGCGTTCAGTAGTTGATGCTATTGATGATTTTCCAGTCCAGGCTGAAACACCAGAAATAAGCCGATTAAAAACCCGTTTCCCAGTCATTAGTGTGACGTTGTATGGTTCAACTGAGTTAGGTGTTCTATATCAAACTGCAGAAGATGTAAGGCGAGACTTGCTTGGATTGTCAGGCGTTGCCAGTGTCGGTATTGCAGGCGACCAAGAGTGGGAACTATGGATTATTGTTGACCCGCATGAAATGGCTGCACGCAAGGTTTCTTTAAATGAAGTACAAAATGCATTAACTGAAAATTTACAAGATCTGCCGGGCGGTTCATTGCAATCTGCGCAGGGTGATATTTTGCTGCGCGGCATGGGTGTTGCGCCTAATGTTGAAGCGGTAGGCAAGTTGGTATTACGCAGTAACTCTGGCGGTGGACAGTTAACGTTATCTGAGATTGCTGAAGTAGATTTGCGGCTAGAAGAAGCTCAAACCATAGGCCGTTTTAATGGGGAGCCCTCGGTAAATTTAACCGTTACTAAAACAGCACGCGCATCGACTATTGATGTAGCAGATGAGGTGAAGCAATACACCGCAAAGCTACAAGAAAAACTCCCGGCCGGAATGAAAGCTGGTTTGTTTAGCGATTTGTCTGTTTATGTGAAGAATCGACTAGAAACAGTGATGTCTTCGGGTGTGGTGGGTTTGGTGTTGGTGCTTATTTCTCTGTATGTGTTTTTGAATTTTAGAGTGGCATTTATCACAGCGCTTGGTATTCCCGTTTCTTTTCTAGTGGCGATTATAATAATTCATTATCTTGGATACACTATTAATATGATTTCCTTGTTTGCTTTTTTAATTGCGTTAGGAATGATTGTTGATGACGCGATTATTGTCACAGAGAATGTTTACCGACATATGGAAAATGGCGTCGATCGCGCGCAAGCAGCATTGATGGGGAGTAAAGAAGTGTTCTGGCCGGTGGTAGCATCGACTTGCACTACAGTAGCAGCTTTTATGCCTATGTTTGGTGTCAGTGGAACGATGGGTAAATTTATAGAAGTTATTCCGGTCGTGGTCAGTGCTGCTTTGATTGGTTCGTTAATTGAAGCATTTGTAATTTTGCCAGCGCATTCGGCAGAATTTCTTCGTATCGACAAGAAAAAACCTAAAGCCAATCCGTTCTGGGGTAAAGCATTAGAAAAGTATTTATCTTTATTGAGGTGGGCGTTAAATAATCGCTATGTGGTATCAGTGATGACTATTGCTATGTTGTCAGTGATATTAACTTATGCGCAGACGCGTTTGCCATATAACCAGTTTGGTAATGTAGAAATTGGACAATTTTTAATAAATATTGAAGCGCCTAACACTTATAGTGTTGAGGATTCAACTGAACTAGCACAAATTATTGAGCAGAAAATTAACCTAGCACTTGAGCAGGATGAGCTTAAAACCATGCTGACTAACGTTGGCGTTATATTGATTGATTTTAATCGTTTGAAAATGGGCAGTCACTATATACAGGTGATTATAGATCTTGAGAAAACGGCACCAAAAACTATTATCGAAAAATATATATCTCCTGTCGTTAATTTGAAATTTAAAACTGAAGGTACGCGCAAGCGAAGTACTGAAAAAATCATCGAGGCAATTCGTACAGAACTACAAACAGTAGTGGGAGTACGAAGGTTCTCTATCTTGCGTCCACAAGGCGGACCATCTGGTTCAGATATAGAAGTTGGTGTGGTCGGAAAAGATATCGATGAATTGATTAATCAGTCTGGGAAAATAACTAACTTCCTGAAGAGGGTTCCTGGTGTGAGAGATGTTAGGCAAGATCTGGAACCAGGTAAGTTAGAGTATCAGTACACATTAAATGAACGAGGGAGAAACTTAGGGTTAACACAGGCTGAGTTATCCAATGCTGTGCGTACTGGGTTCGTCGGACTTGAAGTAACACATGTTAATTGGAAAGAGGATAGATATCCTGTACGAGTTATTTATCCGGATACACTACGCAAAAACAGTAGCAGTCTTGGTAGTCTGCCAATTACTTTGAGTGGTGGCCGTACTGTGTATCTCGGTGAAGTGGCGGATATTACTTTAGAGCGCGGGTTGGGAACAATCTTACGAAGGGATGCTCAACGATTGGCAATAGTCACTGCAGAAGTTGATCTGGAGTCAACTACGCCATTGGAAGTAAATGAGTTAATAGCTATAGAATTTTCCAGCTTGATGGAAAAGAAATCAAAGAACCAATTATTATTTTTAGGTGAGAAGAAGGAAGCCAACGATTCATTCAACGATATGATTAATGTGCTAATTATTTCATTAGCGATTATATTTTTCATATTGGCGGCATTGTTTAAATCTTTGTTAGATCCTTTTGTGATTATGTTAGCCATACCATTTGCGATTGTAGGCGTGATTATTGGTCATATGATATTTGATTATAATATGCAGTTCCTATCTATGATTGGATTTTTGGCATTGACGGGAATAGTAGTGAATGATTCTTTGATCTTGGTAGATTTCACGAAGAAGCAAAGAGCGCGAGGCATGAAGTGTTTTGATGCAGTAGTGGATGCTGGGCGAGTTAGAATTCGGCCGATTATGCTCACAACTATTACGACATTCTTAGGGATTTCGCCATTAATATTTTTTGCTAGCGGACAAACAGCATTCTTATCCCCGATGGCGGTTAGTTTAGGTTTCGGCTTAATTTTTGCCACCGTACTAATTTTAGTGGTGGTGCCATGTTTTTATATGGTTCTCGATGACCTTAGAAGAGTCACTTATGAGCGCCTTTCCAAGCGAGTGTGAATAATAAAGTTATTCTTTTAATTCCTATCTAAGCTGCTACTATTAAGTGCTTAATATCTGTGACTGCCAAAATGAAACTTTCTTCGAATAAATTTAAAGCATTAGAGAATAAAGCGATTACCCTGTTAGGAATGTCCGGCGTGGGTAAAACAACGCTGGCTAATAAGTTGGATCGGTCGAAATGGTTTCATTACTCAGGTGATTACCGAATTGGAACCAAATACCTAGAAGAGCCAATATTAGATAATATAAAAGCCAAGGCTATGAATGTAGGTTTCTTGGCGGATTTATTACGAACAGATTCTATTTATATTTGTAGCAATATCACGGTAAATAATCTCGATCCTGTGTCTACGTTTCTAGGCAAGGTGGGGAATACCGAACTAGGTGGGCTTGAATTTTCTGAATTTAAGCGACGACAATTTTTGCATCGACAAGCAGAAATTTACGCAATGTTAGATGTGCCGGAGTTTATTGGTAAAGCAAAAAATATATATGGATATCCTAATTTCTTAAATGACGCGGGTGGGAGTTTGTGCGAGCTAAATGATCCGAATGTGTTTGAAGTGTTGTCTGAAAATACTTTGGTGCTTTATATTCGTGCGGACCAAGTACATGAGCAAATGCTATGCGAACGCGCTATTAGTCATCCTAAGCCGCTTTATTTCCAAGAAGAATTTCTGGATAAGCATTTGTCTATATTTTTAGAAGAAAAGAATTTATCAGAAGTTAATGAAATAAATCCAGATGAATTTGGTAGCTGGGTATTCCCTAAGTTACTGGAGCATCGAAAACCGCTTTATGAATCGATTGCAAATGAATATGGGTATACCGTTAACTTGCACGACATTCAAAATGTGCGGGATGAAAAAGATTTCATGGACTTAATTGGTCAAGCGATCGATCGATCGTAATTTTAGTGGTTCTTCATCTTGGCGCTCGTACAACATAATAACTTGCCTAGCATCGAACGCATGCGTTCGGAGGGAGTCGAAGTGTGCTCTCCTGATCAGGCGAGCGACTCTTTGCCGAAAATTAAAATTGGCTTTTTGAATTTGATGCCTGATGCGGCATTGGCTGCCACAGAAAGGCAGTTTTTGCGTTTGCTGGCTGCCAACCCTAATGTAAATTGTTACTTCTACCCTTTTAGTATTGCAGGTGTTGAGCGGTCAGAACAAGCCAAACTGCACATTGACCAATACTATGCTGATTTTAATTCATTAAAGTCAATCAATGTCGATGCGTTAGTTATTACGGGAGCTAATGTATCTCAACCACTGTTGCAAGATGAATTATTCTGGCCTGGTTTAATAGAAGTTTTAGAGTGGGCAAAAAGTAGTGTTCGTTCCACTATATGTTCCTGTTTGGCAACTCATGCAGCGGCTAAAGTTTTTTATAATGAAGATAGAAAACATTTAGGGAAAAAATGTTGGGGCGTGTTTACACACGATAAATCGCAATTAGAGCATCCACTACTGAAGAATGTAGAGAGTAACATTATGATGTGTCACTCCCGTTTTAATGATGTGTCACAAAAACAATTTGTTGGTCAAAATATAGAAGTGCTAATTCATAGTGAGCAGGTGGGAGTTCAGCTTGCGAGTGAAAAAGATATGAGTGTGGTCTATTTTCAAGGACATCCTGAATACGATGATATTAGTTTGCTTAAAGAATACAAAAGAGAAATTATTCGCTATCTGGCTGGGCAGATAGAAGAATACCCTCCTGTGCCGCAGAATTATTTTAATCAATCAGCGCTTGAGGTAATAGAACGATATAAGCAATTAGTGCAAGCCTCTAATGGGCAGCAAGATTTGCTTGATTTGTTCCCGGAAGATGAGTTGAAGCAGACATTGGATAATCCTTGGAGAATTTCAGCGAAAACTATATTTTCAAATTGGATGGAGTTCTTGGCGAGTTAGATTGAGTTTCCTACTCAACATTAATAAGGCTGAGGCAAACAACCATATGGCGCTAGGCACTGGAACCGCTGATGCGCTAATTAATTCAAACGATCCTCGACGACCAGGCGTGCCTGAGTCACCTAAACCGTATTGAATGTTCTGGCTTAACTGATAGTTGGATTCGTTAGGGTTTGTTAGTTGGTTGATGAGTTCAGCGCTTACGCCATTGGCCCCAAAGGGAGCATCAGTATAGTTAAGTCTGATAATCTCGTTAGTGCTATCTGAAAGTATTATCTGATCCAGCGTATTGCCCAAAGTAAAATTGCTATATACATAGTCAGCAGTGTAGCCGCCATTGTTTGTAATGTTGCCATTTCTTCCAAGAACCAGGTAAGCACCTGAGGCGATTAATAAGCTTGCACCATTATTTATTTGGTGCGAGTTGCTGCCATCATCGCTAATAGTTAATCCATTAATATCGATGCTGTTTGCAGAGGCATTGAATATTTCAAACCACTCGCCATTGGTGTCGCTGACTGCGGAAGGGTTGGCCATAACTTCACTTATCAATAAGTCGCCAGTTTGAATGGTTGCTGCGTGAGATATTGCGTGCACATAAGAAAATAAAATAAACAAGCAGATTTGAATTTTTCTCAACATGATTCTTCAGTCGTATGGAATTAGTCTTGATTGAAGTGATCATTGAACCATTGAGTAATATTTTCAATGATGATTGTGCGGTTGCGCACATAGTGCTTAAACAATTATCATTTTAGCTGGTGATTCGAGACAACTACATAGCAAATTTTTTTATCTATTTAGCGTGATAAATGAGAGCACATATAAAATATGATTAAGTTGATAGTGAATGTATATTTGATGTCGACCATAGTGCTTTTTTCTAAAAGTATTATGGCAGAAGGCTTTGACTACTATGCACATATTAATAAATATACTAAATGCGAAGCGTTGCAGAATGTTGTGGCAAATATTGCAAGCGAATCAGAGCAGGAGTTTTATCAGCATAAGTCACATCATGCTTCTTTAGATTCAAGAATTGTTGCACTTGAGTTTGCTAAAGCAGGTAACTACGAAGAAGATATGGTGGATGAACTTTATTTTACTTATCTTGATGAGTATCGAGATTTGCTGAAAAAAAGCGAAGAAGTGGAAGTATTTGCTGCATCACTTAAGCCACATGTTGAAAAATGCCGTCAATTAAATGAAATGCAAGAAGATATTATTCGTAGAAAACGCGAAGAGAAATCTAAGCCTGAGGAATACCTACAATAACCACTAGCGCTGAATATAAGCGCTAGTGGTGAATGATGTTTATAGTAGAGGTGCGATCACTAAGCTAACAATAGCCATCACATTGATGAGAATGTTCATTGAAGGACCGGAGGTGTCTTTGAATGGATCTCCAACTGTGTCACCAACAACAACAGCCTTGTGTACATCAGAACCTTTGCCTCCTAAGTTACCTTTTTCGACATATTTTTTTGCGTTGTCCCATGCGCCGCCGGCATTAGCCATCATTAACGCTAACAATACGCAGCAAAGTAATGCACCACCTAACATGCCACCTAACGCTTGCGGGCCCAATCCAAAGCCGACGACTACCGGTGCAATCACAGCTAAGCATCCTGGTAGCACCATTTTCTTTAAAGCCGCCGTGGTTGCAATATCAACACAACGTACCGTGTCAGGTTTAGCAGTACCTTCTAGTAAGCCGGGAATCTCTTTGAATTGACGACGAATTTCTTTGATCATATCAAAGGCTGCATCGCCAACTGCTGTCATGGTTAGAGAAGCCACTATAAATGGAAATACGCCACCTATGAACAAACCAATCAACACGCGCGGTTCTCTTAAATCAAGACTCACGCTACTGCCGTGACTATTTATCTCACTAATGAACGCGGTAATGATGGCGAGCGCAGCGAGTGCAGCAGCCCCAATGGCAAAACCTTTGCCAATAGCAGCAGTAGTGTTGCCCACTTCATCTAAATTGTCTGTAATTTTGCGAGTGTCTTCACCTAAGTTTGCCATTTCGGCAATGCCACCGGCGTTATCGGCAACAGGTCCATAGGCATCAATTGCCATGGTGATGCCAACAGTAGCCAGCATGCCAACCGCGGCAATGCCAACGCCATAAAGACTCGCCCATTCATTAGCAAAAAATATAATCGCTGCGATGGTTAACACTGGAATTAATACTGACTGCATACCAGTAGCTAACCCAGCAATCATCACAGTGGCAGGACCAGTTTCACCGCCAGCAGCAATTTTGCGCACCGGAGCACCACCAGTGTAGTACTCAGTAACTAAGCCGATAATAATTCCGCCGACGGCACCAGAGAGAACCGCAACCCAAACCCCAGTTGATATGGCTAAGAATTCAATACAAAAATACGCTGCAACAATAAATAGTACTGCGGCTGAAAACGTGCCTAGCCTTAAGGCATTGGCGGGCGCCATATTAGATTGGATCTTAACTAAGAAAATACCTATTAATGAACAAAGCAAACCCACTGAGGCTAGACCTAGTGGTAAAAACATTAATGCTTGCTGGGATCCTAAATTTTCTAATACGGTTGTGCCTAATGTGGCGGCAATGGCAATCGTCGCAATGATTGCGCCGCAGTATGACTCGAAAATATCTGAACCCATGCCGGCAACATCACCGACGTTATCACCGACGTTATCTGCGATGACACCGGGATTGCGCGGATCATCTTCTGGAATACCGGCTTCAATTTTACCTACTAAGTCCGCCCCTACATCAGCACTTTTGGTGAAAATTCCCCCGCCTACTCGAGAAAATAAAGCAACCGTCGAGGCACCCATGCCAAAGCCATGAATCACATGCGCTGTATCAGGATTTGCGCCATATAATAAGTACAATACGCCAAGACCGAGTAAGCCCATTGCTGCCACCGTTAAGCCCATAATAGATCCACCGAGAAAAGCGATATCTAATGCAGCATCTAAACCCTTGGTATTGGCCGCGACTGTGGTTCTAACATTAGCTCGAGTGGCGGCATGCATACCAATGTATCCAGCACCAGCAGAGCATAGTGCACCAAGTACAAATGCACCGGCCGTTGGAGCGCCTAAATCTGAAAAGTAAATGGCGAGCGTGACGAGAGCGGCAAATATAAATAGAATCGAATATTCACGACGCATGAAAGTCATTGCGCCAATGTGAATTTCGTTAGCAATTTCTTTTACTCTGCCTTCGCCAGGTGAAGAAGATAAAACGATACGATAGATAAGAAATGCAGAAATCAGCCCAAACAAGCCCAGGGCAACAGGTATTTGATGTAAAGACAAAGACATGGTTAGTTTTACTCCCGATTGATAGAGTTAGATCCTGTACACTGATGAGCAAAGTAAGGACTAACTGCTTAATTATTATTTTCACTAACTTTTGTACGGTTTACTGGTACATTATATAATCAAATTGTTCGAAACAGCTAATCTTTCACTAGATATAAGCGATTGATGACTGACACTTCTTAATATGGCGCGTCGAGTTACCCTTAAAAATCTCAGGCTAGAAACTCTGATCTTCAAGGAGCGGGCGATCTTGTCTGCGTTGTTAGTGGCGGGGACATTTATATTGTTAATCATGCGTTTGTATGATTTGCAGATCACCAATTACTCGCACTATCAAACACTATCCGATGATAATCGCGTAAGAGTATTGCCGATTGCACCAACGCGTGGATTGATCATAGACCGTAATGGTGAAATTCTTGCTGACAACACACCGAACTATCAGTTAGTCATCACTTCTTCTCAAGTGAAAGATATGTCAGAGCTGATTGCAACCTTGGCAGAGTTTATCGATATTCAAGAGCATGAATTGGCACGTTTTAATAAAGCGCTTAAACGTCAGCAATCGTTTCAGCAAACACCACTGAAACTGAATTTAACTGAACAAGAAGTTGCAAAGTTTGCAGTTAATCAGCACCGCTATCCTGGTGTGGAAATTGCCGCGCATTCGACACGTTACTATCCACAGAAAAATAGTTTTGCGCATGCCTTAGGTTATGTTGGACGCATCAACGAAAAAGAGCTAACTAAACTCGACAAGCAAAAGTATCAAGGCACTAGCCATGTTGGCAAAGTCGGTATTGAGAAATATTACGAGACAGATTTGCATGGTGAAGTCGGTTATCAGCATGTGGAGATTAATGCTCAGGGCCGTTCTTTACGGGTATTGAAAACACAAACATCCCTGCCGGGGATGGATATTCAATTATCATTGATTGCCAGACTGCAAGAAGTAGCAGAAGAAGCACTTGGCGAGGAAAATGGAGCCATTGTCGCGATCGATCCAAATAATGGTGATGTACTGGCATTTGTTAGTCAGCCTAATTACGATCCTAATCTGTTTGTTAATGGCATCGGTCAATTAGCTTATTCCGCATTGCGAGATGATAAACATCGACCTCTATTTAACCGTGCATTGATTGGACAATATCCTCCCGGCTCTACTGTAAAACCGATTGTGGCACTGGCGGGTCTACAGTATGGCGTGACCTGGCCAGAAAAAACTATGTATGCTGGCCCATTTTTTCAGCTGCCTGGAAAAGCGCGCAAGTATCGCGACTGGAAAAAAGAAGGACATGGTATCGTCAACATGGATAGTGCGATTGCCCAATCATGTGATGTGTATTTTTATCAACTGGGTGATGAATTGGGCATCGATCGTATGCATGAGTTTTTAATTCAATTTGGCTTGGGTAGTCGCACTAAGTTGGATACAGTTGGTGAAGTGAAAGGCTTGATGCCATCGCCAGAATGGAAGCGTTCGGCAAGGGGCCAACCTTGGTATCCAGGAGAAACGATTATCACCAGTATTGGTCAAGGTTATATGTTAACAACGCCTTTGCAGTTAGCTGTTATGACTGCTTATATTGCTAACCATGGAACCATGTACCAACCACGATTTGTACGTGCAACTCGCCCGACCGGCACACTTAAGTTCGAAAATAAACAACCCATACCTATTGCTAAAGTAAAAGTGGATGATGAGAGTTATTGGCAAGCAATTGAACAGGCGATGGTAAGCGTGGTGCATGCGCCTAACGGTACGGCGCGACGCATAGGTGCCGATGCAAGTTATCAAATGGCAGGGAAAACGGGAACAGCACAAGTATTCGGTATTGCCCAAGACGAAGAATATGATAAAGAGACCACGCCAAAACATTTGCAGGACCATGCTTTATTTGTTGCTTATGCACCAGTAGAGAATCCCGTTATTGCGATTGCGGTGGTGGTCGAGAACGGTGGTAGTGGCAGTAGTGCAGCGGCACCAGTCGCACGCAAAATTCTGGATGCGTACTTGCAGGATAAGACATTAGAAGGAAAGCATATTGTCAGTCGCTAAATCTAGTTTGTATGAACATCCGTTGCGGGTGGTTTATCACTTCTTAAAGATAGATACGGCATTATTTATGGCACTGGTCATTTTATGTATAAGTGGCTTAGTGGTTCTATACAGCGCTAGTGGTGGGGATATGGATGCAATCCAGCGTCAATTAGTACGCCTAGGGATTGGCTTTGCGGGTTTACTCTTGTTTGCTCAAATTCCTGCTGATCAACTACGTAGCTGGTCATTGTGGTTATATATAATCGGCGTGGTTTTACTAGTGCTAGTGCTAGTCTTAGGTGAGACTGGTAAGGGTGCGCAGCGTTGGTTGAATCTGGGTTTCGTGCGTTTTCAGCCTTCAGAGCTGATGAAAATATGGTTGCCGATGATGATGGCATGGTATTACGCTAAACAAGTATTACCACCTAGCTTAAAAGATATATTTGTAGGCTTTGTGATAGTAATGGTACCTGCCGCACTTATTATTAAGCAGCCAGATTTGGGTACGTCAATATTAGTTACGGGTGCAGGCCTGTTTGTGATTTTTCTGGCCGGCATTCGTTATAGAGTCATTGCGGTGTTTGTTGGATTAGCCTTAGCCGCAGCTCCAGCATTTTGGTTTTATCTACGAGATTACCAACGCGGACGTATACTTACTTTGCTCGATCCTGAAAGAGATCCCTTGGGTGCTGGCTATCATATTATTCAATCCAAAATCGCGATTGGTTCGGGTGGCGTTTATGGTAGAGGTTGGCTAAATGGTACACAGTCGCAACTCGATTTTATTCCAGAACGTTCCACTGATTTTATTTTTTCAGTCCTTAGCGAAGAATTTGGATTTTTTGGAACTTCGCTGCTAATCATGGTCTATTTATTTATCGTTGTGCGCGGGTTGGTTATTTCTGCGCGAGCACAAACTTGTTATGCACGTTTGCTAGGTGGCGCAATAAGTTTGTCATTTTTCTCTTACGTATTTGTTAATATTGGGATGGTGTCAGGGATGTTGCCAGTAGTGGGAGTCCCGTTACCTTTAATTAGCTACGGCGGCACCTCTATGGTAACGTTGCTAACTATGTTTGGGATATTAATGTCAATCCATTCTCACAGAAAATTATTAGGCCATTGAGACATTTTCACTTAACTATATTAGCGCTAGTTCTAGCGTTACAAGCCCCTAGCGTATTCGCGAAATCGTATTACGCACGTGAAGACGTAAAAAACTTTGTTCAATACATGATAGATGAGCACGGATTCGAACGTACTCAACTCAAACTATTGTTTAAAGGCGTAAAACAACAAGAAAGTGTGCTTGAGGCGATCGCAACACCAGCAGAACGCAAAAAGAAATGGTTTGAGTATCGTCCTATCTTTCTAAAGCAAGCGCGTGCTGATGCCGGAGTAAAGTTCTGGCGTGAAAATCAAGCCATATTAGAACAAGCCGAAGAAATTTATGGTGTGCCACCTGAAATTATTGTTGCCATTATTGGCGTAGAAACCTATTACGGTCGTATTACTGGTAAGTATCCTGTGTTCGATAGCTTAGTCACTTTGGGGTTTGGTTATCCAAAGCGCGCTAAATTTTTCTTAAGTGAATTAGAACATTATTTATTAATGTGTCGAGAGGAAGGTTTTGATCCTTCTGCCTTGAAAGGCTCATACGCTGGCGCAATGGGGATGGGACAGTTTATCTCTAGTAGTTACCGTCGCTATTCAGTGGACCAAAATGAAGATGGTAAGCGCGATTTATGGGGAAGCAAGGAGGATATTATTGGTAGTGTTGCCAACTATTTCAAAGTTCATGGTTGGAAGAAGAATCAAGCCGTGGCTAGCTCAGCGCAATTTTCAGGCAATGCGAACAATATTGATGATTCAAATACACTAAAGCCAGCATTTAATTATGCGCAGTTAAATCAACAAGGCTTTGTCGCTGATATGCCAATCGCCAGCGATGAAGAAGTGTCTTTATTCGTATTGGATGCTGATAAAAACACAAAAGAATATTGGATTGGCCAACACAATTTTTACGTCATCACTCGTTATAACCATAGTCACATGTACGCCATGGCGGTGTATCAACTCAGTCAGGAAATTAAAAAGCAATGGATTTTGACTGCGCAAAGCGCAAACTAGAAAGTCGTTCTAAATTAGTATTGGTCTGGCTGGTTTGTGTGGTGGTGCTGGCTGCATGTACTTCGCCATTAACAAAAAAAGACTCTGCGCCTAAAAAGCCGACACGTATTGATCGTAGCGAAAAGGTCATCCCCAAAGTAGAACCTAAAAGTAAATACGGCAATCCTAAGTCTTATGTTGTATTCGGTCAGCGTTACTATACTTTGCCAAGCGCAAAGGGCTACGTTGAACAAGGGATCGCATCTTGGTATGGCACTAAGTTTCATGGGCGACGCACATCGAGTGGCGAGACCTACGATATGTATGCCATGACAGCGGCACATAAAACGCTACCACTGCCAACCTATGCGCGTGTTACTAATAAGAAAAATGGTCGTTCTATCATTGTGCGCATTAATGATCGTGGTCCATTTCATGACAATAGAATTATTGACCTGTCTTATGCAGCGGCCACAAAATTGGGCATAGTCACCACTGGCACAGGCCTAGTGGAAGTGAGAGCAATCGATCCACGCAGACAAACAACTAAGCCGATACCCGCTACGGCTACTAAATCAACAAAGCCAGTATTACCTAAAGATATTGTCGATGTCGCCGAGCCAGCGAGTAGTGTCGAAATTATAGAGCCATCATTACCAACAGCGGAAGAATTGGAGAATGATGTTGGTATCTTTGTGCAGTTGGGTGCTTTTCGTAGTCAAGAAAATGCGTTAAAACTTCGAGATACATTTACAGCACATCAAGTGGGACAGCTGAGCGTCAAGCAGCAAGTGTTTGAGGATGTGCCTATCTATAAAGTATGGATAGGCCCGTTAGACACAGTAGAGCAGGCTGACGACACAGTGAAAAAAATCACTCAACTAGGTCATAAAGAATACAAGTTGGTATTCCAGAATAAATGATAGCCGTCGTTAATAACCCTTTAAATAAAAATAAATGAATAACGTGATCAAAAATTTAATTTGTATCCTGTTGCTATCTCTTGTGGCAGTTGTCAATGTTAATGCTGAGCCTGTGCCAATTCCTAAGGCACCTATGATTAGCGCCAAGAGTTATATCTTGTTAGATCATGACACTAGCACAGTGCTAGTAGAGCAAAATGCAGATGAAAGAAATGATCCGGCTAGTATCACAAAACTAATGACAGCTTATGTGGTTTATAAAGTATTGTCCGAAGGGACGTTACAGTTAACCGATGAAGTTCTGATTAGCGAGAAAGCATGGCGTGCTATTGGCTCACGCATGTTTGTTGAAGTAGGTAAGCGCGTGAAGGTAGATGATTTGCTTCAAGGGTTAATCGTGCAATCAGGTAACGATGCTAGTATTGCGTTAGCAGAGCATATCGCAGGCAGTGAAGAAGCCTTTGCTGGCATGATGAATATAGAAGCGGCACGATTAGGCATGATCAGTTCTCATTTCACAAATGTCACTGGCTTGACCCATGAGCAACACTTCATGACCGCAAGAGATATTGCTACATTGAGTAGCGCAATCATTCGAGACTTTCCAGATCAATATCAACGTTATTCGCAAAAAGAATTTACTTATAATGGAATCACTCAACATAACCGCAATAAGTTGTTATGGCGTGATCCAACCGTCGATGGTTTGAAAACGGGCCATACCGATGCAGCAAAGTATTGCTTAGCATCTTCAGCTAAGCGAGATGATATGCGTTTAGTGTCTGTTGTATTGGGTGCGCCATCTGCAGATGCTCGGGCGTCACATTCGCAAGCATTGTTAAATTACGGTTTTCGTTTCTTTGAGTCACATAAGCTTTATAGTGCAGGTCAAGAGCTTCTTAAGAAGCGAGCATGGTATGGAGCAAAGAAAGAAGTTAGCTTAGGTATTAAAGAAGATATCATCATTACTATCCCGCGCGGTCGTTACAATGATTTAAAACCATTCATGCAAGTCGCATCTCAGCTGGAAGCACCAATTGCATTGCATCAAACTGTGGGTAAGGTGGTTGTCAATTTGGATGATGCCAAATTTATAGAAGTTGAATTAGTTGCATTGGAGGCCATTGAAGAAGGAGGTTTAATGCAGAGAATCAGCGATTATATAATGAGCTACTTTGAATAAAGCTTGTATAGATAAGCATGGTGTAAAAAATGAGTACAGCTTATTTAAATGGTGACTATCTACCGCTAGAAGAATGCAAAGTTTCAGTGCTGGATCGAGGCTTTATCTTTGGTGATGCTGTCTATGAATTGATTCCTGTCTACAACTCAAAACCATTCTATTTGCAAGCGCATTTAATGAGATTAGCCCGCAGTCTTGAGCAGACAAGAATTAACAATCCGCATACTGAAGATGGCTGGAAGCAGATCATTAACAAGCTGATCGAAACATCAGGCTTAGAGCAATTGTCAGTGTATTTGCAAGTAACGCGCGGAGTAGCAAAACGTGATCATGCCTTTCCTGAAGATATAACGCCGACAGTGTTTGCCATGACAAACTCATGGCCAGCGGTGAATACAGGTATGTACAAAAAAGGATTAACAGTGATCACTGCCGAAGATATGCGTTGGGATCGCTGCGATATCAAAGTCACCAGTCTGATGGCTAACGTGATGAAAAAGCAACAGGCGGCTGAAAACAATGCCGACGAAGCTATTATGATACGTGATGGTAGCGTGTTAGAAGGCTCAGCAACCAATGTGTTTATTGTAAAAGAGGGCCAAGTCTCCACTGCGCCTAAAAATAATTTAATCCTACCAGGCATTGCGCGTGATGTTGTAGTGGAAATACTCAATGAAAATAATATTCCATTGTTTGAGCAAGCAGCCACACAAGCGCAATTGACAGATGCTGATGAAGTTTGGATAACCAGCTCAACAAAAGAATGTGCGCCGGTAACTATAGTAGATGGGGAGCCAGTGGGTAGTGGAACACCGGGCGAGCTATGGCAAAAAGTGTATGACTTATACCAACAGCGCAAGAAATAATGTCTGAGCACAACGGGTCTAGTAATAATCACGCTAATGGCAATGGAGAAGAGCCACAAGGCTTGGTTTATCCCTGCAATTTCCCGCTGAAAATGTTCGGCATGAATACGCTACATTTTATAGCCGCAGTAGATAGCGTAGTAGAAGAGTTTGTTCCAAGAGAAGATTGGGCATCCACTAAAATCACACCTAGCAAAAATGACAAATATATTAGCTACACAATTGTTGTTGTCGCGCGCGATCGAGATCAACTTGATAAAGTGTGTGCAGCTGTTACAAACTGCCCAGAAGTTATAATGGCTTTATAAGCGGATATTTTTCCTTGGTATCCCTCTGTTTGTTCATCACTCCTATTTCGATCAACTCATAGGTTGCTGCTATAGGATCGTTGCTTTAATTGATAACATGCGTTCCTTTATAAGGAACTACTAATAATGATATACGGACCGAGAAGGTCCGTTTAGTAACTGTTAAGCGTACAAGAGGCTTATCCAAGAAATGGAACATGAATTAGTAATAGTAAAAAACAAGGACGATATTGAACTTTGTTTTGATGCATTTAAGGTATTGCGTCCCCATATAGAGAAAGAGCAGTTTGTTGCGCAGGTAATGCGCCAGCAAGAGCAGTCTTACCAAATTGTTGCAATCAAATCGGACAACAAAATACCCAGCGCAGCAGGTTTCCGTTTTGCTGAATATCTCGCCTGGGGTAAAGTCCTTTATATTGACGATTTAACAACATTGCCCGAGCAAAGGGGGCATGGCTATGCCGCCACTCTCATGGACTGGCTAATTGCCCATGCTAAATCAAATAATTGCCAAGGTTTACACTTGGATACTGGCTACACTAGGCATGCAGCCCATAAGCTGTATTTAGAAAAGGGCTTAAATCTAAGCAGTCACCACCTAGCCATTGAATTTAAATAACATGCTTAACAAGGCCGTTAAACACCGTTCCGCGCCTGCGGCGCTCCACTGGACTCGCCACTGCGTGGCTCGCCGTTTACGGCGGCGTTATGTGTAAATTCAATCAATATACTAAAGCACCAGATATTTACGAATGGATAGTTATAATTTTCTGCGCTTGGCTAATTTATTTGATTAATACTGCCAGTTTCTCAGCTGGGAGCAATGGAGTAGTTATAAAGTTTTTTTTAAGTCTGGCGCTTACGGTAATGATATTTAGTTTGTTTTTAAATGTAAGTAAAAAAACAGCAGCATTATGCGGCACTATAACAATTTGTGTGTTTTCAATTTTAATAGTATTGTTTTTAATGTATGACTTAATTAGCGGAGGGGAGTACTCACATTACGCTCTATCTTATTATTATAAGAGTGCTGCTATTAAGCAATTCATGGACTTAATTTATGATAACTATGGTGTTATCGGTGTATTATTTATTTAAGCTTTCTCCCTCTATTTATATATATGATAATTAAATCTTATAAAAAGCTAACCAGTAAAAATACATATTAGAATCTAATGAATTCAACACATAACAAGTCACTCAACTGGATGCCCGCTAGCGCGACCACTAGTTAGCTCAACCGTTGAATGACCGCTATTGGCCGTAAAGCGACGTGGAATCAATGACAATGCTTGCTTATATTCTAATTGCCATTACAGGAATATTGGCAGTTACCCTAACGGTCATACCCAAAAACCTTATTTTTGCTGTCGATCCTAATAACTTTATATCAGATATCTGGATTTCTAAACTTTGGCATATAGAGCGACACATGCTAAATAAACTAGGGAATACCTTACGAGATTCTATGTATGGCTCTTTAGTCCTAGGCATCATTCTGCTAATAATTGAAGGACAAGGCTAATGCCCGCTATTGGCCGTTAGCAGACGCATTTAACTTAAACAATTCATTTGAGCAAAATTGTGAGTTCTAGATTTTGATGACAGAATAATCTGATTACTATTATTAAGAGGTAATTTTGGAAGAAGGATGGAAGCCAAAAATATGGTTGACGCTAATTTATGGAATTATATTTCAGCCATTTGTATTCCTGTACGTAAATCGCGTTGGTTTATTTTGGTGGTATCTTTTAGTTTCAGTAATTACCACTGCCATTGATTATTTTTCACAAACTAATATAGCAATCAGTTATATATTTATTATTATTTGTCCAATTCACGCTTTCGTAATTGCACGTAATTACGACGTAACTATAGAACGTAGATGGTATTGTCGGTGGTGGGTTATACCAACAATATTTATTATTATATTTGGATCTATATTTTTATTTAGATCTTTCCTGTTTGAGCCATTTAGCATACCTGCCTCCTCTATGAGCCCAAATATTAATAAGGGAGATATTATAATAGTGAAAAAATGGGGCTATGGTGATTATGGAACATTTGATATAACGATGTTTGATACAGAGCTTTCGGATTCAATTAATTTAGAGCCCGGCAGACTTTATGCGTTTTATCCTCCTCATATTAAGTCACCCTATGTTAAGAGATTAGTTGGATTGCCTAACGATATAATTCATATAAAAAATAAGCGAATCTATGTGAATGGACAGATGTTGAATTTAGAATTAACTTCGGAGGGCGATGAAATTGAAACTTATATCGAAACAGTAGATAAAAGAAGCTACAAAGTTCAGTTATCTAAAAAAAGAGTTGCGATTGATAAAGAAAATATGAAAGTCCCTGACAATCATTACTTTTTTCTAGGTGACAATCGAGACAACTCAAATGATAGCCGCTATTGGGGTCCGGTTCCGAGCTCGAACTTCATTGGTGAAGTGATATATGTTTTCTAGATGATTACTTTCAAAAACGAATGACCGCTATTGGTCGGTAAGCGACTTCCCCAATCAACCCAGAGCGGAAATTTGTCTTATAGCAATGATTATATCAGGAGTAATAAATGAGTTATGTTGATGGTTATGTAATACCACTGCTTGAATCTAATATTGATTCATATAAAAAATTGGCAGAGAAAATGGGTGCAATCTGGATGGAGCACGGTGCTTTAGCCTATAAGGAGTGCATCGCTGAGGATATAGATTCAGAAATGTCTAATGGCGCATTCCGTAAAGCAGCCAATTCATCCGATGGTGAGACCGTGATATTTGCATTCGTCGTTTATGAGTCAAGAAAACATCGGGATCAAGTCAATCAAAAAGTATTCCAAGATCCACGCGTGAAAGAAAGCTGTGATGAAAATAATATGCCATTTGAAATCAATAGAATGATTATGGGTGGGTTTGATGTCATGGTTGATTTGTGAAAGACACGTCCGCTATGCCCGAAAACTGTCTAATGAAATAACTTTAAAATGATTACACCCAAGACTTGGTTTTTATTACCTTCTGCTTGCAATAACAGCAACAAGTGGGCCAGGATTAGATGGTGCAGCCAGATCAACAGCCGTGATTTTTTGGTTTTTACCAGTAATTATATGGTTAATTCCATCGATACCATTGTAGTGGGGTTATCTGGCTGATCGATAAAAGACCAAATTTTATTCAGTAAGTGGTGGTGCAAACAAGCTTAAAGATTAGTTTATTTGGTGAAGATGAGTATGGCGAAATGTATGCGTTGGATTACAATGGGGAAATTTATTCTTTAGACTATTACATTAAATATTATGGTTGCACGTTCAAAATTATATGCTCAGCTTGATTCGTTAGAAGAAGAATTGGATGAAAGATTAATCCCACATTTGGAAGAGGCGGCGAAGGGTAAGAATGAATTTATCTTTTGTGCGAAAAGCTTTGTCTCTTATGTCAGTCTGAAAAAGAAAGCAGATAAGGTGACAGCTGAATTAATAGAGTTATGCTCAGAAATTTTTTATATGAGGGATAAGCTAGGTGAGCCGCTTGAGAATACAAATGCAGGGCGACTTTGTGAGTACTGTGAGGAATGGGGCAAACTAGTAGATAGACATCGTAATAGCGCACAGGATATGGCGATTAAGTTTTTAAAAGAAATTAGGCCATAATTTAACGCTAGC
>CALJEX010000058.1 GCA_938074525.1 uncultured Gammaproteobacteria bacterium
CACGCGGATTATGTGAAGAATATGATTACCGGTGCGGCACAGATGGACGGCGCGATATTGGTCTGTTCAGCGGCCGATGGCCCTATGCCACAGACGCGAGAGCACATCTTGTTGTCACGCCAAGTGGGTGTGCCATACATCGTGGTGTACATGAACAAAGCTGATCAAGTGGATGATGCTGAGTTATTAGAGCTAGTCGAGATGGAGATCCGTGATCTTCTATCGAGTTATGATTTCCCTGGCGACGACACACCGATTGTCACAGGATCGGCCCTAAAAGCCTTAGAAGGAGATACGTCGGAGATTGGCGTACCGTCAGTATTGAAGCTATTGGCAGAAATGGACGCGTATATTCCAGAGCCAGAGCGTGCGATTGATGGGGATTACCTAATGCCTGTGGAAGATGTGTTCTCAATCTCAGGTCGCGGCACGGTTGTGACAGGAAGAATCGAGCGAGGCATCGTGAAAGTCGGCGAAGAAGTCGAGATTGTGGGCATTAAAGAGACGGTCAAGACCACGTGTACGGGTGTTGAGATGTTCCGTAAACTGCTAGACGAAGGTCGTGCAGGGGATAACGTGGGTATTTTATTACGTGGCACTAAGCGTGATGAAGTAGAGCGCGGTCAGGTATTATGTAAGCCAGGCAGTATTACGCCACACACAAAATTTGAGGCAGAAGTCTACATTTTATCTAAGGATGAAGGTGGACGTCATACGCCATTTTTCAATGGATACAGACCTCAGTTTTACTTCCGTACAACGGATGTGACGGGTGCGTGTGATTTACCAGACGGTGTCGAGATGGTGATGCCGGGGGATAACGTGAAGATGGTGGTGAGCATGCATGCGCCCATTGCGATGGAAGAAGGCTTACGCTTTGCGATTCGTGAAGGTGGACGTACGGTAGGGGCAGGTGTGGTCTCTAAGATCATTGAATAATTCGGTTGTTTAATACAAAGAGTGAGATAGGCCAGTAGCTCAATTGGCAGAGCGACGGTCTCCAAAACCGTAGGTTGGGGGTTCAAGTCCCTCCTGGCCTGCCAATACTGGCAGAAGAATTTAAGGAAGTAATGAAATGGCCGAAACGGCTGAACAGACAAGTAGCGGGATGGATAAAGTCAAATTAGCCTTGGCTGCAATCCTCGTGCTGGTTGGTTTTTACGGGTTTTATCAATATGCAGATCAGCCTCTGTTATATCGAGTACTTGGTATACTGCTATTTGCAATTGTGGCTACTGGAATAGCATTAACGACGACAAAGGGTCGTGCGTTAATGGGATTTATGCAGTCTGCGCGAACAGAAGTGCGCAAAATGGTATGGCCGACCCGCGCAGAAACGCTACAAACAACATTGGTTATCTTGGTGGTCGTAGTGTTAGTGGGATTATTTCTCTGGTTGCTAGATACGTTCCTAGGCTGGATCATGAGTATGATCATTGGATAATCGAGGAGTAGCGATATGGCATTAAGATGGTATGTAGTCCACGCTTACTCGGGGTTTGAGAATAAGGTGAAGCTATACTTGCATGAGCGCATTGAGCGTTTAGGCATGCAAGATAAATTCGGCGAGATTTTAGTGCCGATGGAAGAAGTAGTTGAGATGCGCGAAGGCCAGAAGAAGCGCAGTGAGCGAAAGTTTTTACCTGGATATGTACTAGTGCAAATGGAAATGGATGATGATTCATGGCACTTAGTTAAAGATGTCCCTAAAGTATTGGGCTTTATTGGCGGTACGACCGATAAGCCAGCGCCGATACCAGATCGTGAAGCCAATGCGATATTGCAACGTATTCAAGAGGGTGTTGATAAACCGCGTCCGAAGGTATTATTCGAGCCGGGCGAAGTGGTACGTGTTACCGATGGACCATTCAATGATTTCAATGGCGTGGTTGAAGAAGTGAATTATGAAAAGAGTCGTATGCTAGTCGCGGTTCAGATATTTGGTCGTTCAACCCCGGTTGAACTAGAATTTGGCCAAGTAGAGAAAGGATAAGTAGTAAGAGTAAAAGAAGTAGGGCGTAATCCTTTAATTAGGCTTATGCCAATTTTAAAATATTTCACGGGGAGCGTTGGACTAGAGCCATCGCGATTGCACCCGTAAGGAGCTAAAAATGGCGAAGAAAATTGAAGCTTACATTAAGCTTCAGGTCCCGGCACAGGATGCTAATCCTAGCCCACCTGTAGGACCTGCGTTAGGTCAACATGGCGTGAACATTATGGAGTTCTGTAAAGCATTTAATGCTCAAACACAGAGCTTAGAAAAAGGCATGCCTGTCCCAGTGGTAATTACGGTGTATAACGATCGTAGTTTCACATTTATCATGAAGACGCCCCCTGCGTCTGTTCTTCTTAAGAAGGCAGCAGGAGTTCCGAAAGGATCTGGCACACCTAATACGGATAAAGTCGGCAAAGTCACTCGCGCTCAGCTTGAAGAAATTGCTAAAACCAAAGAACCAGATCTCACAGCAGCAGACTTAGATGCTGCAGTACGTACTATTGCAGGCAGTGCTCGTAGTATGGGTCTTGAGGTAGAGGGAGTTTAATCATGGCTAAAGCAGGAAAAAATATTAGGGCCGCTCGTGAAAAAGTTAATCCTGAGCAGGCTTATGCACCCACAGAGGCAATGTCATTAGTTAAAGATAATGCACGTGCAAAATTTGTTGAATCAATCGATGTGGCAGTCAATTTAGGTATCGACCCTAAGAAGTCTGATCAAGTCGTTCGTGGCGCAACTGTGCTACCAAACGGTACAGGTAAAACTGTTCGCGTAGCCGTGTTTGCACAGGGTGATCAAGCCAAAGTTGCAGAAGCCGCTGGCGCAGACATTGTTGGTTTTGAAGATCTCGCTGATGCAGTAAAAAAAGGCGAAATGGATTTTGATGTTGTGATTGCAACACCAGACGCAATGCGCGTTGTTGGTCAGTTAGGTCAAATACTAGGTCCACGCGGATTAATGCCTAATCCTAAAGTGGGTACTGTGACGCCTAATGTTGAAGATGCGGTTAAAAACGCAAAATCAGGTCAGGTACGTTACCGTGCAGACAAGACTGGGATTGTACATTGCAGTATCGGCAAAGTAGATTTTGAACCGCAAAAATTAGTAGAAAACCTAGAAGCATTGATTGCTGACTTGGTAAAGGCGAAGCCGTCTTCTGCTAAAGGTGTTTACCTGCAAAAAGTCACTGTGTCATCAACCATGGGTGTTGGTGTACGCGTTGATCAAACAGCATTGGCGTAAATAAAAATAGAAAACATAGTGAGGATTGATTTCCTTGCTATATAAGTGACTTTGGGCTGTTTCGTAATAGATTTAAAATATTACGAACGGCCGTCAAAGACCGCAGGAACGGCGAGTTTGTCGTTTAATAGAAGCAATGAATCCTGCGTAGACGGTGGCTCCATTCAGAATTTTCTGAGTTGGAACACTGCGATGGTGTTAGCGAATAATTGCTAACTTAGTAGTAACTCTTAGACTGGTCTAGTGGTTATAGGGCTAATTTAAGATCAACTTAGGAGGAACCATACTGTGGCACTAAACCTGGAAGGCAAAAAACAAGTTGTCTCTGAGGTTGCTGCGGTTGCTGCTGAAGCACATTCGGCGATAGCTGCCGAATACCGAGGACTCGGTGTAGACGCTCTAACTGAATTGCGAACTAAAGCACGCCAAGGTGGTGTGTATGTGAGAGTAGTTAAAAACTCTCTTGCTAAGCGCGCATTAGAAGGAACGGAATTCGAGTGCATGCGTGAAGGTCTAGTTGGCCCGATGATTCTTGCGTTTTCGCAAGAAGATCCAGGCTCAGCTGCTCGCGTAATAAAGGACTTCAGTAAAGAAAACGAATTGCTTAATGTCAAAATGCTATCCATTGGTGGCCAGCTTCTAGATGCATCAGAGCTGGGACGATTGGCAAGCTTACCGACGAAGGATCAAGCAATTAGTATGTTGATGGCAGTAATGAAGGCGCCGGTCGAGAAATTCGTCCGCACTTTGGCAGAACCGCACGGCAAGATGGTGCGAACTGTGGCTGCTGTACGCGACCAAAAGCAAGCTTAAAGTTAAGTCACTTAACGGTTTTATATTTTTTAGGAGCATTTAGAAATGGCTGTATCACAAGAAGATATTTTGGAAACTATTTCCAACATGACAGTAATGGAAGTCGTTGATTTAATTTCTGCGATGGAAGAAAAATTCGGCGTATCTGCGGCAGCGGCAGTAGCAGCAGCACCGGCAGCAGCAGCTGGCGGCGGCGAAGCAGCAGCAGAGAAAGACGAGTTTGATGTTGTTATGAGTAGTTTTGGCGGCAACAAAGTTGCTGTCATTAAAGTAGTTCGAGCTATCACTGGCTTAGGACTAAAAGAAGCTAAAGAAATGGTAGAAGGTGCACCTTCTACTGTTAAAGAAGCAGCAACAAAAGACGAAGCAGAAGATGTGAAGAAGCAGCTTGAAGAAGCTGGCGCTGTTGTAGAACTTAAGTAATTCTACTTCACTTTACGTGCTTAAAAGCATCGCGATGCGAACATATGTTATGGGTGATTCCATAGCATGTATTCGCTCGTGGTTGTTTTAATAAATTAGTTAGACACCAAACGATTACTGAAAAACATCTTACCGCGATGAAAGTCACGCAGATGTTTTTCAGTAATCAGTTTAAAGCCCGGATACGAGGAGGCTAAATGCAATACAGTTTCACCGAGAAGAAACGAGTTCGAAAGAACTTCGGTAAGCGACCACAGATTCTTGAAGTTCCTTACATGCTTCAAATTCAGTTGGCATCTTATCGACAATTTCTGCAGTTAGATGCTAGTGCTGACAATAGGGCAGATACCGGATTGCATGGAGCTTTTAATACCGTATTTCCGATTGAAAGTTATTCTGGCAACGTTATTTTAGAATACGTGAGCTATCGATTGGGTAAGCCGGTATTTGACGTTAAAGAATGTCAGTTACGTGGATTAACCTATGCGGCACCGCTACGCGTGACAGTGCGTTTGGTTATCTATGATAAAGATGCACCAGCTAGTCAGAAGAAAGTTAAAGACGTTAAAGAGCAAGAAGTTTACATGGGTGAACTTCCGCTAATGACAGATACTGGTACCTTTGTGATTAATGGTACAGAGCGTGTGATCGTTTCTCAGTTGCATCGTTCGCCAGGTGTGTTCTTTGATCATGATAAAGGTAAGACGCATTCATCTGGGAAATTATTATATTCAGCACGAATTATTCCTTACCGTGGTTCATGGTTGGATATGGAATTTGATCCTAAGGATTGCTTGTTCGTACGTATTGATCGCCGTAGAAAATTAGCGGCAACCATCCTGATGCGGGCATTGGGTTACGGCACTCAAGAAATTCTTTCGATGTTCTTTGATACACATAAAATCAAGGTATCCAAGAAAGGTTTTGAGCTAGCATTAACACCTGAACATTTGCGCGGTGAAATTGCTGCATTTGATATTGAAATTAAGGGCAAAGTTTTAGTTGAAGCTGGGCGACGTATCACTATGCGTCATGTGCGTCAGCTAGAAGAGGCAAAATTAAAAACTTTGGTTGTTCCTCAAGAGTATTTCATGGGCAAAGTGATTGCACATGACATCGTAGACGAAGAAACAGGCGAGCTAATTTTCCATGCTAACGAAGAGTTGAGCGAAGAAAATATTCACAAGCTTGAAGAGAGTGGTATCAAAGAGTTTGAAATTTTATATACCAACGAAATAGATCGT
This sequence comes from uncultured Gammaproteobacteria bacterium, assembly GCA_938074525.1. Lineage (GTDB taxonomy): Bacteria > Pseudomonadota > Gammaproteobacteria > UBA4575 > UBA4575 > UBA1858. The sequence continues at coordinate 5,719 of CALJEX010000058.1, forward strand.
GGTCCTTATATCTCTCAAACATTAGCGATTGACTCTACTACCACAGAGTTAGAAGCGCAGGTGGAAATTTACCGCATGATGCGTCCGGGCGAGCCACCAACAAAAGAAGCCGCGCAATCTTTATTTAATAACTTGTTCTTCTCGGCTGATCGTTATGATCTTTCGCCAGTTGGAAGAATGAAGTTCAATCGTCGTTTAGGCCGTGAAGAAACTACTGGCGAAGGCACGCTGAGCAAAGAAGATATTCTTGATGTGATGCGAGTGCTTATTGATATTCGTAACGGTAACGGCATGGTTGATGATATCGATCACCTTGGTAACCGTCGTGTGCGTTGTGTCGGTGAGATGGCAGAAAACGTATTCCGTGTTGGTTTGGTTCGAGTTGAGCGTGCAGTGAAAGAGCGTTTAACGTTAGCAGAATCTGAAGGCTTAATGCCGCAAGAAATGATTAACGCAAAGCCTGTGGCGGCTGCGATTAAAGAATTCTTTGGCTCCAGTCAATTGTCGCAATTTATGGATCAAAATAATCCATTATCTGAAGTGACGCACAAACGTCGTATTTCAGCGTTAGGCCCAGGTGGTTTAACACGTGAACGAGCAGGTTTCGAAGTACGTGACGTGCATCCAACTCACTATGGCCGAGTATGTCCAATTGAGACACCTGAAGGTCCAAACATTGGTTTGATTAACTCGCTTGCGATTTATGCGCGAACTAATGATTATGGATTTTTAGAAACTCCATATCGCAAAGTGACTAAAGGTAAAGCGACTAGTGATATTGACTATCTATCAGCGATTGAAGAAAGCCAATATGTTATTGCTCAGGCGAATGCGAGCTTGGATGACAAAGGTAACTTGCTTGATGAATTGGTTTCTTGTCGTCATCTAAATGAATTTGCTTTGTCGACACCAGACAAAGTTGAATACATGGATGTATCGCCGAAGCAGATCGTATCTGTCGCGTCATCATTAATTCCATTCTTAGAGCATGATGATGCTAACCGCGCATTGATGGGATCAAACATGCAACGCCAAGCGGTACCAACGCTACGTGCAGATAAGCCGTTAGTAGGAACAGGGATTGAGCGTGCATTGGCGATTGATTCTGGTGCATCGGTTGTTGCTAAGCGTGGTGGTGTTGTTGATACTGTTGATGCGGGGCGTGTTGTTGTTCGTGTTAATGATGATGAGACTCAACCTGGTGAAGCCGGTGTTGATATTTATGCGTTCACTAAATACACACGTTCTAACCAGAATACTTGTATTAACCAAAAGCCATTAGTTAGACCAGGTGATGTGATTGCACGTGGTGATGTATTAGCAGATGGTCCTTCTACTGATATGGGTGAGTTAGCGCTGGGTCAAAACATGCTAGTCGCATTCATGCCATGGAATGGATACAACTTTGAGGATTCGATCCTCATTTCTGAGCGTGTAGTTGAGGAAGATCGTTTCACTACTATTCATATTGAAGAAATGAGTTGTGTCGCACGTGATACCAAATTAGGCGCAGAAGAAATTACTGCCGATATTCCAAATGTCAGCGAAAGCTTATTAGCTAAGTTGGATGATTCTGGAATCGTTTACGTCGGCGCTGAAGTTAAGCCGGGTGATATCTTGGTGGGTAAAGTGACGCCTAAGGGTGAAACTCAATTAACCCCAGAAGAAAAATTATTAAGAGCCATTTTTGGTGAAAAAGCATCTGACGTAAAAGATACTTCGTTAAGAGTGCCTTCAGGTATGGAAGGTACAGTCATCGACGTGCGTGTATTTACACGTGATGGTGTAGAAAAAGATCGTCGTGCACTACAGATTGAAGAAGCAGAAATAGAGCAAGTCAAAAAAGACATGCGCGACCAGTTGCGAATTCATGAGGAAGATATTTTCAGTCGTGTTGAACGCTTGATTACCAATAAGGTTGCTGAAGGCGGTCCAGATGGTTTGAAATCTGGTGAGAAAGTGTCTGCAGGTTACTTGCAAGGTTTATCTCGTGATCGTTGGTTTGAGATCCGTATGCGTGATGAAGCTGTTAATGAAAGTTTAGAACAGCTTTCTCAAAGTATTGCTAATCAACGTGAGATTGCAGAAAACCGTTTAGTTGAACAGCGAGAAAAAATTACAGCCGGTGATGATTTAGCACCAGGCGTATTGAAGATGGTTAAAGTTTACTTGGCTGTTAAGCGTCGCATGCAACCAGGTGACAAGATGGCGGGTCGTCACGGTAACAAAGGCGTTATCTCAATGATTGTGCCGGTGGAAGATATGCCGCATAAGCCAGACGGTACACCGGTTGATATTGTGCTTAACCCATTAGGTGTTCCCTCTCGAATGAATGTCGGTCAGGTACTTGAGATTCATTTAGGCATGGCAGCTAAAGGCCTAGGCCTAAAAATTCAAGGTATGTTGGATAATAACGGACAACCTGCCGAATTACGTAGTTTCTTAGACGAAATATACAATCAAGATGAAGGAACTAAAGTTGATCTTGGTCAGTTTAATGACGAAGAAATAATGGCTTTGTCGACTAACCTGCAAGGCGGAGTGCCAATGGCAACGCCAGTATTTGATGGTGCTGAAGAGCACGAAATCAAACGCATGCTTAAGTTGGCTGATTTACCAGAAGATGGTCAGACTGAGTTGATTAATGGTCGCACGGGTGAACAATTCGAGCGCAGAGTGACTGTTGGTTATATGCATATTCTGAAACTGAATCATTTAGTTGATGACAAGATGCATGCAAGATCAACAGGACCATATAGCTTAGTGACACAACAACCATTGGGCGGTAAAGCTCAATTTGGTGGTCAGCGATTCGGTGAGATGGAGGTCTGGGCGCTAGAGGCTTATGGCGCTGCATATACCTTGCAAGAAATGCTAACAGTGAAGTCAGATGATGTTGCGGGACGTAACAAGATGTATAAAAACATTGTCGATAATGACCAGCAGATGGAAGCAGGTATGCCGGAATCATTTAACGTTCTGATGAAAGAAATTCGTTCGCTCGGTATTAATATTGAGCTAGAGCAGAATGACTAGCACAGAACGATTAATAACGATTTAAATTGAAACGTTCGTAGACTCTCTAGGAGACACGATGAAAGACTTATTAAACTTACTAAAACAACAAGGCCAGTCTGAGGATTTTGATTCGATCAAAATTGGACTCGCTTCACCCGACATGATTCGGTCATGGTCGTTCGGCGAAGTTAAAAAGCCAGAGACGATTAACTATCGAACATTTAAGCCGGAGCGTGACGGACTTTTCTGTGCCAAAATTTTTGGTCCTACTAAGGATTACGAATGCTTGTGTGGAAAATATAAGCGCTTAAAACATCGTGGTGTTGTTTGTGAAAAGTGTGGCGTAGAAGTTACTCAGACTAAAGTACGCCGTGAGCGTATGGGTCATATTGAACTGGCGTGTCCAGTGGCGCACATCTGGTTCTTAAAATCACTTCCTTCGAGAATTGGTTTATTACTAGATATGACGTTGCGTGAAATTGAGCGCATTCTTTATTTCGAAGCATTTGTTGTTATCGATCCAGGTATGACAACGCTTGAAGTTAAGCAATTACTGTCAGAAGAAGCTTACCTTGATGCTATTGAGCAACATGGTGATGAGTTCCGTGCGGTAATGGGTGCTGAAGCAATTTATGAGTTAATGCTTCAAATAGATCTTAAATCGCAGAAAGTCGAGTTGCGTGAAGAAATTGAAAACACACGTTCAGAAGCAAAACTTAAGCGTTTCTCTAAGCGTCTTAAGCTAGTTGAGTACTTGATTGAATCGGGTAATAAGCCTGAGTGGATGATCTTATTAGTGTTACCAGTATTGCCACCAGACTTGCGTCCATTAGTGCCTCTAGATGGCGGTCGATTTGCCACCTCTGATTTGAACGATTTATATCGTCGAGTGATTAATAGAAATAATCGCCTTAAGCGGTTATTAGAATTAAATGCGCCAGACATTATTGTGCGTAATGAAAAACGTATGTTGCAAGAATCTGTCGATGCGTTACTTGATAATGGTCGTCGTGGTAGAGCAATCACAGGCACCAATAAGCGTCCTTTGAAATCTCTTGCTGACATGATTAAAGGTAAGCAGGGCCGTTTCCGCCAGAACTTACTAGGTAAGCGAGTTGATTACTCGGGTCGTTCAGTGATTGTGTGTGGTCCAACGTTAAGACTGCATCAATGTGGACTACCTAAGAAGATGGCATTGGAGTTATTCAAGCCATTTGTATTTAGTAAATTAATGTTGCGTGGTATCGCGCCAACAATTAAAGCATGCAAGAAAATTGTTGAACGTGAAGGTGCTGAAGTTTGGGATATCTTGGAAGAAGTTATCCGCGAACATCCAGTCATGCTTAACCGTGCGCCAACTCTTCACCGTTTAGGTATTCAGTGTTTTGAGCCACAGTTAATTGAGGGTAAAGCGATACAATTACACCCATTAGTGTGTGCAGCGTTTAACGCTGACTTTGATGGTGACCAAATGGCGGTACACGTACCATTGTCTATCGAAGCACAGCTGGAAGGTCGCGCATTAATGATGTCGACTAACAATATTCTGTCTCCAGCCAACGGCGAGCCAATTATTGTTCCGTCACAAGATATCGTGCTTGGTTTATATTACATGACACGTCAGAAAGTTAACGTGCATGGAGAAGGCATGGTCTTCTCTGGCGTTGATGAAGTAAGACGTGCATTTGAAACGGGTGCAGCAAACTTACATGCGAGAGTTAAAGTTCGTTTAACTGAGACTGTGATTGACGAAGATGGAGAGTCTTCTGAAAACTCTGCTATTCGAGATACTTCTGTTGGTCGTGCTTTGTTGTTCGATATTTTACCTAAAGGCTTGCCGTTTGAATTGATCAACCAGGATCTTAACAAGCGTGCAATTTCAAGATTAATAAATGCCTGTTATCGACGTGTTGGATTAAAAGAGACAGTTATTTTTGCTGACCAGTTAATGTATACCGGATTTAAGTTCGCAACTTTATCTGGTGTGTCGTTCTGTGCAGATGACATGGTGATTCCTGTCGAGAAGGTAGACATCCTTGCCTCTGCTGAGCAAGAAGTTAAAGACATTGAGATGCAATACGCTTCAGGTCTAGTGACTAAGGGTGAGCGCTACAACAAAGTCGTTGATATTTGGTCTCACACTAACGAGAAAGTCGCTAAAGCGATGATGGATAAGTTAGGTAAAGAAGAAGTCAAAGATGCTGAAGGTAAAATGGTATCTCAGCCGTCTTTCAATTCAATCTTCATGATGGCTGATTCTGGTGCGCGGGGTTCTGCGGCACAGATTAGACAACTTGCTGGTATGCGTGGATTGATGGCTAAGCCAGATGGATCAATTATCGAAACACCAATTACTGCTAACTTCCGTGAAGGGCTAAACGTACTTCAGTACTTTATTTCTACTCACGGTGCTCGCAAAGGGTTGGCTGATACTGCATTGAAAACAGCAAACTCAGGATATCTGACTCGTCGGTTAGTCGATGTAGCACAGGATCTTGTGATCACTGAATTCGATTGTGGTACTCAGAATGGGATTATCATGAATCCTATTATTGAAGGTGGCGATGTTGTTGAAGCACTTAGCGAACGAGTTCTAGGGCGTGTTGTTGCTGTTGATGTACTTGATGCGCAGGGCAAGAAAACAGTTATTCCACAAGGCACGTTGCTTGATGAAAAATGGGTTTCTCAATTCGAAGAATTAAGTGTTGATGAAATTCTTGTACGTACACCAATTACCTGTGACACACGTTACGGTGTTTGCTCAAGTTGTTATGGACGTGATCTAGCACGTGGGCACTTGATCAACCAAGGTGAAGCAGTCGGCGTTATGGCTGCGCAATCTATTGGTGAGCCAGGCACACAGTTAACCATGCGTACTTTCCATATCGGTGGTGCGGCGAGTCGTGCAGCATCTACAAACAGTATCGCGCCAAAAGCGACAGGGACAGTGCGCTTCCATAACATTAAATTAGTGAAGCACCATGATGGGCACAATGTTGCAGCATCGCGTTCTGGTGAGATTGGTTTGATCGATGAGCACGGTCGTGAGCGCGAGCGTTACAAGCTACCATACGGCGCATCAATTTCTGCCAATGAAGGTGATAAAGTTGAATCCGGTGAAGTGATTGCTACATGGGATCCGCATACTCACCCGATTATTGCTGAAGTAGGTGGACGCGTTAAGTTAGTCGATTTCTCTGATGGTGTGACTGTTAATAAACGTTTAGATGAAGTCACCGGTTTGAGTTCAACCGTAGTCGCTGATCCTAAAAGTCGTCCTGCCGCAGGAAAAGATTTGCGCCCAATGGTGAAGTTGGTTGACGATAAAGATAATGAGTTAACGCTGCCAGATTCAAACTTCCCAGCACAATATGTGTTACCGGCAGAAGCGATTGTGAGTTTAGAAGACGGAGCACAGGTAGGCGTAGGTGACATTATCGCGCGTATCCCACAAGAGTCTTCAAAAACTAGAGATATTACCGGTGGTTTGCCGCGTGTTGCTGATTTGTTTGAAGCTCGTAAGCCTAAAGAGCCTGCAGTCATGGCGCTTGAATCAGGAATAATTAGTTTTGGTAAAGAAACTAAAGGTAAGCAACGCCTCGTGATTACTATGGAAAATGGTGAGACAGTAGAAGAGCTAATCCCTAAGTGGAGACATGTCGATGTGTTCGAAGGTGAGCATGTAGATAAGGGTGAAGTCGTTGTCGAAGGTGAGCGTAGCCCGCATGATATTTTGAAACTATTGGGTGTGAGTGCATTAGCAGAATATCTAGTGCAAGAAATCCAAGACGTCTACCGTTTACAAGGTGTGAAAATTAACGATAAGCACATTGAGGTGATTATTCGCCAAATGCTGCGCAAAGTTGAGATCTCAAATCGTGGTGACACTAACATGTTACGCGGCGAGCAAGTTGAACGAGCTCGTTTGTACGAAGTAAATGAGAATATGGAGGCTAGGAACAAAGAGCCTGCGACTTTCGAAAATGTATTGCTAGGTATTACTAAGGCATCATTGGTCACAGAATCCTTCATCTCAGCGGCATCATTCCAAGAAACCACACGAGTATTGACGGAATCAGCGGTACGTGGATCCAACGATTACCTG
>CALJEX010000059.1 GCA_938074525.1 uncultured Gammaproteobacteria bacterium
CGCTGTTTGCGTTGGCATTGTTGCCTCCGATATGGCATAAGTACATGAATGAGCAGATGAACAAGTGGGATGACGAGATGGCCTCTGAAGGCGAGCGTAAGGTCGCTTCTAAGATTAACCAGATCGCTGGCTACGCTTAATTTGCCACTGTGTTGATATTAAAAAGCCCCCATTTGGGGGCTTTTTTTTGTCTGATGAATCCCCATATAAGAGTGAACAGTTAAGTTTAAAATCATTCCTAAATATTTATGTCGTGTGTGTACACTGTATTTTATAAAAAATGTCAGCATTAGCTGAGTGACTTTAACTACGCATTCAAAATCTTTCACCAATAAAGTAGTACTAAATTATGAGTAGAGAAATTCTTTCTAAAGCGATGTCAGAAACCATTAGTGGTCAAGACCTCGGTGACGCGCGCGTATTTTTTGAAAAAGAATTACAGCAGCTTATGCAAAAGTTAACTGAGTTAGGTAGTAAAGCTGACTTGGTAGATGTGGCTAAAGTGAAACTAGATATAGCGAGGGCTCAATTAGGCTTGGGTGAGCATGTCACATGTTGGCAAGAAGCACGCCCATTAGTGAAAACATTTATTCAAGGTGAGTGCTTTCAACAAGCTGTAGAAGCGTGCGAATTACTTTATTTGTCAGAGCAAGATGACTCGATTGCAGCACTTGGTCATGCTTGTTGGCTAGCAGTAACTTACCCGGTTGAGCCTGCATTATCAGTAGATATACTTTCTTATATTATTGATGAAACACCAGACAACTCAGATGGTGCTGCAGTAGCAAGTGTGGCGGCGTTATATCTTGCCGAGTTGCGAAGTAAAGATGAAGAAAAAGAAAGTTTAATGTTTTTAGCTAAACAGCTAATTGCTATGGTAGCGAAAAGGCATCGAGGTATTGAAGATGAAGAACATATTGAGATATGGATTGAGATGCTAGAACTGAATAACCTAGACGAGATGTTTACTCGTCTAGGTAAAGTGATTGATGCGATTGTTGGCAGTCACTGGTGGTTCGATAGAGACGAATTACGCGCGAAACTGCCGGTAAATTAAATTGTTGCTAACAGATTACTTATGCTTGTTTAAGTAATCATCAATCGAGCCTGTATAACCTGAATGGGATTCAGCGTTACTGCTTGAGCTTTTAGGTGCGGTTTTGGGTGCAGCAGCTTTACTAGCTTTAGGTGCGGTACGTGTATTGAATTTCCCGGCGGCATAATCTTTCATTGAGCCACTGAAACCGGAATGCTTGCTCGCATTTTCTTCAAGCATAGCGACTTCATCGCCACTGTGTTTGGCAACATATTCGTCGGCGCTACCACTATAACCTGAGTGTTGTTTAACTTCCTTCGGTGGCTTAGGTGCACCATCGCTAAATTTATCAAGATAGCTTTCAACAGAACCAGTATAGCCAGAATGAGAAAATGCAGACTTATGGGCTTCGTATTTCTTTTTAGATTTGATCATGCTTTCTGTATCGGCATTATCAGTGATGGCAGCAATATCAGTTGTAGAGGCTGAACGATCAGCGTAATAAAATCCGCCTAACACTAAAATCGCTATGACTACCAATATGATGACTGGTAGATTTGAATTTGAACTGCTCATTATGCTGTCTCCAAAAGTAATGGGTGATCAAGGTGATCGTTATGATTTGCACGGTTTTAAATTCGGTAGGCTAAATGCTACGGATTACCGCAGTGCGGGTCAACGAGATCAGTCAACTTTGTGAGCTAAATACAGTAGTCTATCCATTAATCCCAATAAATCATTGATGATTTGTGTTGTTACTTGCCTATGTTTGATCGCAGCATTATTCACATAGATATGGATGCTTTTTACGCATCCGTAGAACAACGCGATTTCCCTCAATATCGCGGCAAGCCTGTAGTGGTAGGAGGAGACCCTGATCATCGAGGTGTAGTAGCGACGTGTAGTTATGAAGCGCGCAAATTTGGTATCCACTCAGCCATGGCCTGTGTGATGGCCAAACGTAAATGCCCACAAGCAATATTTGTTCGGCCAAGATTTGAGGTATATCGCGAAGTTTCCGTACAGATTCAAGACATTTTACGAAAATACACTGATCTTATCGAACCGTTAGCACTCGACGAAGCATTTCTTGATGTGACAAAAGAAATTGTCAGAGCGGGTTCGAGTATGTTGATCGCAAAGGATATTCGCCAGCGTATTAAGAGAGAGACACAACTGACGGCCTCTGCAGGAGTGTCTTACAACAAATTCTTAGCCAAGATTGCATCAGATCGAGGTAAGCCTGATGGCTTATTTTATATCTCACCCAAAGAAGGTCCGGCATTTGTAAAAAAACTCACGATTCGTGAATTTTTTGGTGTCGGTCCTGCTACTGAAGAGAAGATGCAAGGGCTGGGCATATACACTGGTGCAGATTTAGCCACTTGGGAATTGGAGGCATTGCAGCCAATATTTGGAAAGTCATCTCAATATTACTACAACGCTTCTAGAGGAATTGATAACCGAGCTGTCGAAGCTGACCGTTTACGAAAATCAATCGGAACAGAAGACACCTTTGAGGTAGATTTACATTTTCAAGATGAGATGCTTGCAGTGTTCGAGACGCAGAGCATCGAGATAGAACAACAACTTAAGAAATTTGCTGGCACAGGAAGAACGGTCACCATCAAAGTGAAGTTTTCAGACTTCACTCAAGTGACACGTAGCTACTCTAGTAAAGCAGAGTTACGTGATGCCAAATCCATCATGAATGTGATTCCAACGTTACTGGAAAGTGCAGTAGTAAAGAACTTGCCAGTGCGGCTATTAGGTATTTCAATTTCAAATTTAGTACTCGATTCAGAAGCGTTTGGAGATGAGCAGATACCCTTATTGTGAGTATGGCTATATAGCAACCATATTTGCCTGACAATCGTCCTAAATAAGCGCCTTAAGTTGTTCTAAAAATGGGCTTGTAGTATGTTGCTAGTAATAGTTAGTACTACAAATAAACACAATAATAAGTGATAGATTGAGGTCATCAGCATGACAGAAAGTGTTAAAATTACGGAAGTCAAAGATCGTATAAAAGTCCCAGAAGGCTTTTCAGTTCACCATTCATTTTGCCCGCATGACTGCCCAGATTCATGCTCAATGTTGGTAACACGAGATGATTCCACCGGCAAAGCAGTACGCGTACAAGGCGACCCAACGCATCCTATTACACGTGGTTACTTATGTAACAAAGTAAATCACTACCTTGATTTCGTTTATAACGACAACCGCGTGATGTATCCACATAAGCGTGTTGGACCAAAAGGACCTGGTGCTAAGTTCGAGCGTATTAGCTGGGATGAAGCTCTAGAGACCATCACCAATAATTTCAAAGAGACGATTGATAAATATGGCACGGAAGCGGTTCAGCCATATTCTTATTCGGGCACCATGGGTATGGTCGGTTACTGGACGATGGACACGCGTTTCTGGAACAAAATGGAAGCCGCACGTTTAGAGCAATCAATTTGTATTTACGCAGCGATGTGGGCAGGTTTACATACTTACGGTATGGCGCATGCCAACACCTCCATTCATGAAGCTGCGCAAGAAGCAGATTACATTATTCTTTGGGGGGCAAACTTAGTCAGCACTGGTGTTCATGCGATTCCGTTTATTCGTGAAGCTAAGCAACGTGGCGCCAAGTTGGTTGTGATTGATCCTCGTCAAACACGTACCACTATGATGGCTGACTGGCATATTCAACCTAAGCCAGGCACAGATGCCGCATTAGCATTAGGCATGATGAAAGTCATTGTGGATAAAGGCTTACATGACATTGAGTTCTTAAAAGAACAGACAGTAGGTTGGGAAGCATTATTAGAAACTAAATTGCCAGACTATCCTCTAGATAAAGTTGAAAAAATTACTGGTGTGCCTGCGGCGGACATTGAAAAGCTAGCAATAGAGTATGCTTCTGCAAACATCGCAGTGATTCGTGCCAACTATGGTTTAAATCGACACCAAAATGCAGGCCAAATGTGTCGTACGATCTTGATCTTACCTTGTATCACAGGATCTTGGAGACATCGTTGTGGAGGAGCTAGTTTTGGTAACTTAGAAGAAATGTGGTTGCGCCATGATATGGGGAAATTACATCGTCCGGACTTAGGCGATCGTGCATCTAAACGTTTAATCAGTATGGTGCAGATTGGTCGCGCCTTAGATGACAATGTTGGCTATGATGGCGAGCAACTTGATCCACCAATCAAATCATTGTTTGTCTATAACTCCGATCCTGCTAACTGCGCACCGAATACCAATGGCGTACGTAATGGCATGATGCGAGATGATTTATTCGTAGCTGTCCATGAAACATTCTGGACAGATACATGTGAGTACGCAGATATTGTATTGCCAGCAGATACACAATTAGAGCGCCAAGATTTAGTAGCGACTTATGGTAACTGGTATTACGTTATGAACGAGCCAATCATTGAACCATTAGGCGAAAGTGTGCGGAATTCTGAATTGTTCAGAATGCTAGCGAAGAAAATGGGTTATGACAAAGATACAGATAACGCATTCACACAAACGGATGAAGAAATTATTCGCGACATTTTAGTCAAAGATGACGTTAATCCTTTAATGGAAGGTATTACTTTCGAGCACTTAAAGAAGAATGGTTGGGCGCGTGCTAATACCGAGTCTGAGCGTAGAAACTTCCAAAAGAATGGTTGGCCAACACCAAGTGGCAAGATCGAAATCTACAGTGAAGCACTTAAAAAAGAAGGTGTGGATCCATTGCCAACTTATGTGCCTGAAATTGAAGGCCAGGAAGATCCTAAGCGAGACAAGTACCCGCTACAGGTATTAAGTAGTGCGTCGCATTACTTCATTGGTGACTCGTTCCAATCGGTGCCGCGTTTACAAGCAATGCAATCTAGACCAACAGTAGAATTGAGCCCGGAAGAAGCATCTAAGCGCAAGCTGGAAGATGGTGATTTATGCCGTATGTATAACGATCGAGGTGAGACATATGCCTATGCCGTAATTATTGAAGGTATGCTGTCAGGTATGTGTTCTACGCAAAAACAATTTAAGGGGAGTAACACGCCAGGTGGTGTGAACATTAATGCTTTGAACTCAGAAATGTTGACAGACTTTGGTAATAGCCCAACGTTCTATTCTTGTCTGGTAGAAGTAGAAAAAGCCGATGAGAAAATGCGTAAGCAAGCCTTACTGGCAGAGTGGGGTGGTAAAGATGGGTATATTAAAAAATGGCGGGAAGATCCTCGTAATCAGAATATAGAAGCGACTGATGCTGAGATTCTAGAACAAGCCGAAAAAATTCATCCAGGAGTATTCAAATAATGGCAAAGCTTGACACATTTAACGATCCATTTGATTTTCGTATTAGGACGCTACCGGAGCCAAATCCGGATATACAAACGTTACGTGTTTACAGTAATGAAGGTGTGATCACTAAGTTTAACAACTTAACTCATGATACTTACGAGGTTGTTATTACTTGTCCCGAAGGTTCGCACGTATTAAGTGCGCGCGCGGGTCAGTACGGAACCATTAAAGTAGAAGGTATGCAAAAGCCCCGCTCATACTCATTTGCTAGAACGCCTGAAATGGAAAATCCTAATGAGTATTCTTTCTTTATTAGATTAGTTCCAGGGGGTGAATTTTCTGGGTGGCTAGCAGAAAAGAATCGCGAAGGAGAAAAGGTAATTATCTCTGGGCCGATGGGTAAGTTTGGTTTAGACGAAACAATGAAGCCTATTGTTGGTATTGCTGGTGGTTCTGGTATGAGTGCAATTAATGCCATTGCTGAGCAGGTAAAAGTGCAAGACATTCCACGCGACTTTTATTTCTTCTATGGTGCGCGTACACAAAAAGACTTGTATCTTTTAGATGAACTCAAAGAGTTTGAAAACAGCTGGCCGGGTGGGAAGTCATTTAAATTTATACCGGTGCTTTCAGAAGAGCCTGAAGATAGCGATTGGAGTGGACCCAGAGGATTCGTTACCCAGCACTTCCAAGAAGAATATCTAGACAAAGGTATTGTTAATGCGGAAAACATTAAGGCGTTTTTCTGCGGCCCACCACCAATGATTGATCACGGTGTAAAAGTATTAGAAGAAGCAGGTCTTTCTAGTTCAGATATCTATTTTGATAAATTTGAAGATGCACGTTCACCAGCGCCTGTCATTGATAACGAAAAGTGTGTGTTATGTGATGAGTGTTTAATGGCCAAGCCAACCAAGAACTGCATCGTAGAAGCAACTAATTTCAAAGTGAGTAATGGTGAAGTGACATCATTTGAACGTGTCAATCCGGGGCATACCTCGGGTTTGTATTACAATTCATTATTTATCGATGAAACCGAATGTATCCGCTGCTACGCATGTATAGATGCGTGTCCACACGAAGCGATTTCACCGGCATATGCTCAAGTGCCAACTATGTTAAGGAAGCTATAATCTTGTACTATAAAGCTTAAATGTTTTTAGGATTAAATTAAGGCTGCTTCATGTACATGAAGTGGCCTTTTTTTGAATTAGTCTATGAGAATTAATGTCTATTTTATATAACTAAAATAAGTGACCTGGAGAAGTGAATGAAAAATAAAATTTATCTCGCAGTTGCAATAGTCATTACCATGGCCATGACGGCCTGGGTGTCTGCTAAGGAAAAGACAGATACGTTTGAACAGGGCTTGTTCTGGAAGATAGAGAAAGATGGCGAATATGTCGGTCACATCTTTGGCACCTTACATATGAATGATGAGCGTATTGGTGTGTTACATGAAAAAGTAAATAAAGTGCTAGATGAATCTAATAGTTTTGCGATGGAGGCATTTCCTAGTGATCATTATTGGAATCCATACCAAGGTGGGCAACTGATTAAGCACGATATGGTATTGCCTAAAGGTGAAACCTTGGAAGCGTTGGTAGGTAAAAAAACATATCAAGAAATTGAAGAGGTATTAAGCGGCTTAGGCATGGAGCCTAAATTCATTAATACGCTAAGACCTTGGGCAGCGATGCGAAGTTTTGCAGTCAAGGCTGAAAGCAATGCAATGATCCTGGATTATGCATTGTTAGAACGGGCAGCAGAACAAAGAAAAGAACTTTTTCAAGTGGAGTCAATCGAAGAATTTATTGTGACTCTTCAGGAAATGCCATTAGAGGCGCAAATCGCGTTACTTAAGTTCACAGTCGCTAGTTATGGTGAAATGCGTAACATTATCGATGACATGCTGGATGCTTACTTGAAGCAAGACTTAAAAGCGATGTATCAAATCAGCACACGTTTTATTCCTGACGAGCCAGAAAATAAACAGTGGCGAGATATTTATCTAAAGCATGTGATAGAAATAAGAAATATTGTTATGGAACATTATATGAGAGCACCTATGCGCAGAAAAGATACATTCATTGCTGTTGGTGCAGTACATTTATACGGTGATAAGGGCGTGCTTTCTTTAATGGAAAAAGATGGGTATACCGTTTCACGAGTAGATATTTAATTAGAAGACAATGATGTTAGTCAGATTATCTCTTATCATTAGTTTGCTTGCCGCTAGTCAAGCAAGTATTGCTGTCACAAAATATGTGACTGATGAATTTGAAATCATGTTGCGTACTGGTCAAAGTACACAACATGAAATTCGTCGCCAAGTAAAAAGTGGAACGCCACTAGTCGTGCTGCAAGAAAGTGATGGCTATACCAATGTGCGCATGCCTAACGGTGTTGAAGGTTGGGTGTTGTCGCGCTATTTGATGAATCAAGCATCAGGCCGTGATCGCTTAGCAGCACTAGAAAAGCGACATGAAAAGCTTAAAAATAAATTTGACCAAGCCGTCGCTGAAGAAAAAGCTGCGATGGAAAAAGAGATATTCAGGCTTAAAGAAATTGCCAAGAAACCATTAGAGCTGCAACGTGAAAACGATCAACTCAAAGCTCAACTAGCCCAAGAAAAAGATCGGTATGACAAGTTGGCTACAGAGAGTGAAGTATTTAAGTCTCCATTAAAAGACAGACAGTGGTTTGTTAGTGGAGCCTTAGTAGTAATTGGCAGTATGATTTTTGGCATCATACTGACAAGAATTCCATGGCAACGAAAGAAAAAGTGGAATCAACTTTAACTTTGTCATTCCCGCGCACGCGGGAATCCAGCTGATTTGCAATAGAACGAGAAAGCAATTTAATAATTTCTCGATGAATAAAACTGCTATTAACAGTTGGAAATCACAAAAAACTTCTTAAATGATTTCTGAATAGTCCAAGTCGACTTCACGCCTTTATCGAATGAGATAAGATCACCGGCAGTCACAGTGACATTTTCACCGTTGGCCAACTCGATTAATAGCATACCTTCAAGCACATGAATGATCTCGTCACCAGGAAATTCATAATCAAACGTCATCGGTTCGCAACGCCATAACCCTGAATACGTTGGAGCACCATTAGAATTTTCTGTGGTCAACCAATGAACCTCACCAGCCTGTTTATCACCTACCATGAATGGCTCGTAGTGATCAGTGGAGAGTGATGATTTAATGTATGCCATATCGTTACTCATTCGTGTCTACCTTTTGCAGAGTGCGAGAGACATAAGTCTATCAATAAAGTACCAACAAAGGGGGGAGGTCCTTCAGTAGGCTGATAAAATATGAGGTTTTAGCTGTCTATAACAGCGGTACTCGCGAATAGAAAAATACATATAGTTTATTTATATTATATATGGCCTATATAATGTCACTCATAATCAATTCATAAAAGGAAAGTGAATGCCTCGTTTAATGTTAAGTATATTAGTGTTGGTGCTGACTACATCTTTGGTATGTGCCGATGATAGTTTAATTTCAAAAGCGGCACCTGATGCGAAAGTTTATTTCATTGAACCTATGGATGGCGCAGTCGTTGGAAAAACATTCTCAGTTAAATTTGGTTTAAGCGGTATGGGTGTTGCACCTGCGGGCACAGATCGTGAGCATACTGGGCATCATCATATTTTAATTGATTTAGATTCGCTGCCTGATATGACTAAGCCGCTACCCGCTAATGACAATATAAAGCATTTTGGCGGTGGTCAGACAGAAACAACGTTAACGTTAGAGCCAGGTATGCATACGCTACAGTTATTGTTGGGTAACCATCTACATATCCCTCATGATACTCCGGTGATGTCTGAAAAAATTACCATCACAGTTGAGTAGATTATTTTCAGCTAGCGCGAGATTTATTAGTAGGATTAAAAAAGGCGGCAAAAGGTTGCCGCCTAAACTTCACCACCGTGCGGTGGCCCCATAACGCTGTGTAAAAACTACATCATGTGTAGTTTTTGTATCCTTACCAAACTAATGCACCGCCAGTTTGATATTCAGTAACACGCGTTTCAAAAAAGTTCTTTTCTTTCTTTAGATCTAATACTTCAGACATCCATGGGAATGGATTTGTCACACCAGGGTATTGCTCAGGTAAACCGATCTGAGAGCAACGACGGTTAGCAATGAACTGAAGGTACTCTGCAAACATGTTTGCGTTTAAGCCAAGTATGCCACGAGGCATAGTGTCTTGTGCGTATTGAATCTCAAGGTCAACCGCATCAGTAATTAAATCAAGCATTTCTTGTTGGAACTCTTTGCCCCATAAATGTGGATTTTCCACTTTGATCTGGTTGATCACATCAATGCCAAAGTTCATGTGCATAGACTCGTCACGCAAGATGTATTGGAATTGTTCGGCAACACCCGTCATCTTATTGCGACGACCCATAGAAAGGATTTGCACAAAACCAACATAGAAGAAGATACCTTCAAACACGACGTAGAATGCAATCAAGTCACGTAGTAAACGCTGATCCATTTCTGGTGTGCCAGTGGCAAAGTGTGGGTCACCTAAGCTCTGTGTGAATGGTAATGCCCATTCAGCTTTCTTAGCGACGGCTGGCACTTCACGATACATATTGAATACTTCACCTTCATCTAAGCCTAGTGATTCAATGCAGTACTGATAAGCGTGTGTATGGACTGCTTCTTCAAACGCTTGGCGTAATAAATACTGACGGCACTCAGGATTAGTGATGTGTTTGTAAACCGCTAACACTAGGTTGTTAGCCACTAGTGAGTCAGCGGTTGAGAAGAAACCTAAGTTACGCTTAATCACGGTTCGTTCATCT
The DNA here is from genome assembly GCA_938074525.1 of uncultured Gammaproteobacteria bacterium. Classification (GTDB taxonomy): domain Bacteria; phylum Pseudomonadota; class Gammaproteobacteria; order UBA4575; family UBA4575; genus UBA1858. The sequence goes on from CALJEX010000059.1 coordinate 10,167, forward strand.
TCAGTTAATCCATTAGGATCTTTCCAAAGTGCAATGTCTTGCGTCATGTTGATTTCTTGAGGCATCCAGTGGTTAGCGCAGCCATCTAGATACTTTTGCCATGCCCACTCATATTTGAATGGCACTAACTGGTTAAGGTCAGCACGGCAGTTAATAATCTTTTTGTCGTCAACACGAATACGTGCTGCACCCATTTCGATACTTTCAAGTCCCGTGGCGCCAGCGTCAGTTTCAACTGTGGTTGTGTTTGCAGGTGCTGTGTTAGCTGCGGCAGGAATAGTTTCATTTAATGATGGCACGTCGGCAGCAACATCCGCTGCTGGCATATTTGCAATGGCGTCTTGGTCGGCAGGATTTGCTTCTGCTAAGGGATCGTCCCAATTGAGCATTTAGTGGTTCTCCTAATTATTATAGTGATAGCAGAGATTGCGTTGCTGTTATGGTTAGCAACAACGCTGTCTCCTATGTACAGGGCGCTTGTGGCACCCCTTCTCCTCTAGTTGCGTTTCCGCAAATTTTTTACAGTCTATTTACTGACAAGCATCGCAATCAGGATCAAGCAATGAACATGCGCTAGGTGCGGCGCTTGCTGGTACTGAGTCTGATTGTTGGACGGCGTTAAGTTTGCCTTCCTGATGGTTTTCCATGGTGCTCTTCTCTACGTGAGTCGCGCCCATAGAGCGTAAGTAGTAAGTTGTTTTTAATCCACGTACCCAAGCTAACTTGTATAGGTTGTCCATCTTCTGTCCGGATGGTTCAGCCATGTATAGATTGAGTGACTGTGCTTGATCTAACCATTTTTGACGACGTGATGCCGCTTCAATTAACCAACG
>CALJEX010000060.1 GCA_938074525.1 uncultured Gammaproteobacteria bacterium
CCAAACCATTTTCGCCTTCAGTCACACTAACGCAGGTTTAAAATGATCTTACTTAGAGGCAGTAAAAAGCTTACAAGAATCAAGCAACCTACTGTAGCCACGATTGGTAATTTTGATGGATTTCATTTGGGCCATCAGGAAATCTTTAATTTCGTCATTACCAAATCTGCACAACAAAAAGCGAAGTCCGTATTAATCTGTTTTGAGCCAACTCCAAAAGAGTTCTTTTGTGGCTCTAAAGGACCTGCTCGTATTTATCCTATTCGTAAAAAAATAGAATTAGCTCGTGACTTTGGATACGATTATTTTGCGTGCCTACATTTCAACCAACTACTCGCAACTATGCCAGCGGTGGACTTTGTACAGGAGATCTTGCACGATTCACTAAATATAAAAACATTAGTCGTTGGTGATGATTTTAAATTTGGCCATCACGGTAACGGTAATATTGATTTGCTCTGCAATATGGGTGAAAAGCTTGGATTTCATGTCCATGTTATAAAACCAGTCTTGCATGGTCACGAGCGCGTCAGCAGCACACTGATTCGAGAAAAACTATCTCAAGGTAAGTTTGATGAAGTTGCTACTTTATTAAGTCGCCCATTCAGAATGTCGGGCCGTGTTTTTCATGGTGATAAAAGAGGGCGAACTATTGGCTTCCCAACAGCAAACATTTTAATTGGTCGTTTAGTCTCGCCTATCAAGGGTGTCTTCACTGTCAGCGCCAGCGTTAATAACAACCAATGGCAAGGCGTTGCCAACGTCGGAAGCCGACCCACTGTAAATGGTCAGCGCCAGCAATTAGAAATACATTTATTTGACTGCCAACAAAATTTATATGGCAAAAGATTAGAGGTTGAATTTCATACCAAGTTAAGAGATGAAATAAAATTTCCATCATTAGAAGCACTGAAACATCAAATAAGCATTGATGTTACAAAGGCACAACAATATTTTAGTCAAAGGACGTAACACTCAGTGAGTCAGGATTACAAACACACTCTAAACTTGCCAAATACCAGTTTCCCCATGAAAGGTAACTTGGCACAACGTGAACCAGAAATGTTAAAGCGCTGGCAAGAATTAGATATGTATCAACACATCCGCGAAGCATGTGCTGATCGCGAAAAGAAATTTATTCTCCATGACGGTCCTCCGTATGCGAATGGAGACATTCATATTGGCCACGCGGTTAATAAAATTCTCAAAGACATAATCGTCAAAAGCAAAACTTTGAGTGGTTATGATGTGCCATTTATTCCTGGTTGGGATTGTCACGGCTTACCTATCGAAGTGATGGTTGAAAAGAAAAAAGGCAAACCTGGTCATAAAATATCTGAAAAAGAATTTCGCCAAGCCTGTCGTGAATATGCACAGAAGCAAGTCGATCTTCAACGCGAAGACTTTATTCGCTTAGGTGTCTTTGCTGATTGGGAAAATCCTTACTTAACTATGAACTTCCAAGTTGAAGCGGACATCGTGCGCGCACTTGGCAAAGTGATCGCCAATGGGCATTTAGAAAAAGGGTTTAAACCTGTCTACTGGAGCGTGGCCAGTGGCTCTGCTTTAGCTGAAGCTGAAGTTGAATATAAAGATAAAACTTCCTATGCCATTGATGTTAAATTCACTCCTGTAGATCAAACAGCTTTCAAGAAACTGTTTTCTGATGCCGCTGAAAATATTACTGCACACGTCGTTATTTGGACAACAACACCTTGGACATTACCTGCAAACCAAGCGGTTAGTTTACACCCTGAATTTGAATACTCATTACTAGAAGTTACTCGTGATGGTTCAAGCGAATATCTGTTATTAGCTTCAGATTTAGTTGCATCCTGCTTAGAACGTTATGCGATTGAACAGCATAAAGTCATCGGCACCTGCGTTGGACAAGCTCTAGAGCACACACAATTGCTGCATCCTTTTTATGATAAACAAGTACCTATCATTTTAGGCGAACATGTCACTACTGAAGCAGGCACAGGTGCGGTGCATACAGCACCTGACCATGGCGCTGACGATTTCGTCGTTGGCAAGAAATACCAGTTAGGCACAATCAATATCGTTAATGATAATGGTGTCTATCGCGATGGTGTTGAGCTGTTTGCGGGCCAACATGTACATAAAGTGGATAAGCCTGTCATTGAAAAGCTAGAAGAAAATTCTAAACTTGTTCATCAACATCAAATTACACATAGTTTCCCACATTGTTGGCGTACTAAAACTCCTCTGATATTTAGAGCTACTCCACAGTGGTTCATCAGCATGAATAAAAATAATCTGCTTCAACGTTCACTGGAAGAAGTTGAAAATGTTGAGTGGTTACCTGATTGGGGCAAAGCAAGAATTATTAGCATGCTTGGCAATAGTCCAGATTGGTGTGTTTCAAGACAACGCACTTGGGGTGTACCTATTACGCTGTTTGTACACTCCGAAACACAGGAATTACATCCAGACACCGTTGCCCTTATGGAAAAGTTTGCACAGCGAATTGAAAAAGAAGGCATTCAGGCATGGTTTGATTTAGAGCCATCTGAATTGCTTGGCGCTGAGGCAAAAAATTACACTAAGGTCTCTGACACCTTAGATGTCTGGTTTGACTCAGGTGTTACACACGAGTCAGTAGTGCAACGCCAACCACAACTTAATTTTCCAGCCGATCTTTATTTAGAAGGCTCAGACCAACATCGTGGTTGGTTTCAGTCTTCCTTAAAGACCAGTGTTGCCATTAACGACTGCGCGCCTTACAAAACAGTACTTACGCATGGTTTTACTGTTGATGCTAGTGGTCGAAAAATGTCTAAGTCATTAGGCAATGTTGTTGCGCCTCAAAAAATATTTAAATCGCTAGGTGCAGATATTTTACGCTTATGGGTTGCTTCTAGTGATTTCAGTAGCGAAATGAATGTGTCTGATGAAATTTTCAAACGTACCGCAGATTCTTATAGAAGAATGCGCAACACTGTACGTTACTTACTTTCAAATTTACATGGCTTTGATCCTAGCAAAGATTTAGTCGCTGCTAATGAAATGATTGCATTAGATAGATGGGCTGTGAATAAAACTGCTGCCTTACAGAAACAAGCGATAAAGCATTATGAAAAATATGAATTCCATCAGCTCTATCAAATGCTACATAATTTTTGCAGTTTAGATTTAGGCAGTTTGTATTTAGACATTATTAAGGACCGAGTCTACACAACACAAACAGACAGTCTTGCACGAAAATCAGCACAGACTGCTACCTACCATATAGCACAGTCTTTATTGCGTTTATTAGCACCGATATTGAGTTTCACGGCTGAGGAAGCTTTCTCCCATATTCCTGAAAATCAAGAGACCACTATTTTTACTAAAACTTGGTACCAAGATTTAACTGAGCTTAACAATGATGAAGATCTTAATGACGACACTTGGAATTTAATATTTGATGTTCGTCAACTAGCATTGAAGACTTTAGAAGAACATAGAGAAAAAGGCGACATTGGTTCCGGCTTAGATGCTGACGTGGTTATTTATTGTGAAGGTGATACAAAGAAGGCCTTATCTTTACTCGAAGATGAACTGCGTTTTGTATTCATCACATCCTCTGCCACGTTAAAGTCATTGACTGACAGTCCGTTAGACCTCGAAGAATCTGCTTTATCGAATGGCGAGAAAATCAAGTTTGCAATTCAAAAATCCACTAATGACAAATGCGTGCGTTGCTGGCACTTGCGTGAGGATGTTGGCAGTCATAAAGATCACCCCGAACTATGCATGCGCTGCGTTGACAATGTAGACGGCAGCGGTGAAGTAAGAAAATATGCGTAGGTGGACGACTATCCTGGTTATTGTTTTAACCCTTTTAGATCAAATTACGAAACGTTTTGCTGAATCGGTACTTGAATTTGCACAGCCAATACCAGCAATGCCAATGTTTAATTGGATGCTTGTTTACAACGAAGGAGCTGCGTTTAGCTTTTTGAGTGAAGCAGGTGGTTGGCAACGTTGGTTTTTTGTTGCTCTGGCGACAGGAGTATCTGTATATATTTTTAATTGGTTACGCAAACTCCCAAGTACAGAGATATTGCTAGGCATTAGTCTTAGTTTTATCCTGAGTGGCGCGTTAGGAAACTTAATTGATCGTGCTATTTACGGCAAGGTTACCGATTTTATAGATTTTTATTATAAAGCCGACGAATGTATTTATTTTTTCTTCTACTT
>CALJEX010000061.1 GCA_938074525.1 uncultured Gammaproteobacteria bacterium
AGACAGCTGGATGAAGCAACATAACTTTGTAAGCTCGCTGAGCAGAATATCTGCTTACAACCCTCAGTCTGTTCGTTCTCACGAAAGTGCGGGCGCAAAACAAATTGGCTGGCTGATCGCATTTGAAAAAAATGATTGGCATTCTTTAGACACAGCCAACAGTTGCTTTACAATCTCAGAAAGGGTTTGCTCGTTATCTACATTAGACGGCCGATGTATAGTAACCACAGCAAATTCCTTTGATTTCAACCCATGACTTTCTGCCGTATGGTCACTTTCAATCTCTGCGCGCATCATCTCGAACGAATCAATCATGATATTGCCGACTAAATCTACTTTATTGTCATCGACACCTTCGTGTTTAAGGTTTTCGTTTCCATCAATGGAAGGGGTCCATAATAAATCTACAATTCTATCTGTGAGCACTCGATTAACTTCTTCCGGCATGCGCATGTCGCCACTACGCAAACCTGCTTCCAAATGTGCGACGGGTATCCATAACTTTGCACCGACAAGTGCACAGGCAATAGTGGGATTCACATCGCCCACAACAATAATCCAATCTGGACGATTCTCTAACACCACTTTTTCATACGCCATCATCACCTTGCCAGTCTGCTCCGCATGTGAGCCACTACCCACCTCTAGGTGAAAATGTGGTTTTGGCATTTTCAGATCATTGAAAAATGCATCTGACATGTTGGCATCATAATGTTGACCGGTATGTATCAAGCTGGGTTCACACCAGTCTGTCGCCGCTAATGCATGATACAAAGGCGCAATTTTCATGAAGTTTGGTCTGGCAGCAGCAATAAGATGGACTTTAATCATTTTTTCAGTATGGGTAGCGAGTAGAGGAAGAACCATGAATATGCGTCAAGCAGCTGACAATATAAATTGGCAAATAATATATTACAAATTCAATCTGGTTCTCTATTTGAAGTAACTTCGATACACTTCACATCATAATAGACATACATGACTTATAATATTCTAAATAAATACCAACGCTGAGTTGTGCCGTTTATCGCAATTTTAGGACGAGTAAAGTTTAATCTACTCAAATGACTAATAAATTACACTAATCGGCAATACAAGTTTATCTCAAGGCCGTTAAAATTAGCCACTAAATTAATTCCAAAAAATCTTTTCTATGAATTTTCTATTACATTCACTGCTATTTAATCAGGCCAAACTTCGCCCTGATTCTATTGCAATAGAATACAAACAAGAAAAGATTAGTTATCAACAACTAAGCACGCTTGCTTCTGATTTTGCTGGAGGCTATTCCAACATGGATTTACCCAAGGGTAGTCGCGTTGGTATCTTGTTAGCCAAGCAAGTAGAAACCATCACCGCCATTTTTGGCACTTTATTAGCTGGCGGTAGCATTGTCCCCGTCAACCCAATACTCAAAGCCAATCAAATTGAACATATTCTTTGTGATTGTGATGTCAGCATCTTAGTCACATCTAAATCTCGCTTAAAACAATTAGAAGATGTAGTCGGTAGTTGTCCCGCACTAAAAACAATTGTCTTGGTTGATTTTGATGATTCAATTATGTCAGACCAATACTCCAAGCCAATTATAAGTTGGCAAGATTTTTGTCAGCAATACAATGCCGACAACACACCGACCATTATTGAATCTGATCTTGCTGCTATCTTTTACACATCTGGCAGCACAGGAAAACCTAAAGGGGTGGTATTAACACACCACAATATGCGTGTCGGCGCAGAAAGTGTTGCACAATATCAGAACAATACTGAACACGACCGAGTGCTTGCAGTATTACCATTTAGTTTTGATTATGGCTTTAGCCAAATCACCACAGCGATGGTGTCTGGCGCGACGGTTATTTTATTAGATTACTTGCTACCTAAAGATGTTATCAAGGCTTTAGAGCGGACTAAAGCAACTGGTCTAGCTGGCGTACCTCCATTATGGATGCAGATCACCAAACTAGATTGGCCAGACAGTATCAAAGATCACTTACGTTACATCACCAATTCAGGTGGAGCCATGCCCCAAAGCACTTTATCTATACTTCAAGATAAACTCCCAAATACTGACGTATATTTAATGTATGGGTTAACCGAAGCATTTCGCTCTACATACTTACCACCTGACCAAGTGAATACTCGCCCTACTTCCATGGGCAAAGCGATACCTAACGCAGAAATATTTGTCATCAATTCAAATGGTGAAGAATGCAAACCTAACGAAGAAGGTGAATTAGTTCACCGTGGTCCATTAGTCGCACAAGGTTACTGGAATGATCCTGCAAAAACTTCTGAACGCTATAAGCCATTACCTGCATCGCTAACCGATGGACGCACAGTAACTGAACTTGCGGTATGGTCAGGTGATTCTGTCAAAAGAGATGAAGAAGGTTATTTATATTTTGTCAGCCGTACAGACGAAATGATTAAAACATCAGGATATCGAGTTAGCCCCACAGAAGTCGAAGAGTCTCTATTGCTTCTAGATGATGTTAGCGAAGCGGTTGCCATGGGCATACCTCATTCAGAACTAGGGCAAGCAATTGTTATTGTCGTAACAAGTAATTCGACAAGTAATAACCTAGAAAAAGAGATAACCTCATCACTCAGGAAGCAGTTACCAGCCTACATGCTGCCACAGAAAATATTTATTCGCGATGAGCTGCCACGTAATGCCAACGGTAAATTTGATCGCAAACAATTGTATATTGAATTTGAAAATACATTTAGTAACTAACAATGACTAAAAAATCACTAGAACACCACTCCCCTCTAAACTTCTACGACGTAAAAGACAATTGTTTAGTGTTAGGAAAACAAAAGTTCACTGACATATTATCTCAACACGAAGATGTGCCCGCCTACATCTATGACAGTTCAGTGATTAAACGGAAAATAGATTCTCTGCGGAAAATTTTACCTGAGTCCATGCATATTCATTATGCAATCAAAGCCAATCCTATGCCTGAAGTTGTTAGCTATGTGCAAAGTTTAGTAGAGGGATTAGACGTGGCTTCCGGCCTCGAGCTAAAAGTAGCTTTAGCCAGCGGCATGGATCCAAAAGAAATTAGTTTTGCAGGTCCAGGAAAAAGTATTGATGAATTAACACTTGCCATAGAAAGCGGCATTACCATCAACCTAGAATCCGAAACTGAACTGGATCGCGCCGCCAAAATTGGTGAACAGCTAGGAGTTACACCTCGCGTTGCATTGCGCATTAACCCTGACTTTGAATTAAAGACATCCGGCATGAAAATGTCAGGCGGACCTAAGCAGTTTGGCGTCGACGCAGAAAT
>CALJEX010000062.1 GCA_938074525.1 uncultured Gammaproteobacteria bacterium
TTTTGCATCGTCAATAGATAAGTCAGCGAGCACTTTAGCTAAGTTATCCCTTAGTTTTTGATTACAACCAGATGTAATCAGCGTTTCGGCGATTGGCGCGGCCAACAAAATAATGCCTAAATTAGTATTGTCTTTGACTGCATCATGAGTTGCTTTGACAGCTTTTAAAACACGCTCTCCTACGCCATTGCATTTGCTAAATAATGGCTCTGCGGATACCTGAGCACTCAACTCAAACTGCTCCACTGACATTCCATGACCGCTAGAGTGATAGCCAACATTACCTGGCTTCAACGCTCTCAACTCAAGCAAGCAGGCCTGTTGATAACATTGAATATAATCGCTTACAGAGTTCGCCATGCTAAGCAGTCAAGCCACAATGTGTTAGAAATTGGCTCGAGATAATATCAACCACCGCTTCAGAGGTAGTTTGTTGGAGCCCTTTCCAAGCAGGCACGCTGTTTACTTCAGTGACCCAAAATTGACCTTGTTTATCACGAATCAAATCCACACCAGCATATTCAAGTTCAGTCACACGCGTGGCATCAATAGCCATCTGCTCAACAGTTTGATTAAGTTTTATACTTTCGACATGACCACCTTGAGCAACGTTGGTAATCCAACTCTCACCAGTGCGTTTCATGCTAGCGATTACTTGATCACCAATGACGAATACACGGTAATCGACACCGACGCTTTCACCAGCATCAATATATTCCTGCACATACATCACACCATGCATATGCTCATAATCAATCAATTGTGACGCCTGCTCAAGTAACTGCAAACCTTTACCTTGAGAACCAAATATAGGCTTAAGGACTAGTTTCTTTCCTTGATTTAGATATTCACGTATTTTCTTATTAATATAATGTAAGTCACTGCTAATAAAAGAATTTGGTGTCGGGATACCATTTAGCTTTAACAAATACGATGTCATTCCTTTGTCAACACTGCGCTCAATACCACGAGTATTATTAAACACCGGAACACCAGCATATTCTAAGCCATGCAATACATCTAAGTAGTAAACAACTTGTTCGAGACTGCCACCAGGAACACCACGCACAAATACGCTCGCGGGCAGCGAAGAGAATCCAGGGAGATTTATGCGAGGCGAGTCGGAATCTAAGTCGAAATGGCAGTCCTGCAAACGCACGAAGCGTGACTTGTAGCCACACTTATGCAGAGATTGAGTTAGTTGTTGACCGTGCCAGCCAGGATCATCGGTGATGATAGCAATGTCAGCATTAAAAGAACCAGCACTAACCACCAAATGATTCTTTCAATAAGTCCAGATTAACTTCGCCACTAAAGTAGGTGTTTCCGCTGTCCATAGCCGTGACACTCACTTGCGCAGGGCTGAATAACATTTGATCGATTTTATAAAAATCGTACTTCGCATCAGCAAATACTTTGGCAAATGGTTTACCGTAATCTTTAGAAGTATTTGAAGGCAGATCATTAGCCAACGCTTTTGCATCATCATCTGAGCCAGAGACAAATAATTGCACTCGACCCGCAAATAAAATTGAATCGTTTGTTCTTCCCATCGCTTGAACAAAATCTGGAATGGGAGGACATAAAGGCGCACTACCTGCACCATCAACAATTCTTTCTAAGGGGAATTTTAGTTCATGCGCCTTGTGTAATGCGGTTTCCAATACTCTAGCAACCACTTGAACAACACCTGCTAAGCTCTTGGTTGGAGTAAGAATTATTGTTAAATTTTTAGGCTCAACACCACACTGCTCTGACATTTTAGCGAGCAACTCAGACGGTGGATTCTTATCCACTTCCATCACCAAGCAAACCTTGTCTGACTTATCTTCATAAGCCAACTCTTTGTATAAAGGCTCACGCAATGATGCTGCACGACCAGGTCCAGAACCCAACGCATAAAATGCATCTTTACCTTCACCGTGTGATAACTGCCATCCTGCATACTGGCTGCCTAAACATGCAAGCACTGGATTTGAACTATGCACGTATACCGACAATGGCCACTGAGGAGCGGTATTAGTATGAGTAAGTGACACATTCCCTAGACCTCCTAGGCAGATTTCGCTAATTAAACGACCGGCTTCTAGACCACCGTGAAAATTAATTCCGGCATCGATAATGTTCACTCCGCTAGCATCTTGTTCGACGCCAACACGTAAGGCATCTGCGCCATCAATCAACTGCTGTAAGATCGGTTGAGTTAATTTGTTAATACTTGGCTGCTTATTCATACTTAATATTTTTCTAGATTAGTTAAATAACTTATTCATTTATAAGATCTATTACTTGATCAACACGTCGCTGCAGTAATGAATACAAGGAATCATCTGACTCTCCTGCATCCGCATACACGCTACAGATAGGCTCATACTTTGAGATTTGGCGTAATGCTTCAGGCTTATCTTTAACCCATGTCGGCCAAACCAAGTGTTCTGAAATTAAGCAATCATCTTTAGCGTATACAATGAGATACGCACTTTGGGAATCGCTTAACTGGATGTCAGAAAGGCGCTCACCCTCACATACTCTGATGTGTGCGTCAACCAAATTTAGACCAGGATTAATGCGTTCATACAGCTCAAAACTGGCGGAGATTCTTGGGTTGATCTCAAGTACATATAGCTTTTGTTCCCCTACTCGTTCAACCGACACCATGTCGATACTAAACACACCTTTTAAATTAAAGTGATTTATTATTTTATCTATATAACCAATTGTTTTTTCTACTATAATCAAATCTACTTCGGTGTTCGCTAGGACCCCTTGATAGACGTAAGGATAAGCACCAAAATCAGATATTGAATACTGTTGATTAACTCCTAAACATTTTGCTACTTGACCATCCGAAACACACAATACCGAGATAGCTACTCCAGGTATTTCTTGCTGCCAATAACCTTGAGAATTATCGATATACTCTCGGCTCACCCCCATCCCTCCGCAACTATCGGTTAGCTTATACAGCCATTCACCTGACTCGGGTTTTTCCCCAAATTGAACAGTCGGAAACTCAACCTGAAGTTCACGTAAAGCTTCGAAGAATATATTCGGATCTCTGAGCTGATTGGTAATTTTCGAACTATTTGCGCACAGCTGCCAGCTCGGGAATTTTTCAATATTACTAACTAAATTCTCCGCACCCGCACCAA
>CALJEX010000063.1 GCA_938074525.1 uncultured Gammaproteobacteria bacterium
CACCCCCGCCCCATGTGATGCTTTCTGGGTAGACAAATTGGTAGACCATTATGGCTGGACAAGCTAATGAGCCTATGGAAAAATTGAAGATACATTGCTAATCAGCAACGTTATAAGATAGCTCAGTTGGTAGAGCAGAGGACTCATAATCCCTGTGTCGGCGGTTCGAGTCCTACCGGGCCCACCAATTCATATCAAAATAGTTAATAGCTTTCATCAATAAAGATGGGGTTCTAGTTCACTTGATTCAGCGACTTAAAAACCCAGAAGTCATTAGCAATCCTCGAGAGGTATAGCCAATAAAATAGGGAAATAAAACAATTGAATATGAAGTGCTTTACGACAATATCGGATCTTTATTGAGCTTGATGTATATATTGAGTATTTTAGCGCTGACTATTTACCAACCAACGTTTCAGTAACTCTATGGATAAGCTACCTGACTTTACACGGCGCTCATGTGCGATGCTATAAAAATAGGATTTAGGTAATTCACCCGCCCAGTTCTCATCTATGCTGTACCGTAATCTCTCTATATTATCATTAGCAAATATCCAGTTATCTAATACCATCAGATTATGTAGAGTTAGAATTTCCTCAACTCTTGCTAATTCATCCTTGCCATCAGTATTAATAAGAACAATATTCTTTAATACCATCTGCTTCTGAATTATTTCCAAATATTCCAACTCTTGTCGACAAGGTGGACAGTCGTGAGACCATAGTATGAGTAAAAATTCCTGTCCATCATAATACTGTTCGATCTCTTTTAATGAGCCTACATCATAATGTTTAACTTCTGCATGAACAAAGGACAATATTGCACACAATAGTACCAGCAAGATTATTCTCATGATTAATTCTCACCATCAATTCGAATCAAACGAAAACCTTCATCTTGTGTTTGCCATGCCAAGTAAGCCTGCTCTGAATTATGGATCAGCAATGGATGATCTGATGCTCCCTGTGTTGTAACTAAACTTGTCACCCTTGACCAATGCTGGCCAGCATCATCGGAGTAACGTGCTTTAATATGTGTTTGCTCACCATCAAAACGTTTCCATGCATTAATCAATAATCCATTATGCATTAAAATCTGTGGGTGCGATGCCTGTGCAGAATCATCAACTACTGACACTGCCATTACTTTATTATTATTCTTATCATATCCCCCAACCATTACGCCAGAGTGAGTCGAACCCTGACTAAACCAACTATAGTAAAGATGGTTTTCATTATCACTGGTAATAGCGGGACCATGATGCGGGCAAGCATCTGTTTGCCAATTATCTACAGAGGCACGGGTAAATCTCATAATCTGTTGCTGGCTATCAATACTCATCAAAGCATGATCACGAATGTTATCATCATATATATGGCGCCATATTAAATGCAGAGTATCTTTCTGATCTGTCACCGACCCTATGCGACAACATTCACAAGTATGATCTGCAATTTTGACTTCTTTATTGAAACTCTTTCCATGATCTTCAGACCATGCATAATAAAGAGATATTCCTTTATATTCTTCACCTAAGCTTTTCGCTTTAAATTTGTCGCGTTTGTCCAGCCAAGCAACTGATATAACTCCCTGACTATTAATGTTGAGACTATCAAATCGATGCCCCATAACACCTAAATTTTCATGTATGGTGATCGGCGAAGAAAAGCTTAAACCATCATCTAAGGAACGTGAAAACCGAATTTCACCGGTATAAAACCCCTCAGTTTTTTTTGTCCAAGATACAAAAATTCTATTCTGTTTATCAATAACAATCTTAGCTCTATTTTCACCTTTGCTATAAATTTTTTCTGGTTCTGGGTTGACCTTCACCGCAGACGAAAAAGTCTCACCATAATCACTAGAGACACTTGTATAGACGTGATCTTCATGAACAAATGCCACCCATAACCGGTCTTGGCTATCGAAATATGCTGAGGGTGCGCTACCCGTATGCACACTAGGATATGCCGGCAATGTGCTGTTGGTATTGGCGGCAGTAGTCATACTGAAAAGTGCCATATAAAAGACACTAGCTATGGAAGCTAAATAATAAATATTTGCAAACATATTTCTTTTGCTGGGTTTTGTGCATTTCATCATGAGCAATTTAGATTGTTGTGAACTGTTTTATAGAGATTACTTTAATAAGCAACTCTCTCTAACTCGTTAAATTGAATACATTATGTATTCTTCTGATTAACTTTTTGCATATTTTAACTTACTTAATATAGCTACATCACTGCGACAAATTGACGCATTCTTATTACCTGCTGACTTGTATAATATAGCACGCCTCAATTACCACTCAATTTTAAAACATGTCAATACATAAACATTTATTTATCTTCCTCGCCCTGACAAGTTGCCTACTAGTTAGCCACACCTCACTTATTGCAGAGGAATTGCCCGAAATTACTATTAAAGATAGATTATTTGAAGACACTACCGTTATCAGTCCCACTAGTGTGGTGACAGAAGAACAATTAGAAAAAGTTAATTTTGCAACAACTGAAGATGCTATTGCGCTTGAACCTAATCTGATAGTTCGTCGTCGTTTTATCGGTGACCCTAATGGAGTAATTGGTATTCGTGGTTCTAATATGTTTCAGGGACATCGCTCTATGGTGTTTTCAAACGGCATCCCTCTACATTACCATCTTCAAACACGTTGGTCTGGAGCACCACGTTGGTCATTAGTCTCACCTGGTGAAATTGAAGAAATTGAAGTCATTTACGGACCCTTCTCAGCAGAATACTCAGGTAACTCTATGGGTGGTGTTGTAAACATAAAAACTAAATCACCTACTGAAAGGAAATTCACTTTAGAAGGTAACTTGTTTGTTCAAGACTATGATGAGTACGGTACAGATGATACTTATAATGGAAGTCGAGGATTCTTTTCTTATGAAGATAAACTCGATAACTTAACTATCTTTGCTTCTTACAACCGCCTTGATAATGACGGTCATCCACAATCATTTTACTCAAGCACAGGAACAGCAGGAAACACAGGTACATCAGTAACTGGCGTTATCCCTGGTGAAAACAATAAAAAATCTGATGTACTTTATTATGGAGATAATGGGTCAGAAAAAGCACAATCTGATTTATTAAGTCTTAAATTAGGTTATGACCTGGGTGATTACGAATTGCGTTCTTCACTTGCTTATGAGCAACGTGATCGACGCCAACAAAATTTAAACAACTACCTCACTGATGAAAATGGCGAGACTGTTTGGAGTGGAACAGTCAATTATAATGGTCAAGACATGAGTTTAAGAGCTAGCAATTTTGAAGAACGCTATCAAGATCGTGATAGTTTGTTATTTGGATTGGGTTTAAGTGGACCTATTGGTCAGACTGATTGGGTATTTGATTTGCACTACAGCGACTTTGAAATCTTAAAAGATAAAGAGATTCGCACGGGAAGAAATCCATTAGACCCAGACTATGTCACAACTAACGAATCCCTAGGAGCACGCATCACAGAGTCAGATGATACTGGTTGGGAAACTTTTGACGCTAAAGCTGGCACAGACTATTTATTCGGTAATGAAAAAGCACGCTTGTCCGTTGGCTTTCATTATGATGAATATGAACTGTCAGTGAAACCTTATAATTATGATGCAATCAATAATATTAAGGGTGATAGCCGTGGCGCCAGTGGTGGTGAAACCAGTACTAAGGCTGTATTTGCTCAATTTGGCTATGCCTTTTCAGAAAAGTATGACCTCGCCTTAGGCGTACGCTATGAAGACTGGGAATCTAAAGGTGCCTTCAGTAGTGACGGAGATGTAGTCGTTGCTAATCGCGATGAACAAGAAATCTCACCTAAAATGTCTCTAGGCTACTTCCCGACTAATGATGTTGCTATCCGTTATTCAGTCGCGCGTGCGGTGCGCTTTCCTATTGTGGAAGAGCTTTATAGAAATGAATCTGCAGAAAACTTTGAATTTATATCTGATCCTAATATAGAACCTGAAGATGGAATTCACCATAATCTATCTATCGAAAAAATTCTCAATGCAGGACAGGTGAAGTTAAATATATTTCACGAAACTGTTGATGATGTCATCTTCACTTTCAGTGGTGAATTGGCTGGAGGCGGCTCGCAGTCAACCACTTTGCCAGTTGATGAAGTTGAAACAACGGGTGTTTAATTCATCTACAATCAAGATAATTTCTTAAA
>CALJEX010000064.1 GCA_938074525.1 uncultured Gammaproteobacteria bacterium
CTTACTATGTGTAATAGTGTGTCAGATCAAGCCAAAATAAACTAGCACTTGATAATGAGTGAGCACTCACTTACAATTCCGCTATCGATTTTGGATTCTTCAAAGATGAGTACCCGAGATAAAATAGTTAAATCAGCCGTCGCATTGTTTATTCAGCAGGGCGTGGCAAAAACAACGACTAAACAAATTGCTACTTCAGCATCTGTGGCTGAGGGATCTATCTATCGTTATTTTCCCAGTAAAGAAGAACTTGCCTGGCAAGTATTTAAAGACTATCACCAATACTTAGCGGTGCAATTACAACAATCAACTTCACAGGATTATAAGATTGAAGAAAAAATTAATTCTTTGGTGAGCTGTTTTTTAAAAATGGCAGATGAAGACTGGTTGATGTTTCGCTATTACCTGACATCGCAACACACGCATATACAGAAAGTGACACAAGATATGCTAACGCCATATCAAGTGTTAACAAATGTAGTTGAAGAAAGTGTCGATGCAGGAGAAATAACAAATACTGATATTAATGTAATTACAGCAATGATGATGGGTGCGGTGCATCAAATTGCAATAAATAAAATATATTCAAGAATTAATGGTGATCTATTTGTGCATCGTGAACTGGTGTCAAACACATTAGTGAATATGCTTAAAGTTGCAGGTGGTTGTGATGAGTGAGTTATTTAGTTTATTCGCAAGTCGAAGGTTTTCTCCATTGTTTATCGTGCAGTTCTTAGGGGCATTTAGCGACAATATATTTAAGTCGGCACTGTTAATTTTAATCACATATAAATTTGCTGAAAATGTCGGTATAGAAGCATCAATTTTGAATATGCTTGCTGCAGGACTATTTATATTACCTTTCTTTTTATTTTCAGCATTTGGTGGATTATTAGCAGATAAATACAGGAAACATATATTAATACGCTACATCAAAGCATTTGAACTGATAATTTTATTAATCGCATCCTATGCTTTGATATATGAGCAGGTATGGCTGTTGTTTATATGTTTATGCCTTACCGGATTGCAGTCTGCCTTATTTGGCCCAGCAAAATATGGAATATTGCCCGAGCTTCTTCGAGATCGTGAGCTACTTTCAGGAAATGCACTGGTTGAAGCAGGAACATTTTTATCAATTTTATTAGGGACAATAGTAGGTGGTCTGCTTATTTTAGGGGAATATGGTGCAATCACTATTTCAATAGTGTTACTGATATGTTCAGGAATAGGTTGGATTGCGAGCTTTATAATTCCAAGCATTCCTAGTGCGAATCCTTCATTAACATTAGGCGCAAATATTTTCAGGCAAACATATCAAGTGTATTCACTTGGGATTAAGCATTGGGAAATAAGGAGAGTTATATTTGCGATATCTTGGTTTTGGTTTTTAGGCTATGTGATTCAGTCTCAACTTAATCCTCTGACAGCAACTGTTCTTTTTGCAGATGAACAAGTAGCAGTATTGATGCTGGTTATGTTTACAATTGGCATTGGTGTGGGTTCGCTTCTGTGCAGCATTATCATGGCGGGAGAAATCAGCGCTAGATTTGTACCTTTTGCTGGTATTGCTATGTCAATATTCAGTTTCGACTTATATATGTCTCTGGATAAAGTAGCACAACAAGAGTTTTCAGCTGAGCTTTATACTATTGCTGCGTTCTTGGCGAATAAACAGCATTGGCGTATTTTGCTGGATATGCTTTTCTTATCAGTTGCGGCCGGGTTCTATATTGTGCCTTTGTATACTTTGTTGCAGAAGCGAGTTGAGGATAAGTTACGCTCGCGCACTATCGCTGCTAATAATATTTCAAATGCGATGTTTATGGTGCTGGCGTCAATTTTAGTGATTGCTGTATTAAGTACTAGTTTTGAAATAGCAGATTTATTTTGGATGTTAGCCATTGTTAATTTAATTGTGTCGATATATACCATGAAAATCATACCTAAACAGTCATTGAAAACCCTGGGAAGAATTTTATTCAAGTTGCTCTATAGAGTGGAAGTGAAAGGCTTAGAGAATTATCCAAAAGATGATTCGCCTTATGTGATTGTTGCTAATCATACATCCTTCCTGGATGGACCATTACTAATGAGTTATATGCCAGAGCTGCCTGTGTTTGCGATTAATACTGACGTGAATAAAAAATGGTGGGCAAAAATATTTACTCAATTCTTCGAAATGTATCCACTTGATCCGACTCAACCAATGGCCGTTAAAGGCCTGGTTAAAATGCTTAGAAATGGTAGAAAAGTAGTAATCTTTCCTGAGGGTAGGATAACTAACAGTGGCAGCTTGATGAAGGTATATGAGGGACCTGGGAAAATCGCTGAACTCGGTGGAGCTAAATTGATTCCTGTGCGTATCGACGGTGCTCAATATACTAAATTTGGGCGATTGAAGGGGCTGGTTAAATTAAAACTATTCCCAAAAATTACTATATCAATATGTCCACCAGTTGCTATAGATATTGCAAAAGACATACGCGGTGGTGCACGTAAGTCGGCCTTGCGAAGGAAAGTTTATGATGTCATGACTGATATGGTGTATAGAACCACTGATACTGACAAAACGCTTTATCGCACTTTAGCTCGATCGATCAATAAGTATGGTGCGGATCATGAAGTGTTAGAAGACATAGAGCGTAAGCCGATTACCTTGGGTAAAGTCATGCTAGGAAGTGTCGTGCTTGGTCGTGCCTTATCTAAGTATGTATCAAAAGATGAACATGTAGGCATGTTGTTACCCAATGCAATTCCTACAGGCGTGACATTTTATGCATTGCAAGGTCTGGGCGTGATACCAGCCATGCTGAATTTCACCGTTGGCAAGCAAAGCATTGCATCGGCGCTAAATACAGCAAAAATAAACACTGTGATAACGTCACGTAAATTTATAGAGTTAGGGCAGCTTGAAGAATTAGAGAAGGTGCTTAAAGATAAGACTAATATTGTTTATTTGGAAGATATAAAGCAAGAAATAAGTCTGTTAGATAAGTTGCTTGGACTGTTTAAGGTCAAAACTAAGTTTGGCTTATATAGCAATCAGTCTGCTTCAACAGCACCTGCAGTGATATTGTTTACATCAGGTTCTGAGGGCTCACCTAAAGGCGTTGTGCTAAGCCATAAAAATTTACTATCCAATCAAGCCCAAGTGAAATCGTGTTTAGATTTCTCGTCAAAAGATCGTTTTTTTAATGCGCTGCCAGTATTTCATTCATTCGGTTTAGGCGTTGGTTTAGCATTGCCTATTTCAAGTGGGATAAAAACTTTTCTTTACCCTTCACCATTACATTATAAAATTGTTCCAGAGCTTATTTATGATACTAAGTCGACTGTGGTTTTTGGCACCGACACATTCTTAAGTGGCTATGCTACCCATGGTGACCCTGAAGATTTTCAATTTACGCGATATGTGATTGCAGGTGCCGAGAAGCTTAAAGCTTCAACAAGAGAAAACTGGATGAAAAAATTTGGAGTGAGAATATTTGAGGGTTATGGAGTGACAGAAACGTCTCCTGCGCTAAGCATAAATAATTATAGTCATTGTAAACATGGCACGGTCGGAAGAATGTTTCCTGGCATACAGTCTAAGTTGGAACCAGTTGCAGGAATCACACAAGGTGGTCGGCTTTGGGTGAAAGGCAATAATATTATGATGGGATATTTGAGAGCTGAGAATCCAGGAGTATTAGAACCTGCGCTAGAAGGTTGGCATGATACAGGTGATATTGTGGATATTGATGATGAAGGTTTCATTAGTATATTGGGGCGCGCAAAACGATTTGCTAAGATTGGTGGCGAAATGGTGTCTTTGACACAAATTGAAGGATGGTTAGCGACACTGTGGCCAGAACAACTGCATTGTGTATGCGCTGTTGCTGATGAGCGTAAAGGTGAGAAATTGATCCTGGTGACCACTCGTGAAGATGCAGATAGAAAAACTATTCAACAACACATTACTTCTCTTGGCGGCGCTGAAATAATGGTGCCTAAAGAAGTATTATATACAAAACAAATACCGGTTTTAGGCACAGGGAAATTAGATTATCCTTCAATACAAGAACTAGCTAATAATTATGCTCAATAAAGAAATAGGATTTATGATGAAGAATATATGACTAATATTATTATCTCTTATAATTTCAGCGACAATAGTTGCCGGTTGTAATAGCAATCCTAGAAAGGATGCAGAAGATTTAAGTTATAAAGCTAAAGCGTATGGCAAACTAATACGCTGGAAAGCATATGATGATGCTAGTGGCTATATAAAGTTGCGTGGTGATGGAGAGGTGATTGTTAACTCAGAATTGCTTAATGAGATAAGGGTAACAAAGTATGAAGTGACTTCTATCATAATGAATGAGCAACGTGACGAAGCTGTTGTTCTTGCCGAAATTGCTTACTATCACGAAAGAGTTAATAGTGTGCACGAAATTAAAGATAAGCAAATATGGTGGAAAGAAGAAGATTCCGGGGTGTGGTATCTAGATGGGCAGCTGCCTCCATTTGCTAGGTAGAAGTATGTTTCCATCTTTTATGTGTCCACAACCATGAAGCTGGATTTTTTAGAATGAGCTCTTCCACGCAATTAGCATATTTTTCAGTGAGTAAGTTTGGTTCTAGATTTTTGGGGTTGAGGCTTAATCTGATGGCGCTAGCCTGGTAATGGCCTCTGGTAGTTTTCTCTATAGCGATAAAGAAAGTAGGGTAACCAGTTGATTTAATTATCTTCTCACTACCCAAGAAAAACCGTGTTGATTGAGTGAGAAAATCTATATTAATAGATTGATCTCTCGATCTAGGTTCTAAGTCTGCAAGCATAGCGATGGATCTTTTCGCGCTTTTCCTCAGCACAACATCTTTAGCCAGTTTTTTATAAGGTACCGGTGTGCTTTGATGTCTAGAACGCATTGAAAAGATAAACTTGTCTAGCTTTTTAGAGTGGATGGGCTTGTAGACTGGGTCTATGACAAAGTTGTATTTCAAATGTGCGGCAAATGATACCCATTCCACTGGTGCTGTATGTGCAGTTAACATGAAGACTGATTTTCCACTCTGTACAAGATGTTGAATTTCTCCGAAGTTGACTAACGCTACTCTGGACGCTATTTCGGAGTCTGAGATAGTGTTAGCCTTAATTATTTCTAACAGTGTGTCGGTCAAATGGCGATAGGCGGATTTCTGTATGTACTCAATCTGTTGCTCAGTCTTTTCTGGGAATGACCGACGAATATTTTCATAACTAATTTTTCGTCTATATCGAACAATATGAAATAAAGTAAATGATGATAAGGCAGATAAAAAATACAATGCCTTAAAAGGAAGTTTTGAAATTGATCTATAGATAAACATCAAATTATTTACTTGGCTATATAATCATTCCAGTCTGATTCTTTATTAGCAAATGCTAGGAATGACGGGTTGAGTAAAGACTCTTTGTTATAGGATAGTGCAAGCATATCTAAGTTAGTCAGATGTCCGCCAGCTTGCTCGATAATGCATTGTGAGGCCGCTGTGTCCCATTCCCAAGTAGGGCCAAATCTTGGATAAATATCTGCACTGCCGTCAGCTACTAGGCATGATTTAATGGAGCTACCTCTTGCGAGTAATTCATGCTCTCCCACATTAGATAAAAATTTTTGCATTAGCTTGCTAGGATGAGCACGACTGCCGCAGATGCGAGGTTTTGCATAGGTTTTAGACGATACTTTAATAGTGATAGGAGTATTTTCTTGATCACATCGGTAAGCGCTATCTCCAGTAGTAGCGTAATAGAGCTGATCTCTGATCGGAAGGTATATAGATCCAAGGACAGGCTTGTTGTGGTGTATCAATGCAATATTCACTGTGAAGTCAGGCCTGTTTTTTATAAATTCTCGAGTACCGTCAAGAGGGTCAATTAGCCAGAATGTGTCCCAGTGTTTACGTTCTGCGTAAGCTGTATTATCCGATTCTTCAGATATACGCGGAATGTCGGGTGTGAGAATACTTAATTGTCGTTCAATATACTCATTGGCAGCTAAGTCAGCAGTGGTCACTGGAGACTTGTCGTCTTTAATATCCACGTCGTAAGATGTGTGGAAGTACTTGCGAATAATACTTCCTGATGTGCGTGCCACTTCATTGATTTCGTGGGTTAGATTTTTTAACTCGTCGTTAGCAAACATTGCTACACTTTAATATCGGTTGTAGTTTAATTAATAAAAGTAAAACGTGATGAATAATAGTCGCTCTTTAGATTGGGCTCAAATAAAAACAGTGTTCCTGGATATGGATGGAACCCTAATGGATTTAGCCTTTGATAATTATTTTTGGCATGAGTATGTCCCGCTAATATACAGCAAAAATAAAGGTATTGATGATGTTGAAGCAAAACAACTTCTGTTGGGCATGTATCAGAGTCAGCGAGGAAATTTGAGTTGGTACTGCACGGATTACTGGTCCGATGAATTGGGTCTAAATATTAAACAGTTAAAGCAACAAGTCGCGACTAAAGTAAGTCTTTTTCCTTTGGTGAATGAGTTCCTTTCTTGGTTACAAGATAATGGTAAAAGGTCGGTATTACTAACTAATGCGCATATGGATAGTGTTGAAATTAAAATGGAGCAGACAGGGATAGCCAGCAAGTTCGATCGAATTATTACTTCTCATAGTTATGGCTATGCAAAAGAACAAGATGAATTTTGGCCACTATTGGCCAGTGATGAGAGCTATCAGCAAGCAGCGACTTTACTTATTGATGATAATATATCTGTCTTGCAAGCAGCAGATCGGCACGGAATTAAACATTTAAGAAGTGTATTGAAGCCTGACACTACCCTGCCTATTCAAAATACACAGGGTTACTTAGCTATTAACGGCTTCCATGATATTGTCGATGGCTTGGAGAATAATTCAGGTTAACAGCTAGGGATAGAGCTATTAGCCACGCTTCCAATGCTTGAATTTCTTTTTGCAATATACGAGTAATTCGTCGTAGTTGCGGAAATACAATTCAAAACCCTCTTCAGAAGGGGAGTCGAACTCACAATAGTCATTGGTATGGTCTCGGCAAATCTGTGGACGTGCCTCATAAATACCACAACCACCGCCAGGTAAGATATGCGTACATTTGCCTGTGATTAAAAGACACCAACCTTCATCATCTCGATAGGCTTCAATATGGTCATGTGATACCTGCCAAAGTAAGTATTCATATTCTTGCTTACTTCTAGGTGTGTCAACTGGTTGTGTCACATAAGTGCAGCAAATTGAATTGGTGCAAAAGCCACATTTATTTTCTGGGGTTATCTCAATGCTGGGGTCTAGTGTTACTTTAATATCGTCGAGTCTTAACATGGCACTTACATAAAAAGAGTTAATCGAAAGTTGTTCATTAGGAACCGGAACGGTCCCAAGCATATGCGCAATCTAGTTCTGAACGCACTAATAATAATCCTTTATCGCTGTTCAACATAGTAGCAATAGGCGTATTATTTTTAAATCGTCTATGCGGCGTGTTTAGCCATCGAGCACCCATTTGTATATTGCGTGGATAAGTCGTCCTTAATGCATCAGCAATCCCTGCTATGTGTTCAATGCGTATCGCAGTTTCCTTATTCATGGGGAAAGCGTCACCAGTCCTAAATTTCTCTAAATGGCGCGTGCGTGTATTCTCAGGGAGAGCTAATAACTGGATGATTTGTTTGCCGTCTAGACCCCAGTCATCCATAACTTGCATGGTCATCTGGGTGATGATGGCGTTATCTGCATCAGTTCTCATGATTGGAAAGAAGCTTATTCTGAGTCGTTGGGTTTGCTGGGCCTTTTTAGTGCATCGATGGAAATAACCGAAGACTGCTTAGGCTCATCTGTATATCTTGGCCTTTCCTTGATGTCTAAACCTGATTGTTTGGCTAGCTCATGTTCTCTTGCGGTGATAAGCCCAAAACACATTCGTATGTCTTCACGCGTATTATCACTTAGCACATGCTTCATGCCTGGATTAGGAGTGGTTTCGCGGATTACCGCAGAGAGTACTTTTCGCATGACTAGCAAAGTGCGTTGTTCTTTGCTGGGTTTGTTGTCTGATTGCATGTGCTTAATTATATTGTATATTATGACCAGTGCTTTGTTGTTTAAGCATATCATGATCAGTTCAATTGCGCTTGTGTAGCAGCAATGGAACTAATACAGGTGATTTTATCTAATAGCTAACATGATCTCTAACATAACTAAATTTCATCTAGGACAAATTATCGAGCATAAGAATTTCGGTTACAGAGGTGTTATTTACGATGTTGATGCTGAATTTAGCGGCACGGATATCTGGTACAAGCATGCGGCAAAGTTGCATCCACCCAAGGATGAGCCTTGGTATCATGTATTAGTTGATGGTTCAGATGCCACTACCTATGTGGCTGAGCGAAATATCCTAACCACAGATAATACCTCAGAGATTAATCACCCTTTAGTTGATATGTATTTTTTAAATTTTTCTAGTGATCGTTATAATCTTCTATTGAAGCAATAAAATGTTTAATAAGTTAAATCAGTGGTTGGAATCAACCTTGAATATTGGTGCCAGTAATGAGAGTGAGCAGCATACGACTCAATTGGCTGCAGCAATTTTATTGATAGAGGTGAGTCGAGCAGACTTTGAAATATCCGAAGAAGAACAGCAAGTTATTAGGTCAACATTAATCAAGCAATTTTCACTGTCGAAAAATGAAGCAGATAAGGTTTTGCAATACGCATTAGATGAGCATGATGAATATACCTCTTCACATGCATTTATACGCTTAATTAATGAAGAGTTAGATGCAACCGCGAAGTTGGGTTTGCTAAAGGGACTATGGACGGTTGCTTATGCTGATGGCGTGTTGGACAAATACGAGGAGTACCATGTCCGAAAAATTGCGGATTGGCTATATTTTTCTCATTCAGACTTTATTCGCATAAAGCATCAAGTGTTGAAAGAGCTAAATATCGAAGAATAAAGGATTTTTGTTTGCGCATGCCGCAAGCGATTTGAACTGCTCGCTTGCGGTATAAGCAAATATAAGCTCAGATTGGTGGTTACACCATATCTTTTAAGCCTTTAAGAGGTAGTACTTTAACTGCTTTGCGAGCAGGTTTTGCTTTAAATACAGTCTCTTCGCCAGTGAACGGGTTGATGCCTTTACGAGCTTTTGTCGCTGGCTTCTTAACAACCTTAATCTTACATAAGCCAACCATATTAAATAAACCAGAACCCCTAGGCTTTAACTCTTTAGCTATAAGGCCGTCTAATGCAGCGAATACTGATGCAACTTGCTTTCTAGTAAGTTCAGTTTCTTCTGCAATAGAGTTCAAGATTTCAGACTTGGTAGGTGGCTTTTTAACTGCGGATGCTGCGGCTTTCTTTTTAACGGCCATTCAATATTCCTCTAAATGTAAGTTTATAAATGCGTAAAGTTAGATTGCCATATAGCTATATGGCATCAATATGTAGTTATCTCTTAACGACTAATTTTATAATTATTGTGCGTTGTCGAATTGTACACAAGGAATTGAATAATGCCAATTTTATCCTGCTATTTAAGCATTTCCTGAAATTGCTAATAAATTTTCAAAACTAAAAGTTATTTTGAAGCGAAATCTATAAGTAGCAAATACAATGTATATTTAGCGGCAACCAGCTAGTTAATGTGTTCTATGAAGAGATATATGCAAGGTTGCTGATTTAATAGCCGTTGGAGTTAGATCAAATAGAACGAAGAGCGATCAAAATAGAATATAAAATTAAAATAACTGCCATCGCAGATAGGTCAAACATGCCTACGGGGCGAATGATTTTGCGTGCGGGAGCCAATACCGGCTCAGTAATGGAGTTTAATAGTGATAATATAGGATTATTTCCCATATTCATGCCCGCAAACCAGCTTAGAATTGCTCTAATTATTACTGCATATAAAAATATTGAGACAATCATAATAATTACTTGCAGGATAGTACTGATGATTAAAACATCAACACTGGGCTGTAATCCTCTTATATATAGAAGTAAAAATATCTCTAGCGCCTTTAAACCAAAAACGAGTACCCAGCTTGCGGTATCAACGGGCCCGATACTGGGTAAAATTTTTCGAAGAGGCACTAATACTGGGTTAGTGATAGTGACTAGGAACTGTGAAATTGGATTGTAAAAATCTGCGCGCGTGGCAGAAAGGATCATGCGCAGTAAAATTGCACCTATATACAGTGTAAATAGAGTGTGAATCAAGAAAGTGAGGACATTATTAGCTGCATGCATGGGTTATTCCTTATTAAACGATTGACTGATTTCGCCGGATTTTTCATAAGCGGCATTCACTGCGCTATCAACGATTTTTTTCATGTCATTTTCAACCAAACAATTAATCGCCTTTTCTGTTGTACCACCTTTAGAAGTGACCTTTGCGCGTAGTGTTTTAAAATCAATATTCTGTTGCTGAGCTAGTTGTGCTGCACCTAGCATAGTCTGTAATGTCAGGGTGTAACTATCTTGTACATTTAAGCCTAGCGATTGCCCGCTTTCTTGCAAGCATTCCATTAAATAAAAAAGATAAGCTGGGCCGCTGCCTGATAAGGCAGTAACGGCATCTAACATAGTTTCTTTATCTACCCAGATAGTTTTGCCTATCGAGCTTAAAATTTGATCTGCTAACGTTCTATCAGCATGGTTGATCTCAGGGGAGCTATATAAACCTGTCATTCCACATCCAATCGCTGATGGTGTGTTGGGCATACAGCGTACGATAGTTGTTTGATCTCCAAGCCAGTGTTGAAACGCTCTGACAGGGACGCCGGCTGCTATGGAAATATAGAGGGTGTCAATGGCGAGGCTAATAGTGGAAAGTTTTAGGCAAACGGATTCCATGTCATACGGTTTTACTGCGAGTAAAACTACTTTAGGAGGTGCAGTAACTTCCGAAGCATCGCTAACAATCAGGCTACCAGGAAAAGCTTTGCTAAGCGCTTTATGCCTAGAACTATTATGGTCACAGAAGCTAATCTGATTAGCTGGCCATTGTTTAGCCAATAGCCCTGAGGCGATACTGCTACCCATGTTGCCGGCACCGATGATTAAAATGGATTGATGGTCAGAGCTGTTCATAAGCGTATTGTTTCATGAGTAGTGGCGTGGGCCAAATATTGCGGTACCGATTCGCACCATAGTTGAACCACAAGCAATAGCGGCTTCATAATCGTTACTCATTCCCATTGATAATGTGTCTACGTCAAAACCGTTTTGTTTTAACTCAGCGAGCAGATTTGCCATTTTTTGGAAGGCAGCAGTTTGCTGATCAAATTCATGACTAGCACTGGGAATGGCCATTAAGCCGCGTAGCTTTAGATTGGGTAGTTGCTGAATTGTTTTGGCTAGAGGTAATAGTTCTGTAGGCGATATACCAGACTTGCTGTCTTCGTTATCAATATTAATCTGTAAGCAAATATTTAAAGCTGGTAAATTTGGTGGGCGTTGATTGCTAAGGCGTGTCGCGACAGATTCTCTATCAATACTATGTACCCAACTAAAATTCTCAGCAATCAACTTGGTTTTGTTTTTTTGGATGGGACCAATAAAATGCCAAACTAGCTCAATATCGGTAATTTCAGCTATTTTGTCTATCGACTCCTGGACATAGTTTTCACCAAAATGAATTTGCCCATGCACAGCTAATGCGCGAATTTCTTTTACACTACGTGTTTTGCTCACAGCAATTAAACATATTTCGTCACTATTGCGCTGGTGTCGTTTCGACACATCTGCAATCTGTTGTCGTACGGCGATGAGATTATTGCTTAAATTATTTGTTGTCATAGACTAATTGTAAGTAATCGGACTGATCTGTTGAATTAAGCAACAGGTGCAGTTGTGCGTACTGGTGTGGCTCTGTTTATCGTTACAATGTGTTTGCTTGTCGCATACTATTGCCTAATTACGCGAATCGTACGAGTGACGTTATATAGTAGTCGCCTATGGATTGGTTGCAGCCTACTTTTCAAGCCTTGGGATGCCTCCAAAATCAAAACATACACCGGATTGTATAGCGTAACTTGAAAGGAGTCTAAGTGGATATATCACAGCTGTTGGCTTTCTCTGTTAAAAATGGAGCCTCAGATCTACATCTTTCCGCTGGTGTCCCGCCGATGATTCGAGTCGACGGTGATGTGCGAAGAATTAATGTTCCACTGATGGAGCATAAAGAAGTTCATTCTATGGTGTATGACATCATGAATGATAAGCAACGAAAAGATTATGAAGAATTTTTAGAAACAGATTTCTCGTTTGAGATTCCTGGCTTAGCCCGATTTCGTGTTAATGCTTTTAACCAAAGTCGAGGTGCGGGAGCAGTTTTCAGAACAATTCCAACCAATATACTCACGCTTGAAGAATTAGACTGCCCTAGAATTTTTGCAGATATCTCATCATATCCTCGTGGACTAGTGTTAGTAACAGGTCCAACTGGATCGGGTAAGTCAACCACATTGGCTGCCATGATTAATCATAAAAACGAAAATGAGTATGAGCATATTCTGACTATTGAAGACCCAATCGAATTTGTTCACGAAAGCAAAAAAAGCCTAATTAATCAGCGAGAAGTACACCGAGACACATTGGGGTTTAATGAGGCATTAAGATCAGCGCTACGTGAAGATCCGGATACTATTTTAGTTGGCGAGTTGCGAGATTTAGAAACTATCCGATTAGCATTGACCGCAGCAGAGACCGGTCACTTGGTATTTGGCACTTTGCATACTAGTTCTGCTGCAAAAACTATCGATAGAATTGTTGACGTATTTCCGGCAACTGAAAAAGATATGGTCCGATCTATGTTATCTGAATCATTGCGTGCTGTTATTTCGCAAACATTATGTAGAAAAATTGGTGGTGGTCGAATTGCTGCACATGAAATCATGCTGGGTTCTCCAGCGATACGTAATTTAATTCGTGAAGATAAAATTGCACAAATGTATTCATCAATTCAGACCAGTCAGAATGTGGGTATGCAAACACTTGATCAGTGTCTGAAAGAAATTCAAGCAAAAGGCTTGATTAGTAAAGAAGAAGCGCGTCGTCGTGCTGCTAATAAAGACGATTTTTAATTAAATGAGAGATTAGTTTAGAGATTATGGATAGAGATAAGGCCATTACATTCATGCACGACCTGCTGCGCAATATGTTGCAAAAAGGCGGATCTGATTTATTTATTACAGTTGGTGCACCACCATCAATGAAGCTTGATGGCAAGATGACGCCTATTACTAATCAACCATTAACCGCTTCACATGCACAAGTACTCGTGCGCGCGATAATGAATGACCGACAAATTCGTGAGTACGAAGAGACGCAGGAATGTAACTTTGCAATCAGTTTGCCAAACATCTCACGCTTTCGTGTTAATGCATTTATGCAGCGTAATAGTTCAGGGATGGTGTTACGTGTTATTAATGCAGAAATACCCACTGTTGAAGAATTAAAACTACCGACTATCATTAAAGATATTTCAATGACTAAGAATGGGCTTGTTATATTTGTAGGGGGTACTGGTTGTGGTAAATCGACCTCCTTAGCCGCTATGTTGGGTTATCGTAATGAGCATAGCCAAGGGCACATTATTACCATTGAAGATCCGATCGAGTTTGTTCATAAGCACCGTAATTGTATTGTTACTCAGCGAGAAGTAGGTGTTGACACAGAAACATTTGAGATCGCTTTAAAAAATACATTACGCCAAGCGCCTGATGTTATTTTGATTGGTGAGATTCGTGATCGCGAAACAATGGAGCATGCGGTGGCATTTGCTGAAACAGGTCATCTATGTTTGGCTACGTTACACGCGAATAGTACTAACCAAGCGCTAGATAGAATAATAAACTTTTTCCCCGAAGAAAGGCGTGCGCAACTATTGATGGATCTTTCTCTTAACCTTAAGGCAATTGTATCGCAGCGTTTACTGCCTATTAAAGAGTCTGATGGGCGTGTGCCAGCTATTGAGATATTGATTAACTCTCCTTTAATGGCAGATCTAATCTTTAAAGGTGATGTGCCTAAGATGAAAGCGCTAGTGGCGAAGTCTAGAGAACTTGGAATGCAAACATTCGATCAGCATTTGTTTGATTTGATCGAGGAAGACCTGATTACTGTAGAAGATGGATTGCGTAATGCAGATTCAGTCAACGACTTGCGTTTGCGATTGAAACTAGAGGGTAAGAGATCAAAGGCAACAGATTTACTTGATGGTTTGGAAACCCTTACCGTTGAAGAAGATGCCCAAGAGTCAGGGTTGGTCGGCTAATTATTTAACCATAGCGTTGTAAATATTATGACAGTAAGTCCATATCTAAAACTCATGGCCGAAAAGGCTGCGTCTGATTTGTTTTTCACCACAGGTGCGCCTGTGTGTATGAAATTAAATGGCGTCACTCAGAAAATATCTAAGACTCCGTTACAACCGGGATCAGCTAAGAAGATCGCTTATGAAATTATGAACGATCAGCAAATCAAGGATTTTGAATTAACCAAGGAAATGAATCTTGGTATTTCAATCGTAGGTGGCGGTCGCTATCGTGTGAACATTTATTATCAGCGTGGCGAAGTGTCATTGGTGATTCGATATATCAAACATGATATTCCAAGCTTGGAAAAATTAGGTCTACCTGAAGTGCTGCGTAGCATAGTGATGAAGCAGAATGGCTTGATACTGGTGGTAGGTTCGACTGGATCAGGTAAATCTACGTCATTGGCATCAATGATCGAACATCGAAACACTGTTCAAAGTGGGCATATTCTCACTATTGAAGATCCTATTGAGTATATTTTCACCCATAAGAAATCAATTATTGGTCAGCGTGAAGTAGGTCTAGACACATTGTCATATGATAATGCTTTGCGTGAAGCCATGCGTGAAGCGCCTGATGTTATTATGATTGGTGAGGTGCGTGATCGTTTGACTATGGAAGCGGCGATGTCATATGCAGATACAGGGCATCTTTGTTTAACCACACTGCATGCAGTGAATGCTAACCAAGCGTTAGATCGCATTATTAACTTCTTCCCAACTGATGCTAGAAATCAGATTCTAATGGATTTGTCATTGAACTTGGCGGGCATTGTTTCTCAACGTCTTATACCGGCTACTGATGGTGGGCGTATTCCCGCAGTAGAAGTATTGCTTAACACGCCTTATATCTCTGAATTGATTCGTAAAGGTGAGTTTGGCGGGATTAAAGAAATTATGGAGAAAGGGGCTGCTGTCGGCATGCAGACTTTCGATCAATGCTTGCATGAATTGTTTAAGTCAGAACGAATTACCATGGATGACGCACTTAATTTTGCTGATTCCCGCAGTAATCTGGAATGGCAAATTAACTTTGGTGGCGGAGTTAAAAGTATTGGCGAGCATGATGATCAAAAAGATCTCATGCTGAATGCAGATAATTTTGGTGGTGATGATGAAGGTTCTAATCCAATTACTCTTTCAACACCATTGCCTGACTTGAGTGAACTGAGTATAGACAGTGAAGGACAAGAGGAACTTAAGTCATTTTCAGATGTGAGCTTGGATCACGATTTAAATCAAGATGCTATTGAAGATGAAGATGATGACTTTTTTGATTCAGTTAAATCTATGTTTAGTGATGACAAGCCATCCAAGTAGTTATGAAGGGAATACGATATTGGCATCAAATATAGGCCCATCGACACATACGCGCTTCATCTGACGTTGGCCTGTGTTATTAATTGTTTCTATAGTACAGCCAGCACAACCACCTACCGCGCAAGCCATATATTCTTCTAAAGATAACTGACAGGGGAGTGAGAACTGTTGGCTAAGTTTGGCGACAGCTTTTAGCATTACTGTAGGTCCGCAGGCAAAGATCTCAATTTCTGAACGTTCCTGTTCCTTTAAGCCTTCTAACCAGATAGTGGCAAGTTCATGAATATAGCCATCAAAACAACCAGAATAATTTTGTTTACTGGTTAATCGTGACGGTATATTCAAATCTTCCATTAATGTCATGGATGCAATGGTATCGTTAGGCATTGCATCGATTAAAATTTTTGAAGGTTGCACTTTGAATGGGAAAGGAATTTCTGAGCCCATGATGACCATCGGCGTGATGTTATTTTTCTTTTTCAGTTGCTCAGCGAAAAATAATATCGGAGGAATCCCCAC
Source organism: uncultured Gammaproteobacteria bacterium (assembly GCA_938074525.1). Classification (GTDB taxonomy): domain Bacteria; phylum Pseudomonadota; class Gammaproteobacteria; order UBA4575; family UBA4575; genus UBA1858. The sequence goes on from CALJEX010000064.1 coordinate 16,188, forward strand.
GCCACCGCCAAGCAATAATGGTCGTTTAGCATTGCTTGATGGAGTGAAGGCATTGCCAATTGGGCCCATGCAGTGCAATTCGTCACCTGGTTTTATTTTAGCAAGCTGCTCTGTCCCTGAGCCGACAACTTTGTATAAAATTTCTATCCAGCCCTCATCTTTTGAGCGACGTAAAACCGAGAAAGGGCGCTTTAAACTGTATTTTTCGTGGCTACAACTTAAGTGGATGAAATTGCCTGGCTGAACTGTTTGTGCGCATTCTGGAATGTGCAAACGCAGCAAGTATTGTGATGCAGGTAATGCATCATGGGCGAGCACGCGCGCATTCTCAGCGAATATGGATGCATTGATCATGACTTAGTTTCGAAAACAAGTTTGCCACTTACAAATGTGTGGGTCACTTTGCCTTTGAATGTTTGGTTTAAGAAAGGCGTATTTTTGCCACGACTATGCATGTTTTCAGCAGTTAGCTGCCATTCAATCGTGGGGTTACAAATACATAAATCTGCAGGCTGTCCTGGAGATAAGTTGCCGGCTTTAATGTTAAGTAACTGCGCGGGTTTATGAGTTAACAATGAAATAATGTCAGTTAAGCTAGTCACTTCATCTTTCACTAATTGTAGCGCGAGTGGTAATAAGGTTTCTAATGCGGATATGCCGGGTTCGGTAGAGGCAAACGGAGCTAGCTTAGCATCACGTTCGTGTGGCTGATGGTCCGAACATAGGCTAACAATAATTTCGCTATTTAATTTATGCCTCAAACCTGCAACGTCAGTACGTCCTCTTAGTGGTGGTAGTACGTGATAATTACCATCAAAATCAGCGATATCCATATCGCTCAAAAATAATTGATGAGCGCTTATATCCGCGCTGATAGGTGCGCCGTCAAATTTAGCTCGCTCCAACATTTGCATAGCACGTTGTGTGGATAATCTACAGAAATGTACGCGGACACCTGTTTGCTCTATTAATGCCAAACATGAACCAACGGCTGCCGTTTCTGCGGCGGTTGGTATTCCGGTAAGCCCCATACGAGTAGCTGATATACCTTCGTGCACGCACCCATTCTCCGCTAGATTATGATCCATTGGGTGGTAGAACAATGTGAGATCTTGGCTAGAGGCGTATTCCATCGCGCGTCTTAATACTAAATTATTAGCCATTGGGTGTAGTACATTACTAACACCGACTACGCCGGCTTCTTTTAGTGCTGCCATTTCGCTTAGCATGGAGCCTTTTAGTTGCGAGGTAAGTGCACCAATGACATAAACATGGCAGTGACCAGTGGCGTTAGTGCGCTGTTGTATTAATTCCACTTCGGCCGGTGAGTTGATCGCAGGTTCAGTATCCGGTAAACAAACCACTGAGGTGATACCGCCACTAACAGCAGCATAAGTTTCACTAGCAATTGTGGCTTTATGTTCTTGTCCTGGCTCTCTTAGTCGAGTGGCAATGTCGACTAAACCTGGAAATAGGTAGCTGCCTTTTGCATCAATACTTTTATCTGCTTTCCAACCAGCAGGCCTCTCACCGACGGCAGCGATAGACTTGTTATATATGTATATATTGGTAACTTTGTTGACATTGTTTTGAGGGTCAACAATGTGGGCGTTATTGATTTCTATTTTCATGGCTGATGTCCTGCCAGCATGGACATGATCGCCATACGTACAGCGATGCTATAAGACACCTGTTGTAAAATGACTGACTGAGGACCGTCCGCGACTTCTGAACTTATTTCAACACCCCGATTGATTGGCCCTGGGTGCATGACAATGACATCATTGTCAGCTAACGCAACACGCTCTTGGGTTAGACCAAACAAATTAAAGTACTCATGTTCGCTCGGGAGTAGTGCGCCTTGCATACGTTCTTTTTGTAAACGCAGCATTACAATAACATCTACGTCTTTTAGACCTGCTTCCATCTTATGAAACACTTTCACGCCTAAACTTTCTATGCGTGCGGGAAGCAACGTGCGTGGAGCAATTATGCGTATTTCTTTTGCACCTAATGTCTTTAAAGCGTGTATCTGCGAACGTGCGACTCGCGAGTGAAGTAAATCTCCTACGATAGCGACTTTAAGATTATCAAAACTGCCTTTCATTTTGCGAATGGTGTACATGTCTAACATTGCTTGGGTCGGATGGGCATGACGTCCATCACCAGCATTGATCACGCTAATATGTGGAGATATGTGTCGAGATAAAAATTCCGCAGCGCCACTATCTTGGTGGCGAATAATGAACATATCTACGTGCATGGCTTCTAGATTCCGTAAGGTATCCAGTAAGCTTTCACCTTTTACAGTGGCAGAAGAACTAATGTTTATGTTTAGGACATCAGCAGATAATCTTTTTGCAGCCAGCTCAAAAGTAGTGCGTGTTCGTGTGCTGGCTTCAAAAAATAAATTAACGATTGTCTTTCCTCTGAGTAGAGGTATTTTCTTAACAGTTCCGCCGTCCACATTAGTAAATGATTCGGCAGTATCTAAAATATTAGTCAACTGATCTTTGCTTAGCGATTCAGTTGTTAGAAAATGTTGCATCCGTTATTAGTCGTTATTCTTGTATGTTAGTTGGTTATATCAACTGGTTGTGATGACCTCAAGCTTCAATGGCTTGGGCCCGCTTAGTTTTACATGCTGGTGAGGGGGTAGGTCAATTGTTTTACCGGCAACTTGGGCTGCAACGGGTAATTCGCGTCCACCTCGATCAACCAATACCGCGAGATGAACACTGGCTGGGCGTCCATAGTCAAATAATTCATTGAGTGCAGCGCGTACAGTGCGTCCCGTATGCAAGACATCATCTACCAAAATGATATGTTCATCGGTGATATCGAGAGGGATTTTTGATGGCTTAACTTGGGGGTTAAGGCCAAGTCGACTGAAGTCATCTCGATAAAAAGAGATATCTAAGATACCCATTGGCTTTTCTAAATTAAGTGCCGAATGCAAGCGCTCTGCAATCCAAATGCCACCAGTATGTATGCCGATCATTAATGGTTGATCTGTCCCTAGAGTATTGATCAATTCTTGGGTCTGACTGGTGAGGCTGCTAATTAGTTCATCAACATTAATATTCATCTAGGTAGATTAACACTCATCCATGATTCCAACAAAATTGCTGCGGCAATTTGGTCTATATCTTGTTTGTTTATTTTGCCTTTTACGCTGCGCCTCTTGTTTTTTAAATGTACATAAGCTTCATCAGAGGTCAGAGTTTCATCATGTGTCACCACAGATAAGCCCGATTTAATCGCAAGTTCAGCACAAAATCGAGTAATCTTTTTGCGTAATGCTTTATTTTCTTCTATATCGCCCGGCATGCCGACAATTAATTGTGTGGGCTGCCATTCTTCTAATAAGCTTTCGATTTGCCGCCAATTGGGTTGCTTATCCGTGCTAGTGATAGTAGTTAAAGGCCGTGCACTAGCAGTGATACTTTGGCCCAAGGCTACACCTGTGCGACGTTCGCCAAAATCAAAGGCTAAGTACACATGATGTTGTGTTGGTATATCAGGCATGACCTGGTTGGCTGTTTAATAAGTTGAGATCAATACCCAGTTGCTTGCCGGCTTCGAGCCACTGTTTATCCGCGGGCGTATCGAACACAAGTTGATGTTGATATTCAGTGGTTAACCATGAGTTGGCTGATATTTCAGCTTCAAGTTGTCCTGGAGACCAACCCGCGTAGCCCAAGGCAATTATTTTATTGTCGGGCCCTTTGTTTTCTGCGATTTCCTCTAAAATCCCTGAGGATGAAGTAAGAAATAATGTAGGAGAGATTTGGATAGTTGATTCATGTTTAATGTCGCAATCGTGCAATATGAAACCGTGGTCAGTGTCTACTGGCCCGCCAGAATGAATGCGTATCGATAATAAAGGATCATCTTCTCTGTGTTTTGTATTGTCGGATTCAATCAGTTCATAAATGTTTAGAGAGGTTGGCTGATTAAGAATGATACCCATTGCTCCCTGCTCAGCACTATGTTCGCAAATAATAATAATAGTTTTAGAAAAGCTGGGGTCATATAGCGATGGCATCGCTATTAGTATTTGTGCGCGTAAAGAAGTGTTTATATCTGGCACGTGTGGTTGATTACTGGGTGCTTAATTTATTGTCGCTGTGGTAAACCCAAGTGCGAGTTATCATGAGTTGGTCGTATTGTTCGCGCATTTCCGTTGGAAACTGTTTATAAGGAGCTGCTAAACGCACTACTTTAATAGCAGCATCATCCAGTAATTTTTCTCCTGAATTCTGTTGCACGCTGGACGATATAACTGAACCATCATGATTGACTAGTACACTGAGTATTAACGTTCCAGAAAGTTTTTTCTGTTTGGCTTGTCTTGGGTAATTAATGTTACCGATAATTTCAACTTTCTGTACCCAATCTTTAATGTACTTTGCTTCAACAGCTGACTTGGCGTTTAAGGTGTCAATATGATTAATGCGCGGGCGTTTCGCGTATAGTTGTTTTTCTCGGCTTAGCTCAGACACTAATTGGGCACCGTGTTGTTGATTTTTGCGTAATTCTTTTTGGTCGACTTTGGAATTTTCTTCACTAGTGACACGACGTGAATATTTTTCACCGTCAGGATCATTTTGATGCACCATCATTTCATTTGCAGCCGCGCGAGTAGTGCTTTCTGTCATTTCCCGGCTACTGGTCTGATCATTACCTTGTAAGGCCTTTTTAGTCACTGATGGTGAAGTAGGACGAGCATCAAAATCGACGCTGCCGCTTTGCACTTGATTATGTTCTGCAATCGTCTTTGCATCTTCTGGAGCATCGACGTTTTGGGTTTTGGTTAAGATGACTTCAATCGTTGACGGAGGTGCAGAGTGATTTTTTATTAATTCAAATCCAAGACCTAAAATCAGTAATCCATGAAAAGCAACAGCTAGCAACAGAGTAAAGCTTATTCTGTCATTTGAGGATACTTTTGGTGCGGCAATGGTTGGGGTCATTTAGGTGCAAATAAAATTACGAGGTTGAGTAATAGTTAGTCTAGTAATGTTTCAATATGGTCGAATAATACGCCACTAATGTTTAGATCGTACTGTGTATCAAGTTCTCGAATACATGTGGGACTAGTGATATTAATTTCTGTTAAATACGACCCAATCACATCAATACCCGCGAATAGTATTCCATTATCTACTAAAGTTGTTTTGATTTCTGTGCAAATCTGCCGGTCTTTGTCACTTAACGGTACTCCATGCCCTGAGCCACCAGCCGCCAGGTTACCTCGAAACTCTCCGGAGGCAGGGACTCGTGCAAGTGCATAGTCGATCGGTTCTCCATTAACCATTAAAATACGCTTATCGCCTTGACTAATTTCTGGAATAAAACGCTGCGCCATAATGGTGGTTGCACCTTTGTCAGTGATCTGATCAATTATTGAGTTCTTGTTACTGTCAGAGGGTGAAATTCTAAATATAGATTCTCCGCCCATTGCATCCATTGGCTTCACTACTACATCGTTATGCTCGTTAATGAAGTAATTTATTCTGTCTCTGTCGCGAGTCACTAACGTTGGTGTGCAACAGTTGGGGAAATTAACAATAGAAAACTTCTCGTTCATGTTGCGTAAGGAGACAGGGTTGTTAACCACGCATGTCCCAGTATTCTGGGCGAGCTCCAGCACGTAAGTCGTATAAATGTACTCCATATCAAAGGGAGGATCTTTACGCATAAGGATGACATTAAATTCTGATAACTCAATATCGGAGTAATCTTCTAACTGGTACCAATTTTGTGACATATCTTGAACAGAGAGCGAAGCAGCCTGTGCAAACGGCCTTCCATCCAGAACGTATAAGCTGTTGGGGCGTATGTAGTGGATACTCCAAGACCTGCGCTGAGCTTCTAGTAGCATCGCAAATGTGCTGTCTTTGTATGTATGGATTGATTCAATCGGATCCATGATTACTGCAATTTTAGTGGACATACTCTGATCCTCTGTCTGGCATATTTGCCGTTATATCGGCTTAGTTTGTTCTAGGACTACCTTGTATCCGTCCGGTTCAGTACCGTGTGCATATAAGAGATAAAACATATCTTCGTTTGCATCATGGCCAGTCTGCTGGCTGATTAAATATAAACGATTTGAGCTGCAGGATAACAGCTCTGGAGAATGAAATTGGGAGCACAAAATATAGAGAACAGTTCATTGCCTGAACTCGATCAGCCAAATTCAGCCGATTTATCATCGCTTAAGGTGATGATTATTGACGATAGTAAGACGATTAGAAAGTCTGCGGAAACGTTGTTGAGTAAAGAAGGTTGTGAAGTGTTGACTGCCGAAGATGGCTTTGAGGCACTAGCAATTATTGCAGTGAATAAACCTGACATCATTTTTGTAGATATTATGATGCCTCGATTAGATGGTTATCAAACGTGTACGTTAATTAAAAATAATCGCCAGTTTAGAGATACGCCAGTGATTATGCTGACAAGTAAGGATAGTATTTTTGATAAAGCTAGAGGGCGCATAGTTGGATCAGAAGAGTATTTAACTAAACCATTTACCCGTGATGATTTATTGCAAGCAGTTAATCGTCATGCGCAGTCAGTAGATAACTAGATATTGAGATGCCACGTATGGATGGCTACGAATTGGCAGCGCAGATGCGTAAAGAAGAAAGGTTGGCTAATATTCCAATTATCATGATTACCTCTCGTACAGGAGACAAGCATCGTAACCGTGCATTGGAATTGGGTGTTAATTGTTATCTCGGCAAACCATATAATGAAGAGCAGCTTCTAGAAAGGATTGAAAGATTCTAATGGTTGAGTTTACTAAACAGCAAGAAGATACAAGTGTGAGTGTGCTGTTGTTGCGTTTGCAACATAAGGAAATACTTGTGCCAAAAGCAATGGTGGCAGACGTATTATCCTGGAAAGATGATTTTTTCTCTCCTGCAGTCACGCAAAGAGGAGTTTGGAAGTTAGGGGAATATGCTTGGAATGATTGGGGAATTCCATTGGTATGTTTTGAAAGTTTCATTCAATCTGATTTTCAAAGAGAAGAAATTGTAAAGAGAAAGATTGTAGTTATTAAGTCTTTTCAAAAAGGTTTTGAGAACGATCATTATGCAGTTGAATGTCGTGGTTTTCCTAAGCCACTTATTCTTAGTGAAGAATCGTTAGATAATCTGCATATCGAAGATGACCAGGATTGGATTGCGCATTCAATTTCAATTGGTAGCCGAGTGTTAGATGTCCCTGATTTTGCGGCATTACAAAGTGCGGTATGGTCCATGGATGAATCGATCAGCCGCAGCGCTTAATTAAAATCACCCCAGCGTGATTGACATAGTGTTAACGCAGAGATAACAGCAGTTTCCAGACGTAAAATTCTTGGTCCCATTTTAATCGAAGTGAAACCTTTGTGCTGGGCTTGTAGAATTTCATCTTGATTAAACCCTCCTTCAGGACCAATAGCACAAATACATTTTGTGACTGTCATATCAGTTGAAAATAATGAATTTTCATCTGCAGTTGGTGATGCGATTAATTTAATGGAGTCATTAGGGGAGTTATTTATCGCGTTATTAAATGCTGTAGGTTGATTGATAGTGGGAATAGTTGCCCGCCCTGATTGTTCACAAGCGCTCTCTATGACTGAACGCCAATGATTCATCTTTTTGTCTAAACGATTAGCAGCAACATTGATATTAACCCTTGTGCTTATGAATGGAGTGATTTCGTTAACGCCCAATTCGGTGGCTTTTTGTAAACACCAATCCATTTTTTCAGCGCGACATAAAGGCTGGAGCAAATGGATGGATACTGATGACTCATTGTCGACAGTGTTTTTGTTTTCAATAACGACACTAACGCTCTTTTTGGAAACATCGCTAATAAAACAGCTGTAGTCGTTACCATCACCATTAAAAAGTATTACTTGATTGCCAACATTCATTCGTAGCACATCTTTAATATGCTTAACGGACTTGGCTTCTAGGTCGACCTTGGCAGAAACCTGTAACTTATGTTGTGTGAAAATTCTTGGAATGCGCAAACTGTATTACCCAAATAAAAACGCCGGTATAAAATATTATACCGGCGTTGCGTGTTGCTGTGTGTTGAGTTTTTAGTAGCGGTAGTGGTCTGCCTTGTATGGGCCATTCACTGGTACGCCGATATAATCGGCTTGCTCTTGTGTTAGCGTTGTTAGTTTCACACCAATCTGTTCCAAGTGTAAACGAGCAACTTCTTCGTCTAAATGTTTAGGCAAAATATAAACGTTATTGTCATAGTTGCCATTGGCATTCCAAAGTTCAAGCTGAGCAAGCACTTGGTTAGTGAATGAATTGGACATAACAAAACTAGGGTGACCAGTACCGCACCCAAGATTTACTAAACGGCCTTTAGCTAGCATGATAATGCGTTTGCCATCAGGGAAAATAATATGATCCACTTGTGGCTTGATTTCTTCCCACTGGTATTTCTCAAGGCTGGCGACATCAATCTCATTATCAAAGTGGCCAATATTGCAAACAATCGCTTGGTTTTTCATCGCAAGCATGTGGTCATGGGTAATAATGTTGTAGTTACCCGTGGTGGTGACAAAGATGTCGGCTTCTCCACATACGTCATCTAAAGTCACAACTCGGTATCCCTCCATGGCGGCTTGTAATGCACAGATAGGATCAATTTCAGTAATCCATACAGTGGCACCTAATCCACGTAGAGACTGTGCTGAGCCTTTGCCAACATCGCCGTAGCCACAAACGACAGCGACTTTGCCTGCAACCATAACGTCGGTAGCACGTTTGATACCATCGACCAATGATTCGCGGCATCCATACAAATTATCGAATTTGGATTTGGTCACAGAGTCGTTAACGTTAATCGCAGGAATTAATAACTCGCCTGCTGCAACCATATCGTTAAGTCGCTTAACACCAGTTGTAGTCTCCTCAGAAACACCTTTAACGTCTTTCAACATCTGAGGGTATTTGTCATGCATTATTTTAGTTAGGTCGCCTCCATCATCTAAAAGTAAATTAGGCGCCCAGTTATTTGGACCTGTAATGGTCTGCTCAATGCACCACTCGTATTCTTCTTCAGTTTCACCTTTCCAAGCGAATACTGGGACACCGCTTGCGGCAATCGCAGAAGCTGCATGATCCTGAGTAGAAAAAATGTTGCAAGATGACCAGCGAACTTCTGCGCCTAAGTCAGTTAATGTTTCAATTAACACGGCTGTTTGAATGGTCATATGCAAGCAGCCAACAATGCGCGCACCTTTTAAAGGATTTTGTCCGGCGTATTTTTTACGTAAAGACATTAGTCCAGGCATTTCTGTCTCAGCAATGGCGATTTCTTTGCGGCCCCAGTCCGCTAAAGAAATATCGGCAACTTTGTAATCTTGTTCAGTACTCATGGATGTGCTCCTAGCAAATATAATAGGCAAATATGAAAATGTTTATGAAGCGCTTACGATTGACGTAGTGCGTCGGCTTTGTCAGTTCTTTCCCAGCTAAATTCTGCTTCTTCACGACCAAAATGTCCGTAGCTTGCTGAACTCTTATATATAGGTCGTTTAAGATCTAGCATGGTTAAAATTCCATAAGGACGTAAATCGAAGTGCTGTCTAACTAAGCCCTCAATATCACGGTCACTTATTTTTCCAGTGCCGAAAGTGTCTATTGAAATAGAAGTAGGCTCTGCCACACCAATGGCATATGAAATTTGTATCTCGCAACGCTCAGCAAGGCCAGCAGCAACAATATTTTTTGCCACGTAACGTCCTGCGTAAGCAGCAGAGCGGTCAACTTTAGATGGATCTTTTCCGGAAAATGCACCGCCACCATGACGTGCCATGCCGCCATAAGTATCAACAATAATTTTGCGTCCTGTTAGTCCGCAATCACCTACAGGGCCACCAATAACAAAGTTACCTGTAGGATTGATATGATATTTGGTTTCAGCGTTTAGCCACTTTTCTGGAAGCACTGGTTTGATGATGTGTTCCATCACCGCTTCTTGTAAGTCTTTCTGTGAAATATCTGGGTCGTGTTGAGTTGACAGCACAACCGCATCTACTGCGCTTGGTACGCCATTCTCGTAACGGAAAGTCACTTGGCTTTTGGCATCGGGGCGTAACCAAGCTAATTGTTTGTTTTTGCGAACTTCAGATTGCTTCTTCACAAGTCGATGTGAGTAAGTAATAGGGGCTGGCATTAGTACATCGGTTTCATTGCTAGCATAGCCAAACATTAAGCCTTGGTCGCCTGCACCTTGATCTTCTGGTTTAGAGCGATCCACGCCTTGAGCGATATCGGGAGATTGAGCACCTAAGGCATTAATCACGGCACAAGTATTGCCATCAAAGCCTTTATCCGAATGGTCATAGCCAATCTCGTTAACAGTGTCTCGCACTAACTGCTCATATTCGATATTGGCGGTGGTTGTGATTTCACCCGCTAATACCACCATGCCGGTTTTGACTAATGTTTCGCAGGCTACGCGAGCATCAGGGTCTTGTGCCAAAGCGGCGTCTAATACGGCATCAGAAATTTGATCTGACATTTTATCTGGATGGCCTTCAGAAACAGATTC
>CALJEX010000065.1 GCA_938074525.1 uncultured Gammaproteobacteria bacterium
TGTGGTGCGTATCACGGGTTAAATTTTCACGAAAAATTTGGTCCTATGGCATTCACTATGTATAGCCACGCAGTAGGATTAAGAGATCTTGGCCCTACCATGTCTCCCATGAATGCATATTTATCATTTACTGGTGCTGAAACATTACCATTGCGTATGAAGAAGCATGCCGAAAATGCACTAGCTGTGGCTAAGTGGCTATCGACTCATAGCCAAGTGGAATGGGTTTCATATGCTGGTTTACCAGATAGTCCTTTTTATGAGCTAGGCCAGAAGTATTGCCCACAAGGTGCAGGCTCGGTATTTACTTTTGGTGTTAAAGGAGGCTACAAGGCTGGAGTTAAAATAGTTGAAAGATGTGAATTATTTTCTCACGTCGCAAATATTGGTGATACACGATCATTGATAACGCATCCTTCTTCTACTACTCATAGGCAATTATCTGAACAGCAGCAAATCTCTGCTGGCGCAGGACCAGAAGTAGTTAGGTTATCAATTGGTATTGAAGATGTTGAAGATATTATTAGTGATTTAGATCAAGCGTTAAAAGTTTAAGTTGTTCACATTGTTAGCTAGCAATTTTTTTATTTTCATCGGAGGATTGTATATTGCTAACTAAGCAGTATTGATCTCTACCATTATTTTTAGATTGGTATGTTGCCTGGTCTGCTTGCCTTACTAGTTCATACCAATCTTTAATGTCTTCATTGTTACCATCGTAAACACATGCGCCTGCCGATACAGTCACATGAACAATTTTTCCACTGTTGAGCTTAATAGTAGTATTTCGGAAAGCATTAATGATTCTATTGCAGGTGACGTTAACACCTTCTTCATTCGTTCCTGGTAATATGATAGTGAATTCTTCGCCGCCATAACGTGAAACGATATCTGATTCCCTAGTACAATCCAGTAACATCTCTGCAACCCGTCGAAGTACATCATCACCAGCATCATGACCTAGCGTGTCATTGACCTGCTTGAATAAATCAATATCAATAAATATTAGGCCTAAAGGCCATTGGTATTTAGTCGCATTTTTAAATTCAATCTCGATTGACTCATCGAAATATCGTCGATTAAATAATTTAGTCAGCCCATCTCTGCGGTTAAGCTCTTCAAGTTCTGCAGTTTTAGATTCAAGTTTTTTGGCAGCTTTTTGTAGGCATTCAGTTTCTTTTATTTGATTCAGGTTTCTAAGAATAAGTACTTCTTTAGCTTGCTCTGAAATAAACTCTAGCATATGAGAGTTTTCTAGCTCTATATCAAACATTTGCGCTAGATCAGAATAGTTTTCTGAAGTTGTTTCAATAATGCTATGAAATTCTTGATCACTAAAATCAATAATATTTTTAGCTTGGTTGATAGTGGTTGATAGTAGTGAGTGAATATCTTCTTCATCAGCAATGAAGATATCTGCAAACAAACTAGAACAAGCCACTGCCTTAGAAAGATCAGATTCACATTCTTGAGTGTCATTAATCGCTGCGTGGCTTAACTCGATAGGATCAAGTAGATTGCTGGGCAAATGCCACTGCTGTAATAACCAAGCGCCGACGATGCTGTGATCTGCATTTAATACATCTCGCTCTAGCTTACACAATGCCTCATGTTTAGATTGCTCAAAGCTAATGTTTTTATATAAATCTGGTTTAGCTTTATCCAGGGCTAACATGCCAATATCTTGTAATAGGCCAGCTAAAAATGCAAGTCCTTTGAAGAACTGCCTATGCGTTGAATAATATCTTGGCATAATATGGCTGAAGCAAGTGAACGCTTCCAATATAAATTATAATTTAATCCGGAGTTGCGGTCGTCAACAGAATTTTGTTTAAGTGGAAAACTTAGCGCAATGTTCAACGTTCCGTTTAAACCAAATAAAGTAATTGCCTGACGCAAGTTTTCAACTTTTCTCTGTTTGGTATAAAGAGGTGAGTTAGCCATGCGTAAAAGTTTTGCACTTAATGCAGGGTCTATACCGACAACATCAGCAACGTCACTTAAGCCTGAAGTTTCACATGAACTTAGTTCAATGACTTTAGTGGCTATTGCAGGTGGGCTAGGAAGATCAGTACATGTCTTCAGCATTAACAATAACGAATCGCTTAGTTGTTCCATGGGTCCCCTATTCACATGATTTTTGACTACAACGTAGTATCGACCGATTTCAAGGCAGCTTTAGAGGGGTGTTAGACAATATGTCGGGAAATTGTCACCGAGTTACTGGTCTATTTAGCGGAATAATTGGTGGGCCCGTTAGGATTTAAATCTATCACAAAAGAATTAGGCGTCTTAGTAAAGCAATATCGCGTTATTCAACTAGTAAATTTTTACTAAAAAATCAGCTAATTGCAGGAGATATTAATTCAGGAGCATAGAGTTGTTCATAAGAATATGATTTTGTACAAGATTTAGTAAGGCTGAGTTTTTCAAGAGAGTGATAACCAATAAAACCCGCATGTAATGCGGTAATGGTGGGTCCACCAGGACTCGAACCTGGGACCTGCCGATTATGAGATAGCCACGTCGAGTCTGTAACCCTGCAAGGAACCAGGGTGTACCTCAGCTAATGAATTTCACTCTTACCAGATTCGTTATCAGAAGGGGTTTGGTTCGTACCGGAATCCAAATATCCTACGTTACTTGTATATGAGTGAACATAAACATGGGATTTCACTCTGGACGCTTACCACTTTACATTTGATATCTATAGTCTGAATTATTGTTGTCCTCCATTATAATTAGCTAGATGGTTTCACCCAGTCAATTGGGAGCCATCATCATGTCAGCATTAACAGATGAACAACTTAGCAATATTGTGAATATGCTTATTGTTCGCTATGGATCCCGATTGTCAGGCAGTGAGTTGTTAGAAGGCATTGGATTGATCATAGAAAATATATCTGGGTTTGAAACTACTGATTTCGAGTCACTCACTGAAATGATTAATGACATAAGGAATCGATATTATGAGTCAACCAGTTAAAGCTTCAGTAACGCCTAAGCCTAATAATCTTCAGAAAGTGAAAGAAGCAATCGCATTAGGTAAAAAGTTATCCAAAACACCAGAGATTACTAAGGTGGCTGTTGCCATGAAAATGTTTTCACTTATTCATAATGAATCACGAGAGGTAATTTCAAAAGCATTTATGGAAGGAGCTAATTTGACGGAGAAAGGAGCGATGACTTACTACTATAACTGTCGTCGTAATTATAAAGGGACAAAGAAGTAGGTTAGCTTCTTAGATTATCTGCTAGTCATAAAAAAGCCTCAACCGGTTAGCAGATCGGTTGAGGCTTTAGCTGTGTTCTACATGACTAGAACAGTTTCACTATAGCAAATTGAGAATACTATTCCTCAACAATTTTTGCATCAGGTGCATTGTTCATCACGCTCTTAATACCATTTTCGCAAGCAGCACTGGTGTTATACATTTCTGAAGTGCCAATAACCTGATTATTGCCTGCCTTAAGATTGAACATGAATTTACCGTTCTTTGATTCTTTTCTTTCATAGCGACTATCGTCAGGCGCATTTTTTTGCACGGAAGCGATTCCGTTTGTACAGCCTGACATCGCCTTATACCCTTCGCTAGCTAAGATGATTTCACCGTTATTCAAAACTAGTGGGGTCTAGTTTTTTTGGGTTCTAGCTAACTGACTATACAGTGCAAGGCTCTAATATTTTCTTTGGGTCAACTTTAGCGGCAGCGCTAAATTCTTGGGTGCGAATTTTACCTTGATTAAATCCATCTTGAACTAATACTTCAAATTTTTCTGAACGGATCAGATCGGATAATTTATTAATTCTAGCAGCGCTTTCTTTATTGCTCACAACGATTCCTAATATAGCGGTTATTCTAATTTTATTATTATTTTAATTATTTTTATGTAAAAGTATATTTATACTACAGTTGGATGAATTTACCGAATTAATGAGAAATTGCAAGGGATACATTTTGCTTAATCGGCCATTTATCTAAGTTATTATTCAATTTAACGGAAATGGGCCATGACCTCAAATTTGATGAGGGAATAATCGCGTTTCTACCATGCTGAATAGTGATAAAAATGATTATGTTAAAACCTTAACAAATCAGCATTAACTAATTGTTGACCAAATTAGCAAATTACAAAGTAAGAGTAGCCGTATTATCTATATATGTTTTAAGTGCTTGAATTTGCTAATTTGAGGTGGTGGGTCGGTAGAATTCGAACCTACGACTTATATTAACTGACGACTGTAATCTACATGATATTCGTTACGATGGCAGAACCCATTCAAATCGTGGTCTAGGAGATAGAGTGATTCAGTACAATCAGAGTTGGTCTAAGAATCAGACCTTAGAGCAGAAAAGATATTCGTAAGACTTGATGGAAATCCAGAAGAGGCTTTGTAAAACCTGCATGTTTAGCGGATGGTGGGTCCACCAGGACTCGAACCTGGGACCTGCCGATTATGAGTCGGACGCTCTAACCAACTGAGCTATGGACCCGCATAAACCAATTTAAAAATGTGTATTACATATTGCATGTAATTATGAGTCGGACGCTCTAACCAACTGAGCTATGGACCCTCTTGAAACAACTATTAAAAGTGTATTACATACCTTAGCAAATTATTATGAGTCTTCTGCTTTTAACCAATAGAGCCACTGGCTCGTGGTGGAGGTTTTATACGATTTTACTTATTTGAGAAGCTATTATTCTAATTCAAGGAAGCTACGTAACTGCTCAGAGCGGGTTGGATGTCTGAGTTTACGTAAAGCTTTGGCTTCAATTTGACGTATACGTTCACGTGTAACATCAAACTGCTTGCCAACTTCTTCAAGAGTATGATCAGTATTCATATCTATACCAAATCTCATACGCAATACTTTTGCTTCTCGTGGAGTAAGTGATGCAAGTATTTCACGAGTGGCTTCACTTAAACCAACGCCTGCGGCAGCTTCAACGGGCGATTCAATATTAGCATCTTCAATGAAGTCACCAAGGTGAGAATCTTCATCATCACCAATAGGTGTTTCCATTGAAATAGGCTCCTTAGCAATTTTTAGTACTTTGCGCACTTTATCCTCCGGCATTTCCATTCGCTCAGAAAGCTCTTCTGGAGTAGCTTCCCTACCCATTTCTTGAAGCATCTGGCGTGAGATACGATTCAACTTATTGATCGTTTCTATCATATGTACCGGTATTCTAATCGTTCTTGCCTGGTCGGCAATCGAACGAGTAATGGCTTGTCTAATCCACCAGGTTGCATAGGTTGAGAATTTGTAACCGCGTCGGTATTCAAATTTATCCACGGCTTTCATTAAACCGATGTTGCCTTCTTGAATCAAATCTAAGAATTGTAGGCCACGGTTGGTGTATTTTTTAGCAATAGAAATCACTAAGCGTAGATTTGCCTCAACCATTTCTTTCTTAGCTCTTCTCGCTTTTGCTTCACCGATAGACATACGCCGATTGATTTCTTTAATCTCAGCAATGGTGAGCTTAGCGTTTTCTTGAATAACTGATAATTTTTGCTGTTCTTTAACAACTTCGTCCTGAACTTCTAGTAGTGTTTCAGAATATTTTGCTTTTTCACTAACTAAACCATCGACCCACTCTAAGTTAGTTTCATTTTGAGTGAATGATTCAATAAATTTTTTCTTAGGTATGCGTGAATAATCCACACATAAAGCCATAATTAAACGTTCATGATTTCGAATGCTACTTACTGTTGTACGTAAGCTGCCTGCGAGCGCGTCAATCACTTTTTGTGTGAGTTTAAGACGCATGAACCATTCGGCAACTTCTTCACGAGAAGAAACTGCTTTTTTAGAGTTTTTAAGCGTCGCCGCTGATTGAGACACTTTGTATAAATTAGCTAAAGTCTCAAAATGTTCTTTTGCCTCTTCTGGGTCTGGCCCAGTGTCGATTTCCTCTTCCTCATCCTCAGAGTCATCTTTTTTAGCATCTATGCCACGGTTGACCACGGCAGGAGTAGGAATAACCTCCTCTGCATCAGGATCGATGAAACCAGAGATAAGATCTGTTAGACGCATTTCTTCAGCTTCTACTTTTGCATAGAGAAGCAGTAATGTTTCTATCGAGCGAGGAAAATGACCGATTGCAAACAGTACTTGAGATAGCCCTTCCTCAATGCGTTTGGCAATTTTGATTTCGCCTTCGCGGGTAAGCAGGTTCACTGTCCCCATTTCACGCATATACATACGGACAGGGTCGGTAGTTCTGCCAAATTCACTGTCTACTGATGCAAGCGCGGCAGCGGCTTCTTCGGCTAAATCTTCAGCAGAAGCGGCTGTTTCAGAAACCAATAACGAGTCTTCGTCCGGGGCTTGTTCATAGACTTTAATGCCCATGTCATTGATCATACTGATAATATCTTCGATCTGTTCAGGATCGACGATAGAACTTGGTAGATGATCGTTTACTTCTGCATAGGTTAGATAGCCTTGCTCTTTGCCCTTAGCGATAAGGTCTTTGAGGCTATATTCTTGATTTTGCTGCTCTGACTTTGAATCTGGTTCCATTAGGCTACCCGTGAGAAATAACGATTGATCAAACCGCCCATTATATGCAAATGTACATAATATATATACCCGCCAAATGAGGTGTATATGCATTTAGTGAGCGAATTAACATCGATTAATGCGTTAGTGTAGACCGATTAAATGCCTACAAGTTTTCTTGCTGGATAATGGCATCTAGCTCGTTTCTACGTATATCGTCCTTAAAACGTTCCATCGTTTGTTTGAACGATAGCTCTCGATTATCCATGTCTGGTGGATCCCACAACAATAATTTCTGTAGTGCAGCATAAGTGTTTTGGCTATGGAATCTTTCGACTAAGGCGATAGCACTGATATTGGGTTCTGCTTCAACAATTTCAAGTAGCTGGATGAATAAATCAATCCCGGGTAAAGATAGTAAGTGGGAAAGTTCTTCGATAGGCAGTGCATGCTCGGCTAATGATGGATCTCTAATAAGTAAAGCAATGGCTAAGCGCGTTTTAGTATATTTGAGAGAACGGCTTTGTTTATTTGTTTTGGGTGATGATTGAGTGCTATTTTCGATAATAGATGGTGCGACAGAAATCGTGGTGCCTACTCTTTCATTTAATTCCTTGTACATGAGGTCACGAAAAACTGTAGGAGGAATTTTGGCAAGCAGCGGCTTGGCCGTGCTAGCAAGTTTCGCACGACCGTCAGGAGATGATGTATCAATGTCTTTTATGAGATTGGTAAAAAAGTATTCTGATAATGATGCGGCATTATTTAAATACTCATTAAAGGCATCTTTGCCAAGACTACGAATCAATGAGTCTGGGTCCTCGCCTTGAGGCATAAATGCAAAACGGATGTTAATACCATCCTTAAATTCAGGGAGCATTTGATCCAGCGCTTTCCAAGCAGCGTCTCGACCAGCACGATCACCATCGAAACAAAAAATTAAATCAGAACAAAAACGAAGCAAGTTACGGATATTTTGCGCGGTTGTCGCTGTGCCAAGAGTGGCGACGCAGTTTCTTATATTATGTTGCGAGAGTGCGACAACATCCATATACCCTTCTACTATGATTAACTGCTTAACCTTGCCTAAGGCTTGCCTTGCTTCATAAATACCATAGAGCGTGTTGCTTTTATGAAACAGCTCTGTCTCAGGGCTATTCATGTATTTTGGCATGGTGTCGTCAACAGACCTGCCGCCAAAGCCTATCGTTCTACCGCGTGAGTCTTTAATTGGAAACATAATGCGACTGCGAAAGCGGTCATATGTTTTATTTTCAGCTTTTTCAGATAACAAACCAGTATTCACTAACTCGGTTTGTTTGAACTGGTTTCCAAATGTATTACTAATATTGTTAAAACCTGTGGGCGCGAAGCCTATATTAAATTGTGAGGCAATTTCACCAGAGATACCGCGTGATTTTAAATAGCCAATAGCATCTTGGTTAGTGCGTAATTGCTGTTGGTAATATTTATTCGCTTCTTCAAGTGCCAGGTAAAGTTTGTGATGATCATTTTGAGGGACATGGCCATTCTCTGTTGTTACTTCCAAGCCCAATCTATTAGCCAGTACTTCTATCGCTTCAATAAACTGGAGACCTTCATGCTCCATTAAAAAATTAATAGCGGTACCGTGAGCACCACAACCGAAGCAATGATAAAATTGTTTTTCAGGGCTGACCGTGAATGAGGGTGTTTTTTCGCCGTGAAATGGGCAGCAAGCTGTATATTCTTTACCTTTATTTTTGAGGTCAATGTAGCCATTAATCAAGTCGACAATGTCTGTCTGATTCAATACTTGATCGATAAAAGGCTGTGGAATCTTTCCAGCCATAGCTAGCGTATCTCAGTGAAGGTAATAATAGGTTCTATTTTTGAAAGCCTACTCGTTGTCGTTCAGATGTCAATATGAACAACGAGTTGAAGAAACTCTTGATAACTATATTTTATAGAGAAGCTAGTCTAAAAATGTTTGGATATTCTTTAAGGGAACTGGCCAAGGTTTGTTTTTTCTTAAGTTTGTCGGCAGTTGATTAACTGCAGCTAACGCTTTATCGCGTGTAGGATAATTGCCAATGACCAGAACATAAAAAGTGTTTCCTTTGACCTGTTTATCGAAGTAGGCGTAATTGTCTGTTAAGTTTTCTTTTTTAACTAGAGATTCAAGTTGCTTGGTGTCTTTAGTGGCAACGACTTGAAGAGTGTAGCTATTCGGGTCAAGCCCTTTTAGCCATAACTCACCTTTTGTTGCTGGGGTGGAATGACTCGCCGATGGTGGCTTTTTGTTAGTGGCTTCTGGTTTGGTAACAATATCTACTGCATCTGGTTTTTTGATTTCAGCAACTTGAGCTTTCTCATTTAATTTCTCTTCTAAAGTATTTAATTGTTTTTCATCAAGCACTTCGATGGATTCTGATAGTAAAGAATCTTCTTCTTGAGGTTCTTTAGGCGTTGTTATCAGTGGTACTTTTATTGCGGTAATATCTAGCTTGTCAGTCGGTGAGGTTGGCGCGTTGGGTAATGGCAACGAAGGTGTTTGAGAAATAGAAGGATTGTTAGATTGCTGGATAATAGGTGATAACGTCGGTTCGTTAGCAAGTGGCTTTTCAAGAGGCACAACAATTTCATCCTTCTGCTTGCTCTTCATGTGGTAATTAGCATAAATGCCAACGCCAATAATGGCTAAGATTGAAAGTAAGAATACAGGGACTTTTGGCTTAGGGTTGCGGATCGTTATATGAGGGTCTAGTCCTTCTTCAACAAAATCTTCATTGCACTGGTTCTGCAAAGCAATAACTGCACTTTCATGAATTTGCCTAACGTTGCCTAACGTTGCTTTATAAATCTCTGTTACCTTAGCTTCATCTAATAAAACTTCATCCTCTAATCCAGCGGTTTGTAAACGATGTTCTATATAGTGCCCAGTTTGCTCTCGGGAAAAAGGGCGTACATTTATCTGGTAGACCTGAGTGCAAGCTGGGTTGGAATCTTCAAGTTCAGTAATAGCAATTTTTAAGGTATTTTCACCGGCTAATATAAAGCCAAGGCTAAGCGGGCAGGCTAAACCAATTCTATGTTTTAATGTGAAAAGCCGATCTAAAGTGTTTGTGTCAAGAAAATGAGCGTCATCAATAATCAGCACTGCATGAGTATGCTCTCTTAAATAAGTGATGACGTAATTTTCGATGGAAAGATCAGCAACTGATGAGTGTTCATTGGTATCTGGAAGTACCCAACGTTGTTTTATCTTATCTTCAATAAATTCAAAGTCAGTTTCATCATTAACGCGCAGCGTACAAAATTGGTATTGCTGATAACCTAGGCGTAATACCTTGCGTAGAAAAGTTGTTTTACCAACACCATCTTCGCCTGTGAGTACAATAGTTGTCGCAGAGTTGGTTAGGTACTCCATGATGATGTTCGATGTCATCTCTAACTGACTATCGCTATATAAATATGCGTCATCAGCATGTTCAATGAACGGGTGTTCTCTTAAGCCTAGTTTGCTTAGGTCATCCTCGGTTAATAAGGTAGGGTCAGATTGTATGTGATCTTCACTCATAGATGCTTTGAAAGGCTGCCTAACGGCTAATTAATTCGTGCGTATTCTATTTGTGCATAACGATCTGTCATGCCGGCAATATAATCTGCAATAACGCGTGCGAATTCATCGTCACCACCAATTTTTTTTCTGGCTAAGGCCTTAGACCGATGTTCGTCCGGAAGTAGCTCCGGGTTACTGTAGAATTTTGTAAACAAGTTGGAAATAACTTTTTTTGCATTAGCGCTCATCTTATTCACTTGTTCATGCTGATACAAGTTGGCATGTAAGAAAGATTTTAGTTCAGCCATTTGTTTTTTCAGGTTAGAGCTAAAGCCGACAAGTGAAACCTTGGATGAACGGACATCTTGAATGGTTTTAATTTTATTATGCTCGATATTATTTAAAGTATTATCAATCAGGTCACAAACTAGCTGGTTAATGATGCGCCGAATGGTTTCTTGGGCTTTTCTTTTTTCAGACAAGTCAGAAAATCTTGTGTTCACTTCAAAATAATGACGGTCAAATAGCCCCACTTGTTGAAGTTGTTGAATAGTGATTAAACCAGAACGCAAGCCATCATCGACATCGTGATTATTATAAGCGATCTCATCTGCAATATTAGTTAGTTGAGCCTCAAGGCTAGGTTGGGTTCTGTCGATAAAGCGTTGACCTATGATCCCCATATCACGGGCATTCTTAATTGCGCAGTGTTTTAGTATACCCTCACGCGTTTCAAACATTAAGTTTAAGCCATCAAAGTCCGGATACTTCTCTTCTAGAAAATCTACTACTCGTAATGACTGAAGGTTATGCTCAAATCCTCCGTAATTTTTCATGCACTTATGCAATGCATCTTGGCCAGCATGACCAAATGCGGTGTGTCCTAAATCATGTGCAAGTGCAATGGCTTCTGTTAGGTCTTCATTAAGATGTAAAGCGCGAGATATTGATCGAGCAATTTGCGCCACCTCTATAGAATGAGTGAGTCGAGTTCGATACAAATCACCTTCGTGATTAATGAAAACTTGAGTTTTATATTCTAGGCGTCTGAAAGCAGTACTATGAACAATGCGATCTCGGTCTCTTTGATATTCCGTGCGTGTTTGACAGGATGGCTCAGAGAATTTCCTACCATGAGATTGGTCTTGAGTGACTGCATATTTGGCCAACCCGGAATTTGTGGGTTTAGAACTTGGCGTATGCGCAGTAGTGGCGACCATAAATTTACGTGTTGTTATGTAGCTCGTTGAGAGTGCTGTATAGCAAATCTTGGTTAAATTTGCTCGTCAAAACAGCTTCTCCTATATCTTTTAATAATACAAGATGAAGCTTGCCATCTTTGACCTTCTTATCTATTGCCATTAGCTCAACCATCTTGTCTGCTGTTAGCTCTTGGGGTAACTGCGTAGGTAATTTAGCTGCTGAGATTAAGCTAGAAATTCTATTAACATCCAGGTTTGTTAGCCAACCAAGCTTTGCTGAGAACTGTGCAGCCACTACCATTCCGCAGCCAACAGCTTCTCCATGTAACCAATTTCCATAACCCATCCCTGTTTCGATGGCATGACCAAAGGTGTGGCCTAAATTTAATAAAGCACGTTGTCCATTTTTTTCATGTTCATCACTTGCGACTACTTCAGCTTTACATAAGCATGACTGCTCCACTGAATATTCAATTGCATCATTGTCTAATTCTAATAAGCGATCAATGTTATTTTCTAGCCAACTAAAGAAAGGTTTTTTCGCAATCAAGCCATACTTAATGACTTCAGCAAGCCCTGCGCTTAATTCGCGTTTTGGCAAAGTGTGTAAAGTGCTGATGTCTGCCAATACACATTGAGGCTGGTAAAATGCCCCAATCATGTTTTTTCCTAAAGGATGATTAACTCCTGTTTTACCGCCAACCGAGGAATCTACTTGGGATAATAACGTTGTTGGTATTTGAATGAAATCTACACCACGTTGATAACATGCCGCAGCAAATCCAGTAATATCTCCTACGACACCTCCACCTAGTGCAATCACCGTGACATCACGCGCACATTTCATTTCTAACAGCTGATCGAATATTGATTCGATCGTCGCTAATGTTTTGTAGCTTTCGCCATCAGGCAAAATAATTTTATGCGCCTGCAGGTCTTCTAGCGTCGTTAATAAGTTCTTCATGTATAGTGGCGCAACGATCTCATTAGAGATTATAACCACTTGTTTGCCGCTTATATGTGGTTGCAACAAGTTAGTTTGTGACAATAAGTTTTCTCCAATATAAATTGGATAAGAACGTGAGCCAAGATCAACTTTTAATGTGCGCATGAGTGTCGGACTTAAATATTGAAGTTGTTAATATGCGTAATTATTTGTTCGATGGATGAACTAATACTTTGAGTATCTGTATCAATTATTATATCAGCAATCTTGTCGTAAATAGGATTGCGTGTATTGGCTAAGTTCTGAAGTGTAGCATGACGATCATCGGTTTGAAGTAATGGGCGCTTTTTGTCATGCCTTGTTCTTTTGATCTGTGAGTTAACAGATGCCTTTAGGTATATAATTATGCTGTTTTGTTTTAATAGAGTTATATTTTTTGGCGACAGCACAGCACCTCCACCTGTTGCGATAACACTATTTTCTACATTAA
>CALJEX010000066.1 GCA_938074525.1 uncultured Gammaproteobacteria bacterium
AATGCTAAATAAAATGGGAATAAAGTAAATAGCATAGTCAAAACAATAATATTCAATGTAGGTGAGCTGAACATGACTGCTAAAGATGTATGTATGCTGCGCCCTCCCTCGTACATTGCTTTAGCTATCGGTGCGACACAATTCACGCAAACACCGAGAGGTGTTCCTGTAGCAAGACCATACAAGCTATTTAAGAAACGATTTTGTGAGCGATAACGTGGCAAGTACTTAAACAACGTCATGAATGCCGCAGCAATAAATACTGCAAAAGTCATTCCTTGACGATTAGTCCAAGCCCAATTAATGGTGGTATATCCAACCTTCTCAACAAAAGAAGCGTCCTCATCGACATGAATAAAAACTTCATGTGTGAGCGTATCTTCAAGATGAATAATCCCGGTCATATCAGCCTTACCTTGCAAGGTGGGATAACGCGAGGTAGACCAAAAGCCTATTGCAATTGAAACGATTACAATTGAAATTAAAATAACCCGGCGATTACCGAATATTGACGTCTGATTTGCCATGTTTATTTTACAAATAACCGATATGATAAATAATAACGATTAACCGACCACATCTCAAATCATGACTATAGATTCAATATTGCTAAATGACGTATTAAATAAAGCGAGCAGACTACTTGATAGACTAGATTCATCGCAAAATCCAATAAAGAATCAACCATTAGAAAAAGATTCATTTGCACTGCGTTGGTGTAAGACTAAAGGTATTACTTCTATACAGTGGGAATGCCCTATTTCTAAAGATAATCTTCTTCATATAGATCGACAGGCCAAGTTGCTTATGGACAACACTCAGCAGTTTGTTGAAGGGTTTACTGCAAATAATGCTTTGTTGTGGGGCTCCAGAGGTACTGGAAAATCATCACTAATTCAAGCCGTATTGGGTTGCTTTAACCTACAGCAATTACGCGTGATTGAAATTAATCATAATGACTTTTCAGATTGGGCAGACATTGTCTATTGGATAAAATCTCAGTCTCCTGAAAAATTTATCTTGTTTTGTGATGACCTATCTTTTAATGAAGACGATGCTAGCTACAAAGAAGTAAAAGCAGCCCTGGATGGTTCACTCACTAGCTTGCCGGACAATGCATTAATATATGCCACCTCTAATCGACGTCACTTACTGCCTGAAAAATTAGCAGACAATCAGCTTGCACAACATATCAATGGAGAGATTCATCACGCCGAAGCAATTGAGGAAGCGATTTCATTATCTGATAGATTTGGGTTGTGGCTGTCTTTCCAGGCACTGACACAACAACAATACTTATCTATTGTTGAACACTGGTTAAAACAATTTGAAATAGAGCAACCACAAAAAGAATATCGCGAACTTGCGCTACGTTGGGCTTTACAGCGTGGTTCGCGCAGCGGGCGTATTGCTAATCAGTTTGCGCGCGATTACGCAGGGCAGTACTTCATTGCTAACAAACAAGATTAGAAGTGTTTCATTAAGTCCATACCATCATATAACGAAGCGACTTCATCTGCATAACCGTTAAACATTAATGTTTTTCTCTTTCTTAACTCACCAATTTTACGTTCGCGTGCTTGACTCCAACGAGGATGGTCTACTTCTGGATTGACGTTTGAGTAGAATCCATATTCTTTTGCAGAAGAAGTATTCCAGCTAGTATTGGGTTGGTTTTCAGTGAAACGAATTTTTACAATGGATTTAATGCTTTTAAATCCATATTTCCAAGGAACGACTAATCTTAATGGCGCACCATTTTGATTAGGTAATTCTTTGCCATATAAACCAACAGCTAACAGCGTAAGAGGATTCATCGCTTCATCAATACGCAAACCTTCTTGGTATGGCCAATCTAGTACTGCTCGACGTTGGCCTGGCAAGTTATCTGGATCTAGTATGGTAGTAAATTCCACATACTTGGCTTTGCTTGTAGGCTCAAAACGTTTCAATACTGGACCAAGCTCGACACCTAGCCAGGGCACGACCATTGACCAGGCTTCAACACAGCGTAAACGATAAATTCTTTCTTCTAATTGGTGAGGAGAAACAAAGTCTTCTAACCCAAGTACACCAGGCTTTGCGCACTCACCTTCTACTGTAATCGCCCAGGGATCTGTCTGTAATAAATGAGCATTTAATTTAGGATCACCTTTGCCAGTCCCTAGCTCATAAAAATTGTTATATGACGTTATTTTTATTTCTTCTGTGAGCTCTTCCGCTAATGGATTGGCAGAATCTTTTTTGTAATTGTTAATCGCAACGCCTGCTGAACTTAGCGCTGGCAAACCAAAACTGAATGCGGCGGCGGCACCGCCAGCTTTCTTTATAAACTCTCGGCGCTTTTTATAGATTTCGTAATCGGTAACTTCTGATTCTGATATGTGAGAATTACTTTTTACTTTGATCAACATGGTGCTTTTATATTTTTAGAAATTAAAATGAATTTCAGTAGATATAAAGTCTACATCGTCGTTATCAAATTCAAATCGTTCCCATTCAGCGCTGAATCCTATTTTTTCTGTCACATCAAAATAAGAGCCCACAGAATAAAAAATATCAGTGCCGCTTTTGTTTGAAATTGAATTGTCGGCGGGGTTTTGGCCGTTAGCTTTTAGGTCCCAGTTATACAGACCTCCACGCAGATATAGGCGCTTAGTTTCATCAATAGCAAAAGTGCTAATACCGGAGAAGAATAATGTTTTACTTTCTAACTCGACATCACTTTGGTCAGTTAGCCATAGCTCTTGGCCGCTAAAAACATTACCGACACCAAACTGCATTTGATCTTTGTATTCTAGTTCAATCGAGAATAAATCGCTTGCTTTATAACCACTGTAGAGTTTGAGGCCTGGATCAGCATAATCGGTGATAGTCGTGTCGATGGAGTAATCTTCTAAGTCATACCAATTAGCGTTCGATATTTGATCTACACCTAAATACCATTCCGCATGCGCCGGAACGGCGCTAAGTATGCCAAACGCACTAATCACAACAAGCTTAGAATATTGATTCATGTAATCCCCACACCCTTTGCTAACAGAAAGTGTTAGCTCACATTAAAGACCCGACTTGTGTAGTTAATATGACAGTCCCCTGCACGTTAGTTTCACACTATCTGAGCTAAATATATAGCTTGATTAATTTAGGGCTACTCGCGCATTACGAAACATTCTCATCCATGGGCTATCTTCTTCCCAATCGTCAGGGTGCCACGAATACTGAACCGTTCTGAATAATCGTTCAGGATGAGGCATCATAATAGTGAAACGGCCGTCTGTATTAGTTAACGCAGTAATGCCTTGATGCGATCCATTAGGATTTAATGGATATATTTCAGTAGCTTTTGATGAAGAGTTAACGTAATGCATTACATTCAGCTTAGCACTTTTTATTCGAGTGCAATGTTTTTCATCAGCATCCATTCGACCTTCGCCATGGGCAACCGCAACCGGTATAACAGAACCTTGCATGCCGTTGAATATTAGTGAGGGTGAATCAGTGATCTGTACATTAACTAAACGTGCTTCAAATTGCTCAGACGTATTACGTACAAACTTAGGCCAAAGCTTACTACCTGGGATAATCTCACTCAGATTAGACATCATCTGGCAGCCATTACATACACCCAATGCAAGCACATCAGTCTTATTAAAAAATACATTAAATTGATCTTTTAACTCACTGTTATATAAGATACTACTTGCCCAACCATTACCAGCACCTAAGACATCACCATAGGAGAAACCTCCGCAAGCTGCTAGCATTTGAAATTCTGATAATGTGCATCTACCAGAGACCAAGTCAGTCATATGTACATCAATGGCTTCAAAGCCAGCACGGTCAAACGCCGCCGCCATCTCAATCTGACCGTTAACCCCCTGTTCGCGCAAAATAGCGACTTTTGGATTCAAGCCTTTCACAATATATGGAGCAGTGATGTCTTCATTAATGTCAAAACTTAGCTGAGCAATAAGTCCTTTATGATTTGGCTCTGAAATTAACTGGCATTCTTGTTCGGCCGATTCAGGATTATCCCGTAACTTCTGAATTTGTATGCTGGGTTGACTCCATATCAACTCAAGCTCTGCACGAGATTTGTTTAATAACTCACTATCATTATGTGTAATTATAATATTCTCATCAGTACTAGGTTCGCCGAGGATATGGAAGCAATCAGTCAGTCCATGTTCTTCAGCAAGCAAAGTTGCTTGCGCTAAATCTTCTGCGGTTACTTGAAAAACTGCTCCAAGTTCTTCATTAAAAAGGTTAGCTAACTTACTGTCTCCTAATGTATTTATCTGTACTTTCATTCCGCAACGTCCAGCAAAAGCCATCTCGCATAGAGTTGCTAATAGACCACCATCACTGCGGTCATGATAAGATATAACATTAATTTTATCTCTTAACTCACTAATATAATTAAAGTATCTTGTTAATAAATCTGACGAATTCAAGTCTGGCACATTATCATCATCAATCTTATAGACTTGACTCAAACATGAAGCACCCAGTCTGTTTTTCTTTTCACCCAAATCTATCAATATTAAATAGCTTGTCCCTAAGTCCGTTCGTATCTGTGGAGTCCAGGTTTTGCGAATATCAGATACTGGAGCAAATGCGGTCACAATTAATGAAACGGGTGACACCACACTCTTATCAACGCCAGCGTCTTGCCATTGTGTTTGCATAGATAGCGAGTCTTTACCCACAGGAATGGCAATATTCAACTCTCGACATGTACTAGAAAGTGAATTAACAGTATCAAATAACACACTGTCTTCATTAGAATAATTGGCTGCTGCCATCCAATTGGCTGAGAGGCGAATATCGTGTAAATTTTGCACATCAGTCGCCACTAAATTAGTGATTGCTTCAGCCGCTGACATACGTGCAGAACTTGGTCCTGAACTAAGCGCTATCGGTGTACGTTCTCCCATCGACATGGCTTCACCCGTATAGGCTTTAAAACTACTTGCCGTGACCGCCACATCTGCGATTGGCACTTGCCATGGTCCCACCATCTGATCACGGGCAACTAAACCGGTAATGGTGCGGTCACCAATACTGATCAGAAACTTTTTAGATGCGACTGTTGGATTTCTCAACACATACTCTATGGCATGCTGAATTTTAATATGACTATAATCTGCATTCTTTTGAGGTTGCAGTTTCCTTGAAGTAGCGCGCTCAACTTTTGGTGGCTTACCTAAAAGCACCTCCATGGGTATTTCGATTGGATTTTGATCAAATTTTGCATCAGTCACTATTAGATCTTGCTCTTTGGTGGCCTCACCCACGACAGCATAAGGACAACGCTCTCTTTCACAAATGCGTTTAAATGTCTCTAACTGCCCCACTTCTATCGCTAAAACATAGCGTTCTTGTGCTTCGTTACACCAAATTTCCATCGGCGACATGCCAGGTTCAGCATTCGGCACTTTGCGCAATTCGATGATTCCGCCACGGTCAACATCATTCAAAATTTCAGGTAATGCATTGGATAAACCACCCGCGCCAACATCGTGTATCGAAAGAACAGGATTGTCGTCTTGTAATCCCCAACAGCGATTGATCACTTCTTGGCAGCGCCGTTCCATTTCTGGGTTTTCACGTTGCACAGAAGCAAAATCTAACTGCTCATTACTGCTGCCAGACGCCATCGATGAAGCTGCTCCGCCGCCTAAACCAATCAACATCGCCGGGCCACCCAGAACAATGATTGGTGTTCCCGCGGGAATATCTAGTTTCTGTACATCGCTAGCACGAATATTTCCCATGCCACCTGCGATCATAATCGGCTTATGATAGCCACGTACCACGCCGTCTATTTCTTGTTCAAATGTACGGAAATAGCCGAGTAGATTAGGACGGCCAAACTCATTATTAAATGCTGCAGCACCAATAGGCCCTTCAATCATAATATCTAGCGCAGACACTATGCGGTCAGGCTTACCGTAATTCCCTTCCCATGGCTCGTGCATACCGGGAATTTGTAAATTTGAAACAGTAAAACCACATAATCCTGCTTTAGGGTAACCGCCTCTTCCGGTGGCTCCTTCGTCTCGAATCTCACCACCAGAACCCGTCGCCGCACCTGGGAATGGTGATATGGCTGTTGGGTGATTGTGCGTTTCTACCTTCATTAAGATGTGAATATCTTCAGTAGAATATGAATAGCTAGCGTCAGCATCGGCATAAAAACGCTCACCGGCATGGCCTGCAATCACTGCTGAATTGTCTTTATAGGCAGAAAGCACATTGTGCGGCGCATTAGCATGCGTGGTACGAATCATGCCAAATAATGTTTCATCTTGCTTCTCGCCGTCTATGGTCCAACTTGCGTTGAAGATTTTATGTCGACAATGCTCTGAGTTCGCCTGTGCAAACATCATTAGCTCAACATCAGAAGGACAGCGTTCTAATTTCGTATAGTTTTCGACTAAATATTCAATCTCATCTTCGGACAACGCGAGTCCAAGCTCGATATTGTAGTGAGTAATATCATCCGCCATTTGCTCGATTGAGGCTAAACGCCTGACTGGGGCGGGTTCTTTCTGTTGAAAGAGCAAAGAGGCCTGACCTACCTGAGTAAGTATGCTTTGAGTCATACGATCATGAAGTAATAAAAGTATCTGCTGGCGTGCATCATGATCAAGTTTTCTCCAGCCAGAAAGGCTGAATAACACCCCTCTTTCTACACGGCCAGTCATGCCTAATCCGCTATGTTCAACAATATCTGTCGCTTTAGAAGACCAAGGAGAAATTGTTCCAATACGAGGACTTATAATAAATTGTTCATCTAATTTATAGGTAGAGGAAATAGCTTGTTCGACACTCAATAATTGACGCAATGTGCCTATTTGATCCGAGGGAAGCACACCCGAATTTTCAGTAAAATAAATCCAATGCGATTCAATGGATTCAATCTCTGGGGCAATTTTTTGAACGGAATTTAGCTGCTGTTGAAGTCTAAATGGCGTGGCTGCTGCGCCACCGCGAAGGATCA
>CALJEX010000067.1 GCA_938074525.1 uncultured Gammaproteobacteria bacterium
ATAACTAATTATGTGATCGAAGGAGAACTTATTTTTAATCTCAGAACAGCGATATTATGTTTAATAGTTGCTCCATTGATGGTAATCATAGCCGGTTATATTTCCGTGCATCGTACCAAGCAAACTCCAGTCAAAGCATTGTTAACAGAAAGCTAGTTAATCAGAGAAAGGGAAAATAATATAAACATTTGTTTGTAAGTAAGAGCCGATAATGGAAAAAACGCAAATTAAGGGAAAAGATAAAGACTTAGAGTCAAGTATTGCGTTTATGCATGGGCAATTGGCGGTGTTAGGTTTTGATATTGAAG
Organism: uncultured Gammaproteobacteria bacterium; assembly: GCA_938074525.1. Classification (GTDB taxonomy): domain Bacteria; phylum Pseudomonadota; class Gammaproteobacteria; order UBA4575; family UBA4575; genus UBA1858. Next base: position 309 of record CALJEX010000067.1, read on the forward strand.
AAGTGTCTTGGCTTAACCCTGTTGCAGAGGTGTATTCAGTCCATATTCGAGATAAATCTTGCCATGCCTTATTTACTAATGGCAAAGGCAGTTCAAAAAAAGCTTGTTTAGCCAGCGCCTTGGGTGAATTTTTTGAGCGCTTAAGCTGTAATTATTTTTTCGCAGATTATTACTTGGGTGAAAGTGTATCCCAACAAACATATGTGCATTACCCTAACGAGCGATGGTTTCGAGTGACAGACAATCAGCCGCCAGAGGGATTAATGAATGACAGTTTATGGGCCTATTTTGATCCAGAAGGTAACTTAAACCCCGCAAACTTGTTTGATACTAATTCGAGAGCAGGCGAGCGTGGTATTTGTGCCTTGCCTTTTGTGCAGTTGTCGGCGCAACAAGTGGTTTATATCCCGGTTAATGTGATTGGTAATATTTTTGTCAGTAATGGTATGTCAGCAGGTAATACCCATGCTGAAGCTAAAGTGCAGGCCTTGTCGGAAATATGTGAGCGTTATGTTAAGCATAGAGTGATTTCACAAGGTTTATGTTTGCCTGATATTCCACAAACGGTGATTGATCGTTTTCCGGCAATTGCACAATCTATTCAAGCTATTGAAGATTATGGTTATCACCTTAAAGTGGCTGATGCGTCATTGGGTGGTGTGTATCCTGTGGTCAGTGTGACATTGGTTAACCCTAAAGATGGTTCTGTGTTTGCATCATTTGGTGCGCACCCTTGTTTTGAAGTGGCATTAGAGCGGACGGTGACAGAGTTATTGCAAGGTCGTGGACTAAATCAGATGGATGTATTTCAAGCACCCATTTTTGATTTAGATGCAGTCGCGTCAGCGCAGAATATCGAAATGCATTTTATTGATTCCAGTGGCGATATTTCAAATGATTTTTTTCGTTCACAGCCAGATTATGATTATTATGATTGGAATACAGATACCACTACGGAACAGGAATATCAGAATTTAACATCATTGATTCATCAGCAAGGCTATGAAATATATTGTGCGGAATACAATCATCTTGGAGTGCCTGCTTGCCGAATTTTAGTCCCGGGTATGTCGGATATTTATCCTGTCGATGAACTGGTTTGGGAAAATAATAATGAAGGGGTGGTTTTCCGTGAAACCCTATTAAGTCTCGATAAGGTTGATGCGCGTGAGTGGCAAGCATTGCTGAATGATCTTGATGAAGGAAATTATAACGATCAGATGTTGGTAGCACAGTTTATTGGCTTGTTGCCAGATATGAATAGCAGTTGGGCAAGACTTCGTCTTGGGGAAGTTAAAGCGATGTTAAGTTTAGCGTTGCAAGTTGAAGCTGCGTTAGACTGGGTTGAGTGGTGTTTAGTGCTAGAGGATTTAACTGATCAGCAACTTAAACATTACCGCTGTGTTAAAGCCTTGCTAGAAATCAAGTGGCATGAAAGCCGTGAATATGATGATTATATAAATGGTTTAGCTCTGTTATATGGGCAACAAACAGCCCAGAATGCTTTAGCTGTAGTGGAAGGTGAAATTGTATTTAATCAATTAACTTTTCCAACATTATCACTCAAAGGTATGAAGCATCATCATCGTTTATTGGCTGCTTACGAAAAATTAAAAGAAGTGAAATAAATTAATTAGCTATTACAAATCAAATTCAGCATGCAAAAAAAAAGCCCCTTAGAAGGGGCTTTTTCAATATGTAGACTGACTTATCTTCCGTATACATCAATTCCAGGAAGAGGACGATGATACTGAACAACTTCCGCATACTTTTTAGATGCAGCCGCTATTCCCTTATCACAGTCAATCTTCAAACCAGCTTCTTTAGCTGACTGCAAGAAGGCAATTGATGCCATCAGAGCATGTTGTGGTTGTATTCCACCCGTTGCACATAAACGCCAACCCATATCTGGGTAACCCGGAATAGCGGCGGCTTCTACAGCGTGTTTGTTGAACATAATCCTTAGCACATGCATGATTTCTTTTTCGCCGTAACCTTCTGGTGCTTTGATTGCAGTCACAGCATTCGATGCATTGCTAGGATTTTTTGCGATCAACTCAAACCCGGCGGTTTGTACGGCGGTGCGGTAGATTTCAGAACACTCTACATGTCGTTCGCAAACTCGATCAATGCCCTCGATCGCAAGCGTATCCAAAGCCACAGCGAATTGAGCGTAATTTCCAGGAGTTTCGATGTGTAGCCCATTAGCTTCCATGGCATCAAGCATCTTGCCAAGGTTAAAGTAGTGTTGGCCTTTTTTGTGGCCAGCATCTACTAACTGTTTTTCAGACTCACGAATCTTTTGGATAGCTTTAGGGCTCAGCGTAATCATGCCGATACCTGGTGTACCCATAATACCTTTTTGGCTACATCCAACTAACATATCGATGCCCATCTTAGTCATCGAGCATGGCATGCTGCCAATGGAAGATATACCATCAATAACAAGAAGTGCTGGGTGTTTTAACTCATCGAGTAAGTCACGTATCTTCTTAGGGTTAATCGTAACGCCTGCGCCTGTTTCATTATGCGGCGCCATCACCATCTTGATGTTACCTTCTGTATCTTTTTCTAGGACTTCTCTGCATCTGTCATATGGCAGATCATCACCGAGTTCACCTTGAAGGCGAATTACATTTCTACCTAAGTTTTCAACACAATTACCCATTGCCATACTAAACCAACCAACTTCCATAGTGACGATGGCTGTTTTGTCAGAATTTAATTCTTCAGGAGTGCGCAATGCACCTGCTGCTGCCTCGGTAGCTGCTGTTCCTGTCCCGGTGAAGAATAAAGCCTTACCACCTTCTTGCAGATCAACTAACTTTCCGTATTCCTCGCGGACTGTTGTAAAAAACTCCGCAACGCCTGGTCCTCGCATACCTCTTGTTTGGGTAGAACTAAATTGAGTAACCAAGTCAGAGCCAAAGGCTGGCCCAGGTGTCACGTTGATGATCTTATTATGTGGAGACCAGACAAAAGATTTATCCTTAAGAAAGTCATCAGGCGCTTCAATCTGATTCGTTTCGATAAGATGTCTAAGTGCAGAAAGTGGAGAGATCAATTCATTTGTTGGTTTCGTCATTTTAAGTAACCTTAAGTATTTACATATTTACGTGTCTAAAATCTATAAAAGGCTCTAAACAGACCATCCTGAAAGCGAGTCAAACTGCTTCAATAACCTAGGTGAATAGGGGGATAACTAGCGGTAATCTGTCTGCTGCGGTGCTTATGAACACAGCCTTTCTTATATGAGAGCGATGTTATCACTGCGAGCCACCAGAGAAAAGTTTGTAGCTTATACAAATGCACGGAATAATAGTGAAACTAGAGGTCGAACACAATATGATCAAATGAGTGGGGCTTGATTGATGATAGAGCCCGGTTCAGACGGTCAATAACTATTCAAATGAAGCAAATCGGGGGATACTACGATTTTTTGAATTTTACATTTATGAATGTCGAAACTGCGGTTTTTCCCCATTTTTCAGTTTGCTTTCGATTAGCGCTATCCATGAATCCATTTGGGAGGTTGTCGCCTGGTCCACTTTGCAAATCGCATCTTATCTTTTATATAAAACATTCTGTATGCAGTGATGGCGTCAGTAGGCACTTTGTACTCATCAGGCATAGCTTGGGCAAATGGCGTTAAGCCCTTAGAGTCATATTGAAGATGTTCAATTTGCTTTAAGACATTTATTGATTTGTGATCATCATTTTTTTGGTAACGATATTTATATTCTACGTTGAGTGCTTTGGTAAGTTTTCCTAGCCAGATAAAATTATCATAAGATTCCTCAAGCCAAATGACGCATGGATGATTAGTATGTGTCGATTTATAGGGAGTGGTAAATCCCTTTTTATTTAATGTCGTACACATTAGTTGTACGCTCTCTAGAATCATTTTAACCACGTGCTGGTCGCAATGATATTGTGCGCAACGTGTAATGTTCTTGTCTAATACAAATATATTCATTCATGCATTTTTACAATGCACGATGAGAAATTACCAATCTTTGTACTGTAAGAAGTGAGGATAATATATACAAACTAGATCGTGCAAACTTAGGATTGTCACCCCAGCCGCCACCGCGAAAGACGCGGCGCGAACAATCTCCGGTTAGCCAAGCTGAACCATCAGTCGGAGCATTGCTATAGGAATCGCTCCAACAGTCTTGTGTCCATTCCCAGACATTTCCATATACGTCATATAGCCCAAATGAGTTGGGTTGAAAACTTCCCATGGGTGCCGTTTCAAGGAAGCCATCGTCACACCGATTAGATATAAAAGAAGGAAATCGTTTTAAAGTCTGTAAATCTGACGCATTAGCATGGGTGCATAATCCTCTAGGATTTGACCCCCAATGGTAAGTAGTCGTTGAGTTTGCGCGTGTTGCATATTCCCATTCTGCTTCAGTTGGTATTCTAAAATGATGTTTGGTGAGTGAATTTATGTATTTAATATAGTGTTGAACATCTATCCAACTGACACACACAATAGGGTGCTTAACTCCTTGTGTGTAGCCAGGATTATTCCAGCTTAATACTTGTGAATACTTCCAGCCATTTTCGAAATACCAGCAACCATTTTCTGAACCTTGTTTATTGGGCACTGCGAGGTTTGAAAATTGTTCAATAGTAACTTCTGTAGTTTGCAGATAAAATGTATCAATCTTTACATTACGTACTGGCACTTCATCTTTTTGTCCATGAGTGTCGCCCATGTCAAATGATCTACCTTCAATCATTGAAAAAGCAAATTCGGTATTATTAATATTGATTATAAGTGGATTATCCGAGTGTGCTAATGCCGGCGTTAAAAAAAGTACAGCACAGACATAATCGCCTCATTTGAACACTAAAATTGATAATTTACTTGGCCAATTCTCGTTCAACTACAGAGATTACCCTTTTATCATAAGGTTTAACTCTTGGGCCAATATCTGCAACAAAGTTGCCATTTCTACCAATAATATATTTATGAAAATTCCAAGTAGGGTAGGTGCCAGATACTTGATTTAGTGCAACAAAGAAGGGATGTGCTTTTTTACCTTTCACTTCAGTTTTTTCAAACATTGGAAATTGTACACCATAAGTTAAACGGCAAAATTCTTGGATTTCTTTTTCTGTGCCAGGCTCTTGACCAAAAAAATTATTTGAAGGAAATCCAAGGACAACTAATCCTTGATCTGCGTGCTCTTGATATAAGCTTTCTAGGCCTTCATATTGTGGCGTGTTGCCACACTTAGACGCTGTATTGACGATAAGCATCACTTTCCCCGAATAAGAATCACAAAGATTGATAGTTTCACCTGACGCAAGTTTTTTGAAATTATGATTTAGCAAGGTGTTTTCACAAGCGATGGTATTGAAACTCATTAAGAGTAGAAAAATGACTGATAGTAATCTCATATGTTAGGTGTCCTTAGATTCAATGTAAGGGAAAATTAAATCTTGTAAATTAATTTTTGCCTTTAATTTAACAGCAATGAGGTATAAACCTGCAATCTTGCGATGTAAGAATAAAGCAGTAGCAGGTGGCGTATGCCAGTAATTCTTTTTGAAGCTTAATTCTCTTCCAGCGATACTTACATTTTTTGCTAAAGTTGAGTTTTTAAAGTCATATTCACCCACATAGTTTAATGGCTGGCAAGCCATTTTAAATAATGAAATAATAGCTTCTCTTTGCGTTGATGTTATGTCCTCTTGGAAGAAACCAATTTGACTAATAGCAGTGTCAATGCCTTGTTTATCATTTCTAATTGAAGCGTTAAGTAACTTTTTATAACCATTAGTTATATTCGTTGACAGTTCGCGCGTTGCACCAAAGTCAAGTAATACTATCTTTTTAGACTTTTCTTGATATAAGTAATTTGCAAAGTTTGGATCTGTTTGCACATGTTGTAGTTCAAAAATCTCTTTAAACGTGAGCTTGATTAAAGCTGAAACAATATGATTTCTTTCTTGTTGTGTTAGATGTATGAATTTATCTATATTTTCACCATCATGATAAGACATACATAAGATATTCTCTCTGGTGAGCTCTTTATTTACGTTAGGTACAATGAAATCGTCATCATTTTTTAATTCGCGTTGGTAAGTTTCAATCCAATTTGCCTCTTTTAGATAATTGGTTTCGCAATGTAGCTGTTGTTTCGTTTCATTCAACAAGTCGGTTATTTTTTCGGAATCTGGAAACAATCCAGAATATTTGAGTATTGCACCGACATTATCAACATCACTATCGATTGATTTGGCGACACCTGGATACTGGATTTTTATGGCTAATCTTTCATTGTTGAGATCATGGGCAGAATGTACTTGTCCAATGGATGCGGCTGCCATGGGGGAAAAAGTAAATTGTGAGAAGTTTTCATGCCAACCTTCACCCCATTTGTTATTTAATAGTGTTGTGAGCTGACTGAATGGCATAGGGTCTACATCATCTCTTAGACTATCTAATAATATTCCAAGCTCAGGCGGTATAAAATCACCACTGTCCATAGATATCAATTGACCAATTTTAAGTACCGCGCCGCGCATTTTTTTTAACTTATTTGCGACCCTTAAAGCATTGGAAGGGGTCAGTAGTACATCTTTTAACTCAGGTGCATTACCGTGCGATAGTTGTTTTGCATACCCAGAAACAACGCTGCCTGAAATACCAACAACCAAACTAGCCATATTGACAAGGCGAGAAGGGCGGCTAGTTGGAATGTTAGTACCAACTTTGTTATTGGAGTATTTCTGTATGGGGCTTGTCATCAATATTGTCTGTTTTGATGAATAGGTAAGCAGTTATATCTTTGTGTATAAAATTCGTTAATTACTTAATTATTTCAGCTGAATACTAGGAACAATGAACATTGTAGATAAAATTTACTTCTGTGTTGATTGAATTTTTAATCAGACATTGTTTTTCAGATTTGTTTAAGAGACGTAATGCTTTTCGAATATCAGTTTCAGAATTCACTAACATAGATACTTGAATATCTATGTTAGTGAATTTATTTTCACCATTAACCGCATCTAATGTTCCTTCAGCTTTACAAGAAATGTCTCCCCAAGAAAAACCTGATGCTTTTGATATTACCCGGAAGGTCAGTATCAAACAATTCGCAACTGTTGCTACAAACAGCTGTTCTGGAGACCATTGGTTATCTGTGCCGTTAAACTCCAATGGTTCTGAAACATGTAGTTTGGGTGAATTACGTGACTCTGAAATTATATTACCAGATGATTGTCCGATCGTTGTTGTTAGATACTTGTGTGGAAATGCTTTCATATTAATTAATTCCTTAACGAGTATTAAGTTAGATTTATTGTTATCTAAGACTTGCTGTAACACCATCCATGGAAGCCATGCGTGGGCATAACACGCATGGCAAATCCTTTTGGAGCTCTTTTTTATGAAAAAGCTGCTATGGTAAGAAAGAAACCTATGCATATTGTTAACACTAGCAATGTCGCATCTAAACAATAATTTGTTTTAAGATATGCTAAGTATGATTTTTTCATGTCATTTACCTTGTGCGATGAATTAGTTATCTTTGAGTGAATAGATCAAGGATGTCAGCAATCTAAAACTCATATTCAACGTAGCTTTCGATTGCTTGCTTTGATTGGTTGTACGCTTACTCTGTTTGACACCATTGCGGGTAGTGAGATTAAGCCAATCAATGGAACGACTAGAAACATTATGAGAATCATCAGCTGCGTATCAATCATTATATTCACCTATTTGTTGAGTTAGATTGCATATGTAAATTTGTAATTGCCTGTATTTGTAAACAGCAATGTACGCTTGCAAATACAACATGTCTACTTTATGTATAGGCTATAAATATGTAAATATAGTGTACAAATAGTGATTTATAGGCAAAACCTGTGCATATAAAATCTTGTACAGATATGGGGTGTGAGCATATAAATATAACGAAATTACAGAAAGACTGTGATTTAAAGCGCTGGTAAATGAGTGAAAATTATGAAAAGTAATATGACGACATGGTTAGCGTGCCTAGGGACGATACCGTTTGTAATAGGCGCTATCTTTACCACGCTAGGGTATCAACAATTATTTTTTGTGGGTGACCTTGCTCTAATGGTGGAGTCCTATGGGCTAATCATTGTTGTGTTCATGTCTGGTGTTCATTGGGGGGCATTATTTAAGTGATAAAAATTGTCATTCAATCAACTTGCTAATCACTAGTAATGTCATCACATTAATATCCTGGTTTGCATTTCTAATTTTATCAGTTGAACTAATTTTGATAGTCTATTGCCTTGCTTTTTCGATATTGTTATACATTGACGCAAAATTACTTTCTATTCAGGTGATTAATAAACCTTACTATAAGCTTCGGCTGATTATTACAACTATAGTCATATTGTCTTTATTAATAGTGGCTTTTAATTCTATTAAGTAAAAATTGTTATGTTTTCTGACGAGCCTCTTTTAAGATATTGACCCAATCATTTAAAAGCTGAAATTGAAAAAACCAACAAACATAAAAATGCCCGAAAATATCCGGGCACTCCGGGGGTCTGATAGCAGTAAAAGCACCAAAATATTAAAGTTTATATGAAAGGAGAATTAATAGTAATGTCATTTAGGTCGCATGAAGGTGCTGCTAAACAAATTATTTATTCCAAATCGTGAAGTTCTTAAATAATGTGTAATTGATTCCAGCAAAAATTAAGGACGTTCCAC
>CALJEX010000068.1 GCA_938074525.1 uncultured Gammaproteobacteria bacterium
AGATAGTATGGGCAATGAAGATGTTGCCTTGGATCGTGCAATTCGTCCGCGCACATTATCTGACTATACTGGTCAAGAAAAAGTCTGCGAGCAAATGGAGATTTTCATTGCTGCTGCGCGAGAGCGTGAAGAAGCTTTAGATCATGTATTAATTTTCGGTCCGCCAGGACTGGGTAAAACAACCTTGTCGCATATTATTGCTAATGAGTTATCCGTCAACATGCGTCAGACCTCAGGCCCAGTACTAGAGAAAGCTGGAGACCTAGCCGCTATTCTTACTAATCTCGAAGAAAACGATGTACTGTTTGTGGATGAAATACATCGTCTTAGTCCAGTAGTGGAAGAAGTGTTATACCCTGCGCTGGAAGACTTTCAGTTGGATATTGTTATTGGTGAAGGTCCCAGTGCGCGATCAATTAAATTAGATTTACCACCATTTACATTAGTCGGTGCAACAACGCGAGCAGGATTGTTAACTTCTCCTTTGCGAGATCGTTTTGGTATTGTTCAGCGATTAGAGTTTTATACCACTGAAGAGCTTGGCTCTATTGTTACGCGTTCGGCAGATATCTTAAATGTAGAGCTTGATTCAGAAGGTGCAGTTGAAATTGCTAAACGTTCACGTGGTACACCACGTATCGCTAATCGTTTATTAAGACGAGTGCGAGATTATGCTCAAGTCAAAGCTAATGGTGAAATTACCAAAGATTTAGCGGATAAAGCGTTAGATATGCTGAGTGTAGATCACAACGGATTTGATCAGATGGATCGTCGTGTATTGTTGGCGGTGATTGAGAAATTTGATGGGGGCCCGGTTGGCTTGGATAGTTTAGCGGCGGCAGTGGGTGAAGAACGAGGTACTATTGAAGATGTGATTGAGCCGTTTTTAATATTGAACGGATTCTTAATGCGTACTCCGCGAGGTCGTGTCGCGACAAGGAATTGCTATCGTCATTTTGGCTTGCGTGTACCAAAGCAATTAGAGCAAGTGCAAACTGAATCAAAATTATTTGAGAGTGAATAAAGGGAATGCCAAAAACGTTCATTCCCGCGCAGGTGGAGAGCTAGCGAAAATTGAGCAGGGTGGATATGAGTGATTGTTTACAACCAGGCTGCGGTTGGATTCCCGTTTTCACGGGAATGACAATCAGTCTATTAAGCCATGTACACGAAACAAATAACTATCCTCGTCATTCCCGCGCAGGTGGAAGGCTAGCGAAAATTGAACAAAGTGGTATGAGTGATTGTTTGCAACCAAGCTGTGGCTGGATTCCCGTTTTCACGGGAACGACAATCAGTCTATTAAGCCGTGTACACGAAACAAATAACTATCCCCGTCATTCTCGCGCAGGCGGGAATCTAGCGAATGGTCAGCGCAGAGAATCACTTTTTGTATACAACCGGGCTGTGGCTGGATTCTCATTTTCACGAGAATGAAAAGCAAATATGTCTGAATCTATGAAATCGTTTCACTGGCCTGTCCGTGTTTACTATGAAGATACCGATGCAGGCGGCGTGGTATTTTATGCTAACTATCTAAGATTTTTAGAGCGAGCACGTACCGAATGGCTGCGGTCGTTTGGTTTTGAACAAGATCAACTGCGATCTGAGTATGGTATTGTATTTGCCGTGAGAGCGGTTGATATCAAGTATCTCAAGCCTGCTCGCTTTAACGAGCAATTAACTGTTTCGGTAGAAAATATTCAACTTAAACAGGCGAGTATGGCTATGCAGCAGTCAGTTTCTAAAATAGATGCAGATAAAAACGAATTAATTGTAAAAGCCACTGTCAATGTAGTGTGTTTACACAGCGAGAAGTTTTCCCCGAGTCCTATTCCTAAACCAATATTTGAAGTGTTGAAAGCATGCATGTAGATATGAGTATTTATCGGCTAATCGCCGATGCGAGTTTGTTAGTCCAGTTGGTCATGATTATTCTTGTGTTTGCATCAGTCATTTCCTGGACCATGATATTGAGCAAAGCAAGTGTGCTAAAAAAGGCCACTAAAGATGCCAATGCCTTTGAAGACCGCTTTTGGTCTGGCGCAGATTTACCATCTTTATATGAGAAGGTTGGGTCTAAGCGAAATATCTCAGGAATGGAGCGAATATTTGTGGCAGGATTTAAAGAATATATTCGCCTGCATAAGACGCGCAAGGTATCAGCACTATCTATTAGTGATACTTCCTTAAGATCAATGAAAGTTGCACTCTCAAGAGAAATAGACTTCCTAGAAAATTCCTTATCATTCTTAGCCACTGTAGGTTCAACCAGTCCTTATATTGGTTTATTTGGCACCGTATGGGGGATTATGAATTCATTTCGTGCGCTGGCGGATGTTCAACAGGCGACATTATCTGCTGTGGCGCCAGGTATTGCAGAAGCCCTTATTGCTACCGCGATGGGATTATTTGCGGCTATCCCAGCAGTGATTGCATATAACCGTTATTCATCACAAGCGGATCGTTTGATCACTCGTTACGATAACTTTGTAGAAGAATTTACCGGGTTGTTGCAACGCCAAGCGATTACGCGCGATGCTGAAAGTGTGCAAACACGAGGTGTTGAAGACTAATGTCTCAGTCAATTTCACGTCGGCGTAAGCCGATGGCCGATATTAATGTCGTGCCTTATATTGATGTGATGTTGGTGTTGCTGGTGATCTTTATGGTCACTGCGCCAATGTTTAATCAAGGCGTTCAAGTTGATTTGCCGCAAGCGCCCTCAGATCCGATTAAAGAGTTTATGGAGCAGGATGAGCCATTCATTGTATCTGTGGACCAGCTAGGCAAGATTTATGTCAACAAAGGTTCTAATCCAGAACGACCTATGTCTTTGGGCGAGTTTAGACAGCTTGCACCAGGCATGTTGGCGCAAGAGCCGACTAAACAGGCATATGTGAAAGGTGATCAAAATGTTGTGTATGGCCGAGTGGTTGAAGTGATGGTGGCATTGCAACAAGCTGGTGTGCCTTCTGTGGGTTTGATTTCACAGCCCGAGACAGATAGCTAACTAGCGATGTCCAAGGGTCCGCTTTATCTTCCGCGCTCTGCGCTCATTGCTGTTATTGTGCATGTTGTTGTTTTTGCTCTATTTATTGTCGGTTTTCAGATGAAGCCCAAGTCTAGTCAGGCAGTCGTTGACCCAGTCAATATTGTTAAGGCAGAAGTGATCGATGGGGCAGCGATAGAACAAGAGAAGGAAAAAATACGCGATGAGCAAGAATTGCGCGAGCGTAAAAAGCGTGAAGAACAGCAGCGTAAGCAACGTGAAGCTGAAGAGAAAAAGAAACAACAGCAAGAAGCTAAAAAGCGTGAAGAAGAAAAACGTCAGGCTGAAGTAAAAAAAGCTAAAGAAGAAAAGCGCGTTGCTGAAGAAAAGGCAAAAAAAGAAGCAGAAGCTAGAAAGCAAGCTGAACTTGCCAAACAGAAAGCTGAGGAAGATAAGAAAAAGGCAGAACAAGAACGAATTAAAGCAGAAGAAAACGCTAAGAAACTTGCTGAAGAACTGAAAAAACAAGAAGAAGCTAAAAGGCTCGCCGAGCAAGAAGCGGAACAAAAACGTTTAGATGCGATCCTAGAACAAGAAGAAGCTGAAATTCGTGCTGAACAAGAGCGTGCCGCTAAGGCAGCGAGACAGCGCGAATTAAATACTTTACAGTCGCAATATGTTGGGGCGATAAGGGGTAAAATTGAAAGCCTCTGGAGAAAGCCCCCAGGAGTTGATACAAGCAATGCTTCTTGTAAGGTGCGAATTAAACAAGTGATTGGTGGTTATATAAAAGAAGTTGCGATTGTGAAATGCAGTGGAGGCAGTGATCAATTTAGGAAGTCAGTTGAAGAGGCTGTCTGGAAGTCTGATCCTCTGCCAGCACCACCAGATGGCGACGTATTTTTGCCTGAGTTTATTTTGAACTTTAATCCCGGTTAGTTAGATTAATAAGTCTGTAGATAATGAAAAGAATCCATAATTTAATTGCTTTAGTCGTCGTGCTTTTTTCTAGCAACACGTATGCACTTCTAGAAATCGAAATCACTCAAGGCGTCGAGTCTGCCATGCCAGTGGCGATTACTCCGGTGGCAGGTGATATCCCGATTGAGGCGACGTTACTTGAAAGTGTGGTGTTTTCTGATCTGCATAGAAGTGGCTATTTTTCTATTATCGATAAGAAAAAATATCCACAGCAAAGCGTCAAGCTTGATGATGTTGATTACCCTAAGTGGAGAAATGTGGGTATTGAGGCACTACTCACCATGACGGCGACTGCTGCGAGTGAAGGTAAAGTACGTGTTCAGTTTGAGTTGTATGATTTGGTGCGAAAAAATCGAATACTTGGCCATTCAGTAACAACTAATAAAAATCAATTACGTAAAGTAGCGCATAAAATTTCAGACTTGGTGTTTGAAAAATTGACTGGCATCAAGGGTGCTTTCAGTACGCGAGTTGCATATATCAGTGAAGCAAGTAGTAGCAAAGGTAAAAAATACCAATTACAAATTGCTGATGCAGATGGATATAACCCACGTACGGTTTTCTCTTCGTCGAAGCAACTATTATCTCCAGCGTGGGCGCCGGATGGGCGAAGACTTGCCTATGTTTCATTTGAAAATGATCGTACTGAAATCTTTATGCAAGATATCACTACTGGTAAACGCACTAAAATTTCATCTGAGCCAGGCATTAATAGTGCGCCAGCATGGTCTCCTGATGGTACTTCAATTGCGTTAACGTTATCTTCAGGTGGTGATCCAGATATTTATATTCTCGATGTGGAATCGAAAAAATTACGTAAACTAACTAACGATTACGGCATTGATACAGAGGCGGCATGGTCTCCTGACGGACGATTTATTTATTTCACCTCTAATCGTTCAGGCGCACCACAAATTTATCAAGTATCTTTTGGTGGTGGCTCGCCTAAGCGTATGACATTCGAGGGCAGCTATAATGCTGCACCTAGTGTGTCAGCGGATGGAAAGTTCCTGGCCATGGTACATAGAGATGATAGTGGTTATAAAATTGGCTTACTTGATATTGAAAGAAATTCATTTAGGTTGCTTACCGATGGTACGCTTGATGAAGCACCTAGTTTTGCGCCTAATGGAAGCATGATTATTTATTCAACTCGCCATAATAATAGTACAGTTCTGTCTGCGGTTAGTTCGGACGGACGAGTACGACAGCGATTGCGTTTACAGAAAGAGAAAGTGAGAGAACCTTCCTGGTCGCCATTTCGACGATAAGTTTTAAGAATCATTCAAGAGGAATACATATGATTATTCGACAAATTTCAGTAATATTTTTTCTATCACTATTGCTAGCTATTAGCGGTTGTTCGGGCAATAAAACCAAAGGTGATGATGGTGATATGGTAGGTGACGGCATCGAAGATGGAGCCCCGACTGATGTTGGGGAAGATGATTACTCATCATCGGGTCTTGATGATGACGGTTCAGTGATTCTCGATCCGTTAGATGACCCTGCCAGTGATTTATTTGTGCGTACCATTTATTTTGATTATGACAGCGCCAATATTCGAGAAGACTCGCTATTGATTGTACGTGAGCATGGAAAGTATCTGAGTAGTAGTCCGGAACGACTAGTTCGTCTGGAAGGGCATGCAGATGAGAGCGGAACGCGCGAATATAACTTGGCATTAGGCGAAGAGCGTGCAAAATCTGTACGAGAAATATTGCTGCTAGAAGGTGCACAAGAAGTACAAATTGAAATCGTCAGTTTTGGTGAAGAGCGTCCTGCGGTTGAAGGAACAGATGATGCAGCGTTACAGTTGAATCGACGAGTAGAGGTTGTTTACTAAAGTAATAAGTTAGTTTGAAAAGTTGAATGTAAAAGGAATTTTATGAGGCATAGTCGTTTAGCTATTGTTATTAATCTGCTGGTGTTGGCGTCGCTATCACAAGTAGTCAATGCTGCTCCAAAAGCTACTAAAGAGGAGCTAAATATAGTGACTCAACGTTTAGAACGTCTAGAGCGAGCACTAGATAGCGAAGCGGCTAGTTCAGCTAATAAAGAAAGTATGATTACTTTGCAGCAGAAAATGAAAAGCATGCAAGGTGAGCTGCAAGAGTTGCGCGGGCAAAATGAAAGTTTGCGTAATGAGTTGGAACAGTTGCAAAAGCAGCAACGTGAATCTTTCATGGCGATTGATAAGCGACTGCAAAAAACACCATCAATAGACAATGGCAAGCAAATGCAGTCTGCAGAAACAGTGAGTAGCGATATTCAAGCTGAAACAGTCATGGCTAAACCCCAAGTCGTGGAAAGAAAACCGATTGTTGTGCCTAGCGATACAGAAGATTCTGATGAAACAATTGATGCTTATCGAAATGCGTTTTTGCTGTTGAAGCAACGTCGTCATGACGAGTCGATTACTGCTTTTGAAGATTTTTTGTCGAACTATCCAAAAAGTAAATACACAGCGAATGCACAATATTGGTTAGCTGAGGCCAATTACGTGACTAAGCGATATGATCGTGCTCTAGTAGAATTTAATAAAGTGATTGATCGTTATCCTACTAGTAGTAAGTTACCGGATGCGC
Organism: uncultured Gammaproteobacteria bacterium; assembly: GCA_938074525.1. Taxonomy (GTDB): domain Bacteria; phylum Pseudomonadota; class Gammaproteobacteria; order UBA4575; family UBA4575; genus UBA1858. The sequence continues at coordinate 6,562 of CALJEX010000068.1, forward strand.
GCCTAAAGATTGGTTTTACTCAGTATGAGTTAGGCCAGTTTGATGAGTCGCGACTTACCTTGACACGCTTACGCGCACAGTTTCCGAATTCAACAGTGGCAGGTTTAGCGCAAGAGCGTTTGGAACGTTTAGAAAAAGACGGTCATTAACGTGTTACTGGCACTTCTTATGTGAAGTGCTTAATATGAAGGTTACGGTTAGTAAGCTACTTCATATTATTTAATGTCAGAATCTAAACTACGAATCACCGAAATATTCTATTCTCTGCAAGGCGAAACCTGCACAGTGGGGTTGCCGACTGTATTTGT
>CALJEX010000069.1 GCA_938074525.1 uncultured Gammaproteobacteria bacterium
GGAAGACTAATTCCATGCTTTGCGCAAGTGAAGTCGAAGTTTCTAATGTTGGAATACCTGCGTTAGTTAAATCATTGTCTCGTAGAATCGAAGGTAATTCTGGTGCGGTGTCGGAGTTGTCTAACGCTTCTTTATCGCTTGCTCGACGACCAGACATTTGGCCTTGGCTAGCTTGTTCATCTTCATTGTCACGAATATCGATTGAAAGCCGACGATTTTTGGTGACAAGCACACCTCTGCTATCGACAAATGGGTAGGTCGGTCGTTTCCCCCATTTCCGGCGTTCAGAAGGTTTATCGTCAGATTTGAATTGTTTTTGTGACATGCGCGAAGTATGTCTTAAGCAAGGAAAAACTGCATCGGCATTAAAACAAAAAGCCGAAGAACGGTTAGATGTAGCCGATAAATTTAGCTGCGATCAGAAGTCGATTTTACAGTGTTTATTATCTAGCCAATGAAGAAGTGAATTAGGTCGCTTTCGGAGTGATCCAGAGGTACGCCTAGACTAATTACGCCGCTACCTTTTACCAATACCTTGCCTTTGGTGATGAAGGTTTCACCATCGTCATTTTTGATATAAGTCCCATTGACGCTGTCGTCTACTAGATAATACGCACCGTCTTCATAGTATAAATGTGCATGCTTACGTGAAACGAAACGAGACGTGAATGTCGCTAAACAATCTGGAGATCTGCCTATCCAGACGTTATTGTCAGCGCGTTTAATTTCATGGATTTCATCTTGAAACCAAATAAAAAGACGTTTATTACCAAGCTCTTCTTCTACACTGTTGCTACTAGCTTTGTTTGTAGCGGTGTCTTCAATTGTGATGTTGTTGATTCAGCGTTAGGGGATTTGTCTACGATCTTGTCTGACTAGTGTGTCTTCGGAGTCGAAAAATGGGAATAAGGGCGTCGCAATCATAATGCGACGATCTTCAGAACCTCTCCGTTCTTGGGTAATCACTGTCGACACTTACTTCCCCAGCCTGTTAAATTATTGTAAGTCTTTCTATCTCCGGCAACCAAACCGTAAATAGTGCGAACGCGTAGGTAGCTAGTCCTGAAATTAGCCACAATGCAAATAGCACTGATAACGAAATGTGATGCGTGGAAAGACCTTCTTCAACTTTACTAGATATTACTTCCATAGGATATGTGTGTAGTTCTCAAAATTACCTTCTGTTGACTAGGATACTACCATATAGCCGATAGTTCCCTAAATTTTTTAACAATATGGTATTGCGCGAAAATGTTTTATAACAACACTTGAATAAGTGTAAGTAACTTATTGTTATAGAATTATATGAGAATCAAGCGACGACAAATTGCTGACGCAGTAATCAATTTAAATCATTTGAGCTGGTAATTTTTATGTACGTACTCAGTAACAATTTGTTTGAATTCGCCGGCAATATTGTCGCCTCGTAAAGTGCAAGATTTTTCACCATCTATATACACCGGTGCCACAGGGGCTTCTCCGCTACCAGGTAAGCTGATACCGATGTTTGCATGCTTACTTTCGCCGGGACCATTAACAACACACCCCATTACCGCTACAGATAGATGCTCGACACCAGGGAAGGTTTGTTTCCATTCTTGCATGGAGTTGCGTAAATATATTTGGATGTCGTCTGCGAGTTCTTGGAAATATTCACTAGTTGTGCGCCCGCAGCCAGGACACGATGTGACAGCTGGGCTGAATGCTCTTAAATCTAATGATTGCAGTATTTCCTGAGCAATTAGGACTTCCTCTGTGCGTGAACCGCCGGGCTGTGGTGTTAGTGATACGCGAATAGTGTCACCTATGCCTTGATGGAGTAGTACACCAAGCGCCGCGGCTGATGCAACCGTGCCTTTAATGCCCATACCGGCTTCGGTGAGGCCCACATGCAATGCGTAAGGACAGCGTTGAGCAAGAAGTTTATAAGCATCTATTAACTTAGGTGCATTACTAATTTTGCAGGAAATAACAATCTTGTCTGCACTTAAGCCTAGTGTTTCAGCGTAAGAGGCACTATTTAATGCAGAAGTAATTAATGCTTCTTGCATCACTTCTTCGGCTGATTTTGGTTCTGCAAGTTGTTGATTCTGATCCATTTGTTCCGCTAGGATCTGTTGATCTAAGCTGCCCCAGTTAACCCCTATACGCACAGGCCTTTGATATTTGCATGCTGTCTCTATCATGCTGGCAAATTGGCTATCACGTTTGCTACCGCGTCCTACATTGCCGGGGTTAATGCGATATTTGTCTAGATGCTCGGCACACTCAGGCGCTTCGCTAAGCAATTTGTGCCCATTGAAATGAAAATCACCGACAATAGGCACGGAAATGTTCATGCGAGCAAGTTGTTCCTTGATGTGTGGAACAGCGCGCGCTGCTTCAATATTATTCACGGTGATCCGCACCAGCTCTGAGCCGGCTTTAGCAAGATCGGCAATTTGTGCGGCAGTACGAATAATATCGCTGGAATCAGTGTTGGTCATTGATTGAACGACAATCGGAGCGTCGCCACCCATGGTGACATCACCAATTTTAACTGCGATAGATTTTCGTCTTAGTATTGCTTCTGAGTTTGTTTGCATCGGGAAGTGAGCATTTTGTTGTTACTATTTAATGGTGCATAGTGTAACTAAGATCGATGGTTTAAACGAAGCTAGATTTGAAAACAATGTCTAAAAAAGTCAGTTATTTTCAGCGAACCTTAACATTAACTACCCCAGGGCGAGGAACAACTGAAATCACCCAGGATATTCAATCGGCAGTGCGTGCCACTGAGATAGGTATCGGCCTTTGTCATGTGTTTGTTCATCATACTAGTGCATCGTTAATTATTTGCGAAAATGCAGATGCCGATGTGAGGGTAGATTTAGAAACGTTTATGCAAAAGCTAGTGCCAGACGGAGACGCTATGTTCGTACATACTAGCGAAGGCAAAGATGATATGCCCGCTCATGTACGTTCAGTCATAACACAAACAGAGTTAACGCTTCCTGTGACACAAGGGCACTTGGTTTTAGGTGCTTGGCAAGGCATATATTTGTGGGAGCATCGCTATCAAAGTCATGTTCGCAACATTACCCTTACAATACATGGAAATATAAACTGAAATGAATACATCAAATCAATTTGGGAACATCAAATGTATCACTTTGGATTTAGACGATACATTATGGCCAGTTGGGCCCACTATTATCAAAGCCGAGTCTGAGCTCTATATGTGGATGCAAAAAAATTATCCTCAAGTCAGTAATACTTATACTCATCAGCAATTAACGGAAAAGAGAATGGTGCTACAAGCTAGTCGTAAGGATATTTCACATGACGTTACCGAGGTAAGATACTGTTCATTACTTGAGCTTGGCAAAGAGTTTGGTTACGACGAAAAATTTGCAAAACAGGCGATGGCATTGTTTCGTCATTATCGCAATCAAGTTGAACCCTATGAATCTTGCGAGCCAATATTATCGACTTTAAAACAGCACTTTATAATAGGTGCTATTACTAACGGTAATGTACAGTTAGATCAAATACCCATAGGCAAGTATTTTGATTTTGTTGTTACCGCTGAAGAAATTGGAGTATGTAAACCACATTCAAAAATGTTTGAGAGTGCTTCACAATGTGCTGATGTGCCTTTGACTGATATTTTGCATATTGGAGATTCTGCGCAAACAGATGTGATAGGCGCTATAAATGCAGGTTGCAAAGCAATTTGGTTTAACAATAAGCGTGTACCTTGGCCTGGCGGGCAAAACCCTCATCATGTGGTTCATTGTTTAACTGAGCTGCCAGCAATACTTAATATAAATAGTGACAATTAAAGCTAGGAGATTTTAATGTCGGAGACGAAGCAAGATAAAAGCTTAGAAGAGCGCATGAAGTCAATTGAGACTCTGCAGCGAAATACACGTATAGCAATTATTATATTGGTGGGATATTCAATTTACGATGTTATTTCAGTCGATAGCGGTTCAGAAATTGTTTATGCGCATAAAGTGAAGGCGCGAGAATTTGAATTGATTGACGGGCAAGGTTCAATATATGGTAGTTGGCAAGTCACTGATGCTGAAAAAAGAACGGCCGGTTTAGTCATGGAAAGTGCTAGTGGGAATCGCATGACTATGACGGCAGACGAAGTCAAACTGACTAGCGATAGAATAAATCCAGCACCACGAATGATTTTGAATGATAAAGGTGTGAGGTTGTATGAAAATACTTACTCAGAATCAGAGGCTTCCGATTCTGAGTAAGTGGTGAATCGATGTTATTTGCTCTTATCTAATTTGCGTGCTTTCTTGACCCAATCATCGCGAGAAATTCTATCTTTGAAACTGCCTAGTTTAGTAGAGATTTGATCAATATCTTTTTGCGTCCATGCAGCAATTTGAGAGAATTTGTAAACACCAAGATCATTCAGTATGCCTTCTAATTTCGGGCCGATACCTTTAATGAGTTTTAAATCATCACTCGCAGAATCAGTCAGTGTGGGGATGGCGTCATTTTCAGTTTCAGTGCTATTAATTCTTTGTGTGAACAACTGATTTTTTGTAGTGGCTAATTTTGAGCGGTAAGCGTCGATTGTGTATTGGTGCTCGCGAAGTTGGCTTTCAAGATCAGCCTGCGTTTGAGTGCCGGCATGTAGCTTGGCAACTTCGGACTCAAGTTCTTTGATTCTAACGCTTTGATCTAATTGAACAACTGGTGCTTTTTGTGCGCGATTTTCTGCGCTACGTAGCTGATTGCGTAAGCCATTAATGATGGCATCTTTTTCTTCACAGCTATCGGTGAGTACGCGTTCTGTTTCAATTGTTTCTAAGCGTGCTTCACGAATCTGATTATGCATGCGTCCGTAGACTTCTTTCTTGGATGTGCCGAGTAATCGAATGCGATC
>CALJEX010000070.1 GCA_938074525.1 uncultured Gammaproteobacteria bacterium
ACAATAACATCGCCTCTTCCTGGCAGCTTATTAGCCCATACTTTGTTATGCAGCACTGGCAAACGTAGTCCGTATGTAAATTTATTTACTAGAATAAAATCGCCGTGTAATAACGTCGGCATCATAGAGCCGGAAGGGATACGGAAAGGCTCAGCTATAAACGAGCGTAATATCAGTACAACTAGCAGCACTGGAAAGAAAGAACGCGAGTAGTCGATATACCACGGCTCTTTATATTCACGCTGAGTTTTAGAACTATTTCCCTCGACGTATTTAGCATCGTAAGCCTCGTTCATAATGCGCTTACGTCGCTTTTCAGCCAGCACCAACTTATCTAACAGCACCACTATTCCAGTGACCAACGTGCCAATCACCAATATCAGTTCTAAATTAATATTCATAGTATGAATAACAGTTAAAGGATTGAAATCATTCGAATAATACTAGGATACAGCGGCATCACCTATATCGAAACCTATATACGGTGATCTTTTAACGCCCACTGTCTAAAAGGTAATCTAGAGAAGAGTGATTTTCCCATGGTCGGGGTGAAAGGATTTGAACCTTCGACCCCCGCAACCCCATTGCGGTGCGCTACCAGGCTGCGCTACACCCCGAATTTCTTATGCAGATTAGCTACCAATGCGAAGCTAGCGAGTAAGAAACTGCAAAAGATCTTCTAACTCAGCGCGAGTTTGTTTAATAACTTGCTGAGAATCTGAGTTTAACTCTTCGGCCTCATCAGTAGGGTCTGCTAACTTCCGTCTTGCTCCACCAATCGTATAGCCTTGCTCGTAAAGAAGACTACGGATTTGACGAATCAAAACGACATCATGACGCTGATAGTATCGGCGGTTGCCGCGTCTTTTAACCGGCTTAAGAGTTGGGAACTCTTGTTCCCAGTAACGTAGAACATGAGGTTTCACATCACACAGCTCGCTCACCTCACCAATCGTAAAATAACGTTTGGTTGGGATGGCAGGCAATTCGCTATTGTTGCTGGCTTCCAGCATATTCTTCTACCCTTGATTTTAGTTTTTGCCCAGGACGAAATGTCACCACTCGTCGAGCTGTTATGGGTATTTCCTCTCCAGTCTTTGGATTTCGTCCAGGTCGCTGGCTTTTATCGCGAAGGATAAAGTTACCAAATCCAGATAACTTAACTTCTTCGCCTTCTTCAAGCGCTAGCCGAACTTCTTCAAAGAACACCTCAACCAACTCCTTGGCTTCTCTTTTATTAAGGCCGAGCTCCTCAAATAAATTCTCAGCCATATTTGCTTTTGTTAGTGCCATAGTCTTAGGTGCTTCTCAACTCCGCGTTAAATTTACTTGCCAGAAGAGAAATGATGTTTGTCATGGTTTGTTCTATTTGTTGTTCTGTAAGAGTGCTAGAAAAGTCCTGTAAAATCAAGCCTAAAGACACGCTTTTTGCTCCAGAAGGCACACCTTCTCCCTGATAAACTGAAAATATAACTATATCTTGCAACTCTCTTATTTGTAAGCCGTAAATTTCATCCAGTAAATGCTGCGCAGGCGTCTCAGCAGCCACTGTAAACGACAAATCGCGCCTTACTTGAGGGAATTTAGACCAAGCCTGGAATTTATCAATAGGTACTGTTAACAGCTTTTGATCCATTTTCAGCTCAAAAACAACCACTTCTCGCTTAGCCAACCCCAGTGGTTTCAACACATTTGGATGCAAACTACCGATCACCCCCACAGGCTCATTATCTATCAGAATTTGCGCAGTTTTGCCAGAATGTAGACCTTTTTGACTATGAGTTTGATAACTCACACGGCCCACCAAGTTCATTTTAGAAAATAATTGATCAAGATCACCTTTGACATCATAAAAATCCGTTGATCTTGTTGCCACACCCCACTGTCTAGGGCTTACTTCTCCTACCGCGACACCAGCAATTACTTCTGTTTGCTCTAGGCCCTGCGCTGATACTAAATATTTTCTTCCAACTTCAAATAGCTTTGTGTTCGCATGCTGGCGCTTTAAATTATAACTCGCTGCCTCACACAAGCCTGGCCACACACTGGTACGCATATTAGATAGACTAGTTGAAATGGGATTAGCTAATTTCTTTGGTTCACCATCGAAGAATAAATGACAATGCTTTTCTTCAGTAAAACTAAATGTTACTGCCTCGTTATAGCCTAATGCCGAAAAATTTTCCTGGAGAGAAAATATAGCATCAGATTTTTTCTTGCTCGCAGAAATAGCAACATTCGAAGAAAGTGCTTGTATAGGGAACTGGTCGTAACCTTTAAGTCGTGCTATCTCTTCAATCAGGTCAACATCGATTTCAATATCGAAACGATAACTTGGCGCTGTCACTAAAACATGAGAATCATCAGAAGACACCACAGTACAATACAAGCTTTGTAAAATACTCGTCACTTCAGCAGCATCTATCTCTATACCTAGTACTTTAACGACCTTAGGAATTGATAGTGAAATCTCATTACATACTGGCAAATATTGTTGACTAGTGACTTCACACACTGGGCCAACCGTTGCACCGGCATAAGTCTTAATCAGCTCACTAGCTCGTTCAATCGCACGCGTAGCTAATTCTGGGTCAACACCACGCTCAAATCGATGTGATGATTCTGTATGCAATCCAAAGTCTCTCGCTTTTCCTGCGATGGCAATTGGATTGAAGTACGCACATTCTAGAAATATATTTTTTGTCTCTAGTTGCACAGCAGAATCATTACCTCCCATTACCCCTGCCAATGCCAGCGCTTGCTTAGCATCTGCAATAACAAGATTGTCTTTATTAAGCGACACTTCTTTACCATCTAGCAGCACCAACTTTTCACCGGCCTTAGCCATACGCACGATGATTTTATCGCTAAGCTTATCAAGATCAAATGCATGCATCGGCTGTCCTAGCTCAAGCATGACGTAGTTACTGATATCGACAATA
>CALJEX010000071.1 GCA_938074525.1 uncultured Gammaproteobacteria bacterium
TGCTGTTATAATTAACATCATAAAATAACCACATAATACAAAACCGGAGGCCAACATGCCTAAGTACATTATCGAAAGAGAAATTCCAGATGCAGGTAGCCTAACTGCAGCAGACTTACAAGGTATCTCACAGAAATCTTGTAGCATTCTCAAAAACATGGGACCACAAATTCAATGGGTACAAAGCTTCGTCACAGCAGATAAAGTTTACTGCACATACATCGCGCCAAACGAAGAAGAAATTCGCAAACACGCTCAAGAAGGCGGATTCCCAGCAAACAGCATTGCTGAAATTAAATCAGTGATTGACCCGACTACTTCTGAGTAATCCAAAATCGTCATTCCCACGCACGACCGCCAAGGATGGTGGAAGCACTAGCTATTCAGGAGCAATTCATAGTGAAAGCGGGAATCCAGCAATAATCAAAGCCCTCTCTTGAGGGCTTTTTTGTATATCCAATTATTACTTCTTTATAATTTGGGAGAAAATATCTTCCAAATAATCACTCAGTAGAGAATTATTATCTGTTTTATTGAATGACTGCTTTCGCCCCATATCGGATATATAGAAATTACAAAGATTTAGCCTAAACACAAAATAATACGCCCAACCGATGAATAGGCAGGGCGTATTTGAAGTTTATGTATTATGGCTTGTTATTTTTATGAAGCTATTGCGCTACCAACTTTCCCAGATATCATGCCGAGAATTGCCCCCACAATCAAAGAAACACCAATAACAATTAATGCATTATTGAATCCGACTGAAGTAAGCGCGCTCATTGAAAGAGCATCTGGTGTTTGCAGTGCATAACTAGCGACACTCGCATAACCTAAAACACTTGCTGGAAGTGTAGAAAACATTCCGATTTGTGCTAACAAGCACATTATCAAAACGGTGACGCCGATAACAATGCCAGCCCATATAGGTAAGGTTAAAGTACCTGCTAAAGGAATTCCAAGGATGATTAGCAATGCAACCCAGGCGAGTATCGCACCTAGAATGCTACAAACAATCGTGTTTTGTAATGCACTTCCATCTCCTCCAGTTGCGAAAAAGCATGCCCATGCAATAAATACGGCCCAAATTAGAACCATTCCTGATAATGGCCCTAGGCATAATGCCGCCGCGATACCACCCAAAACACCAATGCTGACCGATAATGCTGTATGACTTGTCATAATTTACTCCTTATCACTACTATTATTTTAGTTATTTATTATGTGAGCTGTTATTGATTGAAGCTCACGTCATACCTTACCCATGCCCACAAATAGTGCAAGGTATTTGTGATAAAATTATATACAGATAGTTTACTTTCCATGTTTATTAAGTTTCTTTCTGAAACATAGACTTATTTAAATACAAACTCTTGCATGAAACCTGCTTATGGATGTGATGACCTCACAAACTATAAGCAAGATAGAGTTGAAAGTTTTTACGATTGTCCTCAACCACGATTATCGCGCAGCCAATGAAACCCAAGGACCAGGAATCCCTAATTATCTGAATGCACCTGTTATCTCTTTTGATAACCAGTTCAGCTACGTGCCGTCTAAGAAAGATAATATTGATTCTGGCATGCTACGTGGAAAAATCGGCATGACCTTTGACACCACGGTCAGAGCAAACACTTCACGCATTTCTCTTAGTACTGAAACTCAAGATGCTAATAACCTGCCTATTGATTTTGATAATTCAAGTGTGGCTACTGGTGCTGCACTCACTGGCGATAGTCGTTATTTAATTGTTGCTTTAGAAACCAGTAATCAGTTAGCCGTCTTTGATACAGTCAATAACTTCCAGGTAATGCGCCTACCAACAGGCCGAGCACCTCAAGGCGTTGCATTATCCTCAGATAGTAGTATTGCATACGTGCATAACTTTATGGATCGAAGTATCTCTCGCTTTGATCTAACACTCATGATAGAGACAGAACTACCTTCAACTAACATCCTCAGCACCATTGATGTCGTTGGTACAGAAACACTCTCAGCTCAGATCCTGTTAGGCAAACAACTATTCTACGATGCGGCTGATGATCGCCTGGCACGTGATGATTACATGAGTTGTGCTTCGTGTCATAACGAAGGTGATAGCGATGGTCGTGTTTGGGATATCAGTGTGTTTGGTGAAGGCCTACGTAACACCATTTCACTACAAGGCCATGGCAGTGGCCACGGTAGACTTCATTGGACAAGTAACTTTGATGAAGTCCAAGACTTTGAAGGACAAATCCGCTCACTCGCGGGGGGGTACAGGATTAATGACTGATACCGACTTTGCTACGGGCACTCGTAGCGAACCGCTAGGTGATCCAAAAGCAGGAGTCAGTAGTGACCTTGATGCATTAGCCGCTTACGTTAATTCATTAACCACTATCCCAGCTAACCCTTATGCCCTCTCAGCTGCGAATATGACAGATGATGCAAAAGCTGGTGAGCTTTTATTCATCGCAAATGATTGTACAAGTTGTCATACCGGAACATTATTGACCGACTCTGATCAAAATATTCTGCATGACATTGGTACTATTGATGCTGCAAGTGGTCAACGTTTAGGGACAACACTGAATGGTTTTGATACACCAACTTTGCTTGGCATTTTCAAGACCGCACCTTATCTACATGACGGTGCTGCTCTCACCGTAGCTGAAGCTATTGGTGCACATGACAGTGTCAATTTAAATGCAACAGAACTAAATCAGTTAGCCGCTTACCTCGAGCAAGCAAGTTTTGTGGATACGGATGGCGATGGCATCCTCGATACCGAAGATGCATTCCCGAATGATCCAAA
>CALJEX010000072.1 GCA_938074525.1 uncultured Gammaproteobacteria bacterium
CTTTGATGGTGAACCAACCTCGGTATACATTCCAATTGCTTATGTTTTAGCGATTTATACACGCGAAAATGGGCAAGGCATGATGTTTGGTGAGGATGATGAGATTACACCGCCGCCAGACCCTGATAACCCTTCCACAAAACGATCACACTTAAAAGTAGTTAAGTAATACTTTTGCTATTGCCTAACTGTCTGCAGCTTGCTTGTTTGGCAACTGTTGTGATGCGTAAACACCTATCGCAGTAAAAAGTAAATTGCTGACTAACGTATTTTTGAAAAAAGGAATGCCTGCAATATAAGCTTGAATGAGACCGCTAACATTATGCGTGTACATATCATGGGATAGCCATGCGCCAAAGTTAGTTACCATGAAGAAAGTAATTGCAGAGATAAACGCTGCTAAGGTGATGGACACTAAAGATAATTTCTTAAGCCAATAGTGGCTGCCAATGACTATTAGTGCAACGGCACCATAGACAAATATCATAGCGCTATGAAAGCCAAGAATGGCATCACTTAATAACATCGCGATCAGCGGAATCAGTAGAGACACTCTAAGATCTTTTACACATGCTCCTGCTAGTAATGCCATAGCGCCCAATGGAGTAAAGTTAGGTGCGTGAGGGATTAACCGGCTCAATGCGAGGAATAAAATTATTAGCGCTAGCCATTGCCATGAAGGGCGTTCAAAATTTTTAAACATATTTAATCCCATAACCATGCTGCTCCACGTACACCGCTAGAATCGCCATGCATAGGCGCAACTAATCTAGTGTCCACAGTATCTGAAAAAACATATTGTTGCCACAGATTCGGTACTGTTGAATATAATGAGTCAATATTAGACATGCCGCCACCCAGCACAATGACATGAGGGTCTAAAATATTTATAACATTAGATAAGCATTTTGCCATTCTTTGCTGATACTGGAATAGTGCGGTACTTGCAGCGGCATTGCCTGAATCAGCATCAATAACAATTTGTTCGCTAGATTTTTCTAAATTGGTAGCTAGTTGGTAACTGTTAGCGAAGCCAGGACCTGATAAAAATGTTTCTATACAACCTTGTTTACCACACCAGCATTGTGTTGATGCTAGTTCATTGTCAGCAGGATAAGGTAAGGGGTTATGTCCCCATTCACCTGCAATAGAATTTGGTCCGTCTATGATGCGCTTGTTAACTACAATGCCAGCACCGCAGCCCGTGCCTATAATAACGCCAAAAACAATATCCCCATCTTTGGCTGAACCATCAGTGGCTTCAGAGAGCGCAAAACAATTAGCGTCATTAGCAATGCGTACTTCGCGCCCTAAAATACTTTCTAAGTCTTGTTTGAATGGTTGATTGTTTAAGCAAATCGAATTGCTATTACGCAGTAAGCTAGTAGCTGGTGAGATCGAGCCGGGTGTGCATATGCCAATACTGCATGTGCACTTCAATTTTTTCTCAGCTGAAGTTACTAACTTATGAATGCACTCTAAAGTTTCAGGATAATTGTTGCGAGGAGTATTAACGCGGTGACGGTATAATTCTTTACCATGCGAATCCAGCGCTAACACTTCGATTTTGGTGCCGCCTAAATCAATTCCAATACGCATCATGAGGATCTTATATCAATCAGGCTCAGGTAATATAAGATCTTTGTTCCAATACGTGGAAGCGCAATTTCTATCTAATTCTATTATGCGTGACAGAACAAATAGTAAATCTGAAAGGCGATTGACATATTGGATTAATTCGGTGCGTATTTCATTTTCACGGGCTGACTCAATTAGACTTCTTTCGGCGCGTCTGCATACTGTACGAGTAACATGGCAATGTGCTACCGCAACATCTTTGCTGGGAAGGATGAATTCTTTAAGCGGAGTTAAATCCTGATTGAAGAAATCGATCCAACGTTCGAGCCAGATAGTATCCTTTGAATTTATGAATTTACACTGAGGTGCGCTTAATTCTCCACCAATATTGAATAGGTGGTGTTGTATGGCGACTAATAATGTTTCGATAGTTTTGTTTGTTTGATGGGCCCTAATACATGCAATATTAGAATTCAATTCGTCTAAGTCGCCTTGAGCTTTTATTAACAAACAATCTTTTCCAACACGCTCACCTGTTGCAAGACCAGTGCTGCCATCATCACCATTTCTAGTATAAATTTTTGTTAAGCGGTTACTCATGAATTAATCAATTACTTTAAACCTAGGGTCTGAATGATTTATTGTGTTGGAATGTAGCATGTGATCAAGTAATTCTAAACTATCTATTAATCGTGGTGATGGTCGACTGAAGTACGAATTGCCATCTACCGCAAAAACTCGATTAGAATTAACGCTCTGGAGATATTTCCAGCCGGGTAGACTTTTCAGCTTGGGAATGTCATGCATAGTTTTATTGAGATTGTAACCACAACAACCAACGATCAAAACATCAGGGTCAATTTTTAGCACAGTATCCCAGTGAATAGTTTTAGCAGGCTGATCTTTGTCTCCCAGGCAATCAATTCCACCTGCTAATTGGATGATTTCGCAAATCCAATGTCCAGAGCTAAATAAAGGGTCTATCCACTCTAAATATACAACACGAATAGGTGGTTTTTGATTTATGCGTGCGTTATGGACCAACTGAATTCGACTCTTCATATCACTGATTTTGTCTTTGGCGATATTCTGAGTGCTTGTTTCTTCGGCAATTAGTTCAATTGTTTTAAAAACATCAGAAAGTGAGGTTGGCTCAAGGTTGATAACTTTAGGCTTTGAGATAATTTTTTCAGCAGCAGATATAACTTCATTTTTATCAACAGCGCAAACATTGCAGAGTGACTGTGTCACTAATAAATCTGGCTTAAGATCATCTAGTAAAGGAAGATTGATAGAATATAGAGCATTGTTATCAATTAGTGCTGAGCGTACTTTCTGATCTATTTCAAGACTGGATAAGGAATGACTTATTTTGCTTTTAGTAACAATAGGTAAGTGGCGAATGCTTTTTGGAAAATCACATTCATGAGTGATTCCAACAATGCTATCTTCTAAGCCTAATAGACATAAAATTTCAGTTGCACTTGGGAGTAATGAAACGATCCGCATTTTATTATTTTGCATAAGTGGTATGGGTCTTAGAGAGTGCTGTGCGGATTAATTGATAACTACCAAACAAGAAAAAGCTATAGAGAACATCACCAGCAATTGTATTTTTTAAATAGGGAATACCGCGTAAGTAGCAGTTCACTAAACCATCTATAGTGATTGGGTAATAGTCTCCACATATCCATACTCCAAAATTAGAGATGATAAAGAATGTGATGGCACTGGATAAAGAAGAAATAAACAATCTAATGGGGTTCTGGCTTCGCGCTAATATTGATCGTCCGATTAAAGTACAGCAAGCAAAGCCAATATAAACAAATGCCATGACTACTGGATTGTAGAAACCTGTCATCGCATCGCTGACGAAAAGCGTAAATATAGGGACTATCCATGCCACTTGAAGTGGAAGAAAAGCGCCAGCGAATAAACTTAAGCTGCCTACAGATGTGAAGTTGAAAGGATGCGGGAATAATCTAGATATAATAGTTAATACTATTAAGCCATAAACCAGCATGGGCAAATCATTTACATGTGGGTTGGGATTCTTATCCATGAGCCGAGTTTTACTTATAGATTGTTTTGAAAATTGACACCAATATGAGCATTGATGCCTTGGGTTTCGTAACCCACAATATCTTGATAACTTGTGTTGAGTAAGTTTTCTATGCGAGCCTCTAAGGTTATCCAATTATTAATTTGATATCGGCCTGCGATATTCACTAATGTGTAATCATGAAGAGAGTCTCGAGCAGATGGGGACACGCCAAAATCATTATCAAATTGATCGCCAACATAATTAATTTTAAGATTGAGGTTAGCTTTGTTTGATAGGAAACGATAATTGCCAATCAAGCTTGCTGTGTTTCCAGGAACTCTAATTTCAGTGGTTCTCCCTGTCGAATCTGGCTGAGTTGAATCGGTATAACTATAGGCGCCAGTTAAATCAAAACTAGGGAATAGGTTTGCATTGAACGTAAGCTCTACACCTTTACGATTACTTTTACCTTCTAAATTTACTGCAGTAGAAAATCCACCGCCTAAATCAAAGAACCCATTAATTTCATCCTCCAAATCCTCTGAAAAATAGGTGGCGCTTACTTCAAAGTTATCTGAAAACTCATGTGTAACCCCTGCTTCCCAGCCTTCAGATTTTTCAGGCTTAAGGTCAGGGTTGCCTATGAAATCTTCGGTAATGAATCCAAATAATTCTACAAATCCAGGGTTTTTTACTCCCGTACCATATGAAGCATGAAAAGTAGTAGTTAGGTAATTAGGTGTATAGGATGCTGATAATCGATGAGTGACGCGATTATCGAATTGACTGTTGTCATCGTGGCGTATTGATGCATTGAAAAATAATTGATCAAATAATCCGACGCGATATTCACTAATATAGCCAGTATTGTAGAATTTCTGACGTTGACTCGGGTCGCCAAAAAAAGGAATTTCAGGAGCTGCTGTTTCAAATCGTTCACGTTCTCTTTCATA
>CALJEX010000073.1 GCA_938074525.1 uncultured Gammaproteobacteria bacterium
AGGTGAAAGATTATTAATCAACACTGCCACCACCAACATAATGACAGCACCTGTGGCGATAGGCGTTAGTACAAACATGTATGCCATCTCGTGTATTTGTTCACTGCCTATCACGGCTATGAGTGCAGTTGCTCCTCCAGGCGGATGAAGTGTCCGCGTTAGATTCATCAAGACTAAAGACAATGTCACTGCAATTGCCGCAGCTAGCGATGGTTTTGCACTGAATAATAGTGCACAACTGACTCCAACTATCGCTGAAAAAATATGACCACCAATAATATTTCGTGGCTGCGAGAAAGGACTGTTAGGTATGCCGTACACGAGTACAGCTGTGGCGCCAAAGGAACCAACAAGAAATAATGAATCGACAAGCTTTAGCGCTTGATAATGACCAATATAATATATTGAATAAATACCTATAAATGCGCCCAATGCTGACCAAAATATTTCATGCATAGGTGCACGTAGGGGAGCCTGCTTGCCTCCACGCATTTTTTCTAGGTATGCCATGAATAAATTCATGAGCTAAGTATACCCGCTATATTTACCGCTTAGATTCAAAAAGGCGTTCTTTCGCTTATTAGCAGCAGGACTTCTTTTCCAGATTCAAGCCATTTTATCTAATATTGAGACGCCGACCGCTCATCTCCAGATTGCCAATCTCAGCAAGAGTATTAGAAATTATTAATATTTGATTTTATCAATATGCTAATAAAGGATATGTCGGTAAAACTTGTTGTATATCAATGTAGATAGGCAATTATACTTCTATATATAGAAAGCCAAAACATAGCCGCCCTCATAAGTTTACTTAAATCAGGCATAACTTAATTTTTGTTGTATTGTTCCTGATTCAGCATCACACTCACCCTCACAAAAAAATAACATTATTGTCAGGAGGCGCAAAATAATGTTCCAAACCAACCCTTTTGCTGAATTATCAGCATATATTTCCCCAGAAATCATGCAAGGTTACGTAGTACTTATGTTTATATTCGTAATCGTTGGCACGGTTCTCGATATGATGCACAAAAAAAGCGCAGAGTATTTTTTCGAAAACGCAGAAAAAGCAAAACAAAATGCTATACGCACTATCAGCGGAGGCGAAAAAGTATCACTAGCCGTCGCCACTGTCGCCAATGAAGTCTTAACTTCTGGTGAATTTCAAAGCACACGCCGTCGACTATCGCATTTGCTAACCATGTATGGATTCATTATTTTCGTCGCAACAACTGCATGGTTAATATTTGGCTACACATCACAGGCGACTGCTCCTACAGCACTCACTTCTATGTGGCATATTGGCGCTATTATGCTCTGTTTAGGTGGCTACTGGTTTTGGTTCTTCATCCGCGTAGACGTCGCTTCAGAAGGTGTTAAGTGGTACAACTTTAATGGCCGCGGAGACATTTTCATCGTTTCACTCTTAACTACAGGTACTTTTGCCTTGTTATGGTCTGGCACTCTCGCCAGCGGCGGATTACTAAATATGCTCTTCTTTGTACTGTTCATTGTGTCCAGTACGACCTTGTTCAGCACAGTTTTCTGGTCTAAATTTGCTCACATGTTTTTTAAGCCTGCAGCTGCATACCAGAAACGTACTACTAAGGCGGATGGATCATTCGAGAATCTTCCGGAAGTCGGAGATTTATCTGATCCTGCAGTTCAGTCAAGATATCCGGATATCCCAGAATATATGGGCACAAATCCACCTTACATGGGGCAAGGTATCAAGCGCGAAGCCCCTAGCCATTACTAAATTTTATAAGAGAGAATTATTATGCCTACTTTTGTATATATGACTCGTTGCGATGGTTGTGGACATTGCGTTGATATCTGTCCTTCAGACATCATGCATATCGACACTACTACCCGACGTGCTTACAACATCGAGCCAAACATGTGCTGGGAGTGTTACTCCTGCGTTAAGGCTTGCCCACATAATGCTATCGACGTTCGTGGTTATGCTGACTTCGCTCCATTAGGTCACTCAGTACGAGTAATTCGTGATGAAGAGAAAGGTGTTATTGCCTGGCGCATTAAATTCCGCAACGGCAAAAAAGACATGAACCTGCTAGCGCCGATCACTACTAAACCTTGGGGCACAGCAATTCCTCAATTGGCTGACGAATCTGCTCCTAGCAAAGATATGGTTGATAGCCAGTTACTTTATAACGAGCCAAAATACGTTCGTATGGACGATGGTGGACTACACACGCTTGAGTCTAACGGTTTGAAGTTGAAAGAAGGAGTTTACTACTAATGGGTTATAAAACTGTAATTGAAGATGACATTGATGTTCTGATTACCGGTGCTGGCATGGCTGGTACGGGTGCTGCTTTTGAGTCTAGATATTGGGGCAAGGACAAGAAAATTGTTATTGCTGAAAAAGCAAACATGGACCGCTCGGGTGCAGTTGCACAGGGTCTATACGCGATCAATACATACATGGGAACACGCTTCGGTGAAAACAATCCTGAAGATCACGTACGTTATGCGCGTATGGATTTGATGGGTATGGTTCGTGAAGATTTGCTATTTGATATGGCTCGCCATGTTGATTCAGCGGTTCACCAGTTTGAAGAATGGGGTTTGCCATTAATGCGTGACCCTAAGACCGGTGCATATCAGCGCGAAGGTCGTTGGCAGATCATGATTCATGGTGAGTCATACAAGCCTATCGTAGCTGAAGCAGCAAAAAAATCAGCAGACAAAGTATTCAATCGTATCTGCGTTACCCATCTATTAATGGATGATGCAAAAGAAAATCGTGTTGCGGGTGCTGTTGGTTTCAACGTGCGTACTGGCGACTACCATGTATTCAAATCTAAGACTGTTATCTGTGCCGCTGGCGGCGCGTCAAACATCTTTAAGCCGCGCTCTGTGGGTGAAGGTGCAGGTCGTGTCTGGTATGCACCTTGGTCATCAGGTTCAGCGTATGGTTTGTTAATTGAAGCTGGCGCGAAAATGACACAGATGGAAAATCGTATTGTGTTAGCACGTTTCAAAGACGGCTACGGTCCAGTAGGTGCTTACTTCCTCCACCTCAAAACCTATACACAGAATGGTGTCGGCGAAGAGTATGAATCAAAGTGGTTCCCTGAATTGTCGAAAATGGTCGGTAAAGAATACCTAGATACAGAAGGTCAGCATTTATCTCATAAGCCAATTCCAACTTGTTTGCGTAACCATGCATTCATCAACGAAGTAAACGCAGGCCGCGGACCAATTCACATGGTTACCATGGAAGCGTTCCAAGATCCTCATCTTGAAGAAATTGGCTGGCATAACTTCTTAGGTATGACAGTTGGTCAGGCCGTCCTTTGGGCAGCAACTGACGTCGATCCTAAGTACGAGAATCCTGAACTAACTACTTCAGAGCCATATGTCATGGGTTCACATGCGACAGGCTGTGGTGCATGGGTATCAGGTCCTGAAGACTTATCACCAGAAGAATACTTCTGGGGTTACAACCGCATGACGACTGTTGAAGGTCTATTCGGCGCAGGTGATGCTGCTGGTGGAACACCACACGCATTTTCTTCCGGCTCTTTCACAGAAGGTCGCTTGGCTGCTAAGGCTGCTTGCAAATACATCGACGATGGTAAAGCGGAAGGCATCAAAGTATCTCAAGAGCAGATTGATAGACGCGGCAAACAAATCTTCAAGCCGATGGAACACTACAAAATCTATCGCAATGAGATCACTGCTGGTTCAGTTAACCCTAACTACATCAACCCACGTCAGGGTCTTGATCGCTTGCAAAAGCTAATGGACGAGTACGCTGGCGGTGTAACAGTTAGCTACATGACCAACGACAAATTGCTTAACATCGGTCTTAAGAAAATGAAGATGCTTGAGGAAGATCTAGAGAAGATTGCTGCAGAAGATATCCATGAGCTACTTCGCGCATGGGAATTGAAGCATCGTCAACTTTCTTCTGAAGCTGTGTTACAGCACACTTTATTCCGCAAGGAAACTCGTTGGCCTGGTTACTACTACCGTGGTGACGCGATGAAACTGGATGACCAAAACTGGCATGTCTTAACTGTTTCACGTCGTGATCCAAAAACTGGTGAGTACACCATGGAAAAAGCCCCTTGCTATCACTTAATAAGTGATGAAGAGGAAAAGGTTGCGTAAGTAATCTTGACGACAAGAGGTACTCGATATTCGATGCCTCTTGTACTTCACAGCTTTAACTAAAAAGACCAACAGCAAAACTGTTGGTCTTTTTTTTATTTAAAGATCGTTTAAAATTAAAGATAAAAAGGGGTCAGTACCCTTTAAAAAATTATTAAAGAATTTAAAGGGTACTGACCCCTTTTATCCTTTATCAATAGAGCTGATATGAACATAATCGATAAAACCGACGAAGAAATCCTAGCCATAGCCAACCCAATGTGGGACGACCTTATCAAGTATTCTAACGAAGGTGAGTATGGCAAATTTATCCGTAACTTTTCCTATGACTTACTGATCGGTTTGAATGAAGTCGAAGTAGGAAAACAATTCGCAAAAAGTGAACTCACCAGAAACCTTCAAACTGATTACGATTTCCTTGGCATTATTCGTCGCGGAGAACACATTACAATTTTATATCGCGTAAGAAGCACCAAAAAAGAAGGTGAATGGCTTGGACGTTTCGTCCTTGGCTACGAACGTGAAGAAATTAAAATTTTTGCTGCAGCTATTTTTTGATTTAACCCACAAGTGATAGCGTAAATTACGGCCAGGAATACGACCATGAATGAAACAACTAAAGATATTGTCGAAAATGGAAAACTTGTTGAATTGACATACAAAATCATCGATTCAAAATCTAATGAGATACTGACGTCGGTCGAATATCCTATTGGCTATATTCATGGTATTACTGAAGCATTTGCACCACAGGTAACGTCAGCACTGGAAGGCAAAGTTGCTGGTGACGTCATTGACGCACCCATAGACTGCAATACCTTATACGGCCCTCGCGATGAGTCGCTAGTGTTTACTGATCATATTGATAACGTCCCCGAAGAATACCGTGAAGTGGGTATGTCGATTTTAATGGAAAATGATCAAGGTCAAACAAAGAGTTTCCTAGTGACCAGAGTTGATGAAAAATCGGTGACCATTGATGGTAATAATCCACTTTGTGAAAGAGAAGTTATTTTCAAACTTGAAATTCTCACTGTACGCGATGCAACACCGGAAGAAATTGAAGTGGGCGGCCCAGTTAATGCTGAACCAGATATCAGTGAGATCGTTGGCAAAGGCCAGCGCGTAGAACCTATTAATTAATTTATCCCCCCCCTAACACGGAGTGTTAATTTGCCTCATAACTTATATGCTGAAACGCTTTTAACCCCGGGGCTGGACGTACCAATCGTATGGCGTTTCCAAAACAAGGCATCGCATATTATCAAGCTACTTGATAGCGACTCACCGGTATGTAAAGCACTCACTCAAGCGATTGATCGTTATGGTGAAACTTTCTTTGAGATAGCCCCGAATAAAGAAACACTCATTGAGTGGGCTAATTCACAAAAAACTTTAGCCGACACCGCCGATGTTAGAGAATTAAGACTGGGTGGTGCGCATGTGTTTCAGCAAGCCATCGAGTTATTCCAGGGTTTGCAAATGATGGTGGATAAAGAAGAAGATCCTGCAAAGTGGTCTGCTATTCATCACAACATTGGCGATATAATGGGCTTTATCGGACAACGTAGTGGTAGCTCACATTTTCTTGAGCAAGCCGCGATGTCTTATGAGCTAGCACTGGAAGTCCGTACCCTTGAAGAGATGCCATATGAATGGGCTAGCACTCAATACAGTCTAGGCGTTGTGATGCAAACACTTGGGCAGCTTGAAGATGACACTGGGTTTTTAAAACAAGCCGCAGATATCTTTAAACAAGCATCAACTGGCTTAAAGAGAGATGAACATCCAGATGATTGGGCAACTGCATTGTGCAGTGTCGGCAATGTGCTTTGCTTATTGGGAACTCATCGCAAAGGGGCACGAACACTAGAACAAGCAGTAGTCGTGATGCGTAACGCGATGGCTGAACGTACCCCGGATAAATCAGCCTATGGTTGGGCCATCACGCAAAACAACCTTGCTGCTACTCTACAAGCATTAGGCAAGCACGAAGAAGACATCCAATCTCTTGAAGAATCCATTCCTATATATGATGCAACTCTAAAGGCATTAGCAAAAGATGATGTGCCAATGATGTGGGCAATGGTCACAGCCAATCGCGCTTCGGCCATGCACGCGCTGGCAACAGAATCAGATCATGTCGAGATGGCGCTAAAAGCAGTTTCCGAATTTGATGCCATCGCTGAATTATTTGCCGGGACTGAATTAACTAATTATCAACAACTGGCTGAACAACGAAGAGACGAATCTAAAAAATTAGTTAAGTTACTACAAATTTAAGGTGCTTATATATTCGTGTACAGGATAGAAAAACCTAAAATTGATTTGCGCAGTGTGATAGCGCATAGAATGTTCTATGATTTCAAACCAAGCGAATAACTTTTAAGTACATCCCATTGATCAAGGCCTACTCACAACGTTTAATGCCCCCCTATTCAGGGCAGATGCAAATCGTAGAATCTGACAGAGCTCGTGCGCTGACTCTGGATAGTGATACCTGGGAAATTCAATTTCTACATTCGCGAAATAATTCATTAGATTCAAGTGATGATAAACAAGATGTTAAACGCTATTTCCGAGTCGCGATGATTAAAGATAGCGATATTCGTCAAAAGGCATTAACTTCTTTGCAGGACCAAAACAAAAGCAATGAGAATGATGAAGATATCGACGAACGCATTATGGAATTATTACACTACCTCGCTGATGCCCAGTTACCATTTCCGGCAAAAGATATCTTTGAATATTGGTTGCTTGATAGCAAGGATCAATCGCCGCTAGCGCTAATCTATTCCTGTACTGAGGAAGATCAAAAGAAAACCTTTCCAGAACGCGCAGAATGGACTGCGTTGCCCGCAGCAGTGATGCCGATAGATAGATCAGAAGAAGAAATATCTGATGAATACGCACCAATTAATTATCAAGTAGAGCGCCTAGTTGCTGAACGTGCAGGCTTTTACGCCAAGGCGCAGTGGTTCACCCGACAAGATACACAAGATGATTCTTTCCCACCGCTATTGCTAAGGCAAGACTGGGAAGAAAATAACAGCGCTAAATTATGTCAACGCTATCTACAACGACAGTCTCCACGCCTATTAATGCTACATGGGCTGAATCAACAACATCGAGCTGAACTGGAAATCAATGCACGCAAACATGCACTTGAAGTTGAACGATTTTATAAACTGTACCCAGAAATCGTCGATCAAGCACTGATGGATTCGATACGCGTCGAAGCTCGGTTGCGCGGCGTGACTGAAGGTCAGCCAGCAATACATAAACGTAGAGATGGCATTCTGTATCTCTAAATTATCTATCAAAAACGCTTAAGCTAATACCACGATAACAAGAACGCTGTATTATCAGCAGTTAGAAACGAGAGGATATTCGTCATGCCACAATACATTTTCATATACCTTGGAGGTGATTACCCCACTAACCCTGAAGAAGGTAAGAAACACTTCGAGGAATACCAAGGCTGGTTAACCGCTTTAGGCGATGCTGTAGTGAGTCCCGCTATACCTTTTAAAGACACCCATACAGTTCACCCAGATGGAAAAACCGAGCCTGGAACCACTACGCTTATGTCGGGTATGAGCATCGTCAGGTTTGAATCCATGCAAGCTGCTCTTGAAGCAGCGAAATCATGTCCGTTTCGAGAAATTAACGGCACACTGGAAGTCTCTGAAATGATTGACATGTCCAAGACTGAACATTAAAAGCAGCCCATCAAAAAATAGCACTGACCACTATGACGCACAAATTAATTCAAAAGCATTTACTGCATGGCACGCAAGAGTTTGAGCTAATAGACGATGTGATCAAGGTTAAAACCAGCAGTCTATTGAAAGGAAAAAAACAACTTGATATAGATGTAGCTATACTCAACCCTGAGCCTGTTATTAGTAAAACACATCTACATTTTCATAGTCGCGTAAAGTGCGGACCGCTGATTTCTCTATACTTAAACAAACCTAACGTCGAAAAATTTAATGCCTTTGTCGATGCTGTTAAAGTCAAAGCAAAAATGGAATTTGATGTTTTTGCTGGACTGCAAAAATAGTCTATACCATTGGTGCATGTAACTGATCAAATCTATAAATAATATGAGCCTAAAACTTACTCAAAAGCACTTACTTAAACCCACCCATGAATTTGAGCTAGACGATGATCAGATTAATATCCGCATCAAGTCGCGTGTCAAAGAAGAGATGCTTAGCGTCACGCTTGCCGTGCTTAATCCAGAACCTGTTATCACTCGAACACACTTGGAATTCGTCAGTCGTGTCAATGGAGAACCATTGGTATCACTGGCTTTATCCAAACCCAATGTGACTGAATTTAATAATTTCGTTAATAAACTCAAACAAAAGGCCCTAGAAGAATACAACTCCATTTCTGGAATCAATGTAGCCGCCAACCCTATTGCATTAAATAATAATGTTGCCGGGGAGCCTCCTGAGTTCAGTGAGACTTCGCCTGCTGATATCAGCAAAACCAAAAAAGTCGACGTAGAAAGTATCAAGCATTCTATTAATATGCTGCAAACTTATGTACACAATGAAGATATCCAACCTTTCATTTCTGCATTAGAGTCTCTCCAACAGGCGCCGCAAGATCACTCAAAATTGGTTGAAGTCGCAACAGTTTTTGACAAACTTGAAACTAGCCAAGGTGCTGTTTTAACCTATGCGCCCTACATCATATTAATGTTGTCAGATGATCCGTTTGGAAATTAACAAAGAAGCACTAGACTTTAATTTTTAATAACTGCGTTATTCGACTAACTATATTTTTTTGCACCACTTTTTTTACAAAACGTACGCCTAAACGCTCTTTTTGCACTGTCATCCAGTCCTGCTTGTAACGCTCATTACCTGTCAGAAAATCAATCTCTTTTACTTTATCTTCATCAATCACATGTTGCATTAAATACCCAGTCAGAAGTGACCCCGGTGAATAGCTTTTCCAGCGCTCATCATAGGCAAGTCTATAAATACTCGCCTTACCTTGAACCACAAACCATATCTGAGCAGCCACAGGTTTTTGTTCAATGTATAGAACAGCAAGTCGCACCCAACCGATAGCA
This sequence comes from uncultured Gammaproteobacteria bacterium, assembly GCA_938074525.1. Taxonomy (GTDB): domain Bacteria; phylum Pseudomonadota; class Gammaproteobacteria; order UBA4575; family UBA4575; genus UBA1858. Next base: position 9,236 of record CALJEX010000073.1, read on the forward strand.
GATAATTTTTTAACTAAACTCGGCGTAAAATCAGCAAAAAACTCATTGGCTTTCCAACTTGCCTGGTAAACCATCTGATAATCCACAAGCGCGCGATCAATATCCATATCCTGATAAAGTCGAATATCGTAAGCGTGTTCTCGCTCGAGTTTACGTTGCTTACGTTGAATCATATTACGAATATTAGCAGGCCGCTTAGCCATATATTCATCGAATGATTGACCCTTGACTGGATGACTCCAATTATAAAAACGAAAGTATGGATAACTTGTAAATCCGCACGATTCCATACATTTCCGCAAACGGGTCATATTGATATCATTATCATCAATAGGTTCAAATCGAATCGCCTGAGGCGCCATCTGAGATAAACCCTCGACTAGACAGGCAAGAATGGCACCTTGTTGGTCGTTATCGGAAATTAACAATGAATATAGAGTTGTAAAGTGATTACTTAGTGCACTCAAGCCATCCCAAGGACTTTTCATCATTGGCAGGATTGCCAAAACAGTGTCAGCATCCAGCACACAAAACAGCTGTAGTGACTGATGCTCAGCCAACGCATGGGTTGTTAGGCTCTCTAGCCAGATTCGAGAGCAAAATAGCGACTCTTGCTCGCCCTGAGCAAACAGTGTATTCGCACTTTCAGGCAGTTGACTCCATTGGCTATAAACGACGAATTTCATCAGCGGATTGAGGCTATTTTTCCAATAATAGGTATTTATCGATAACGCTACAGATAGAGGTTAAATATTAAGCAACTTACTAGCCTCCATATTGCTAGATTACCTCTAATGATTGCTCGCTATAGATATATTTTTACTATGTATAAAGAGAAAATTGCCATCCCTTGGGGCAATTTTGTTACACTTCCCGGCTCGAACAATTTCTATTTTTTAAATCGAAGGGTGATTTATGAGTGATGCAAAAAAAACCAGGCCCCAAGTCCCAGAAGGCGAGTCACGTTTTCTAAAAACGACTCAGAAACAAGCGAATGAAAAGGGCTACATTGGGTATGACACTACCTGGACGCCGTTCCAAAAAGAAGTAGCATATACGACACCAAAAAAGCCATAAGCTTCTACATAGCCGTGTAAACATTTCAGTTGACACGGCTATGACTATAATTGGTTTTAGGTTTTACTAGTATCGAATCTTAAGAATTTAGTCGTAACTATTACGTCAACCAAAATTCTCTTATCTGAACTGTTATAATTCTTCCTTATAGTTAATTAATTCTATCGTAAACTCCCTCTACTCCCTGCTTTGACATTACCAATTGCCACAGCTGTATATCCCTGGCACGAAAAGCTCCCGCACATGACAATAAGTAGTATTTCCACATTCTATAAAATCGCTCACTATAATCTGATTTTATCTCATGCCAGCCTTGCTCAAAGTTTTCAAACCACGTCATTAAAGTCTTATCATAATAGGCTCCAAAATTATGTAAGTCTTCAATTACGAACAGTTTTTCACTCGCCTTACTAATATCTGTCAGTGAAGGTAATTGCCCATTAGGAAAGATGTACTTGTGTATCCATGGGTCTGGGGTAGGCTTTGTTACCAATCCACCTATGGTGTGCAATAAGAATAAACCATCATCCTTTAAACATTGGTTAGCTATCTTAAAATAGTTATTAAAATTCTTGCTGCCTACGTGTTCAAACATCCCTACTGATACAATATGGTCAAAGCTATCAGTCAGCAATCGATAATCTTGCACTCTGATTTCAACGGGTAAGTTTTCACATAGCTTACTAGCGTACTCTGCCTGCTCACTTGAGATGGTTATGCCAGTGACTTTAGCCCCATAATTTTCAGCCGCAAATTTAGCAAAACTACCCCATCCACAACCAATATCTAATACATGCTGTCCTTCACGTAATTGTATTTTTTTACAGATCATATCCAGCTTAGCTTCTTGTGCACTATCTAAATCATCAGCATCTTTCCAGTAACCGCATGTATAGGTTAATCGTTTATCAAGCATAATCTCAAATAAGCGATTACCAAGATTATAGTGCGCATTACCCACTTGAAATGCGCGAGCAATACTCTGCAAATTAGTTAGTTTTGCACGCAGTGCTAAAGCTAAAACACTATATGGCTGGACCTTCGATTCGATATCAAACTTCAGCAAGTTACAGATAAACTGGTCAATGCTGTCAGCATCCCACCAGCCATCCATATAGCCCTCTCCTAAAGCTAAGGAACCTTCAGAGAATACACGACTATAAAATTTCTCGTTATGGATTTTGATATCCCATGGTCGATTGCCGGCCACGTGGATATCTGCAAGCGCCAAAATTTCTTCGAACTTATCGCGCATTGAATACATACATAAACCTCCATGAATTCAAAAGTACTAATCTTATTCACTCGATATAGTTAAATTTTATCAACAAGATATATAATTTTAATCACAGGGATAAATATAATTTATCTCTTCCTGATTTCACACTAACATAGACGATACATCTCGCATGTCAGTTTTGAATATTATCAATAAAGCGCAAAAAAAAAAATTGGTTTAAATCAATATTATGCAAAGAAGGGAAAATTAGTTTAGTGCAAAATAATATCAGACACTAATATCTAACGACGCGCAGCATAAGATTTCGATTTCTCGATCCAAACAAATACACGAAGCAATATAAGCGCCGTGACAACGAACCCTAATCCCATACCAATACGTTCAGAAAATAGGTTAACGATGCCAATCGCACCTAAAGCTATAATACCCGCAAGCACAAACATATTTGTAAATCGATTAACAGCAGAGACAGTGGTGTGAGAAGCCATGCACACATAATAATTTCATCCATTCAAACTGTCCGTGCAATAGGACTCAAAAAAAATTCCCGAATAGAACCAAGTTCTCAAAATGCAATTTTTGACCATTTATCTTTTTATAATATTATTCTCTACTCAACCCCAGTTACCCACGAAATATATAAAGCCAATAAATACAGAAGACCATGCATTGCTATCGCAAGCACAAATGCAATAATAAAAAATCTACCCATGCTATTACTCGAAGCATCGCGTTCTAAATTCTTACTGCTTTGAATCCCAACAAAAGAGGCAAGCACACTTTTTACGACTTGCCAGTTAGATAATTCCTTTTCTTTAATGTCACTCATTTCCTATACTCAAATACAATAATCAATCAAGAGACTTTACCTAGCATTTATTAAAATTAAAACTCACCATAAAGGATACTGAATCTCTCAACAAAACAGAAAGTTATTGACTTTTATTTTGAGAAATTACTTCATAAGAATAACGCAAATATAACAATTAACACAGCATGAGGAAAAGCGACTGTAGGCCTAATCGCTTGACGAAGATATTCACTCACTAACGCAATACTGCCGGGACGATTTTTCTGATAATCACTATTAAGCTGATAAGCTTGCTTATCAATGTTATTTAATAAGCAATTTTCAATCTGCAATAATCGACACTCTATACGTGATTGATAGGTTTTCCATATCGCATCTTGTATCCATAGCAACAGCAACATACAGAGCACAAAAATACTCATATTGCTTGAGATATAAGCTGCACTTAATAATCCAATGTTAAGTAATTTAATCGCTAGTGAATATTGCTCATAGCTATGAACTTGATTTTGAAGGATGGACCATTCATTCTTCAGATCTTCCCTCTCTATATCACTCACCTACACTTCCCTTCCCAAATTATTCTCGTTTATCTTTAGGGTGATATATTAATCTTATAGGCTAAAAAAACTGTGCCCTACTACCAATTACTTTTAGCAACCTGCCCCTGAAACCACAGCTAACTATTCACTAATATCTGGTAAACCCACTCAATAAAAGGATTAAGATTTGAATGATTCCTGTTAAAACACATAAAATTTAACAATCATTCATTGGACTTACATATGAATTTTTTACGCCTCACTATTACGTTACTGATTTTACACACTCTATCTCACGCATTTGCTAGTAATAGCACTCACACACCTTTAGTAGAAACAGAATGGCTAGCCTCTCAACCAAAGAATGTAGTTGTTCTTGATGTTAGAACAAGCAAGAAAAGTTTTGTCAGTAAACCTATGTTTGATAAAAACCAAACAAGTAATAAACCATCATTATTGCGTGTTGGCGGACACATTCCGGGCGCACGGTTAGTTTTATATAAGAATGTCCGTGGCGATCGATTAATTGACGGCAATACAATTAAGCATATGGTAGTTACTCGCGAGCAATTTGAAACCCTCATGCAGCAGGTAGGAGTCAATCAAGATAGCCACGTGATCATTACCACGAATGCTGAATCAGGTTTTGACCTAACGATGGCATCACGCATGTATTGGCAAATGAAATATTTCGGCCATGACAAGGTCTCAATTTTAAACGGCGGCACTGCACAATGGTTAATTGATGGGCGAGACATTGAAACCTCATTAGAAAACCATACTGCTGGCAACTGGCAAGCATCAACAGAAGAAAGCAACCTATTTGCCAGTAGCGATGATGTTCAGTCAGCGATAGAAAATGATGCGATTCAGCTTGTTGACGTGCGTCCACTTGGCCAATACTTAGGAACGTTTAAGAGCGGCAAAGCTAAAGCCAAAGGCCATATTCCCAGTGCAAAAGCATTTCCAGTAGATCTTATTTCAACTCGTACTACACCTGTTAAATTTTCACCTGTTACCGAATTGAAAAAATTATCTAGCGCTTTGAGTATTGATGACCAAAAAGATGTGATCACCTACTGCAATAGCGGCCATATGGCCTCTGGTGGTTGGTTTGTTTACCATGAAATACTTGGCAATAAAAATGTTAAACTCTACGATGGCTCTATGCATCAATGGACATTGGAAGATAGACCTGTTGTCTCTATGGTAATTGAGTAACCTATTTCGATCTCACGATATAGGATTTAAAATATCAAGCCTTAACTCGTTCGATCGCAAAAAAATCCATCGTTATGCATTGGCAACCAATACCGCACCACCAACAATAAGTGCCGAACCGCATAGCAGCTTAATAGTATTAACATCTTTCCATTCGCTAAATATTACCAAGGCCAGCAACACGGCCACCAATGTATTCATGTTATACAATGGGACTAATTGCGAAATAGATATCTCAAAATTCAACAAAGCATAAGCTACCAGTCCCGTCGCAACACCCCAGGTCACACCAAATAAAGCAGCATACAATCCCGATTTTAAAGAAAAAGAAAATGCATCATCTACCCAGTAATAAGCCGCACCCACCAGTACAATCCCCACCCCGGTCGCAACAAGATAAGCTGATAAGCTAATACCAAGATTCGTGCTCATCTTCTGAAAAACAGCAGAACCTCCATAGATGAGCGCAGGCAATAGCCCACCCAATAACAAAGCAGTTGATTTAGATGTCATAACAAAAGGCTCCTACTAATACAAAAGAATTACTATAAAGCACCCAGATTACCCTAATGCCCTTGTCTTGTACTAACAACATTTGTACATCTTCAAGCCCTTGCATGCCATTGAAATAAAGATTAGATTGAAAGCGTACAAACAATTGAAGAGGAGGTGATCATGTCTATATGTGCTATGACTATCCTTCCTTTCATCGTCGACTAAATTTTCACTCGATACTGAAAGGAATAGCAAAGCAATTGAGCACAGGACGTGTGAATAAGCTCTACGTCGCATGGACGCGACGTTCATATTAAATAAGGAGAATATAGGAAAGCTCAGACTTTTTTACCTTTCTTTACTCCCACTAACTCCTGTACTTTCATCAATAACTCCCCCACTCAGATTAAGATAAAAATAAGAGTCTAACCCTATTTTTACTTTAAGGAACTGTTACCTTATCCCTACAAATTCTTTTTTATAATATCTAATAGGAACTCTGCCTTGGCAATACATTCGCCAACTGAAGACTCAGGTACAATATCACCTGTATAGTCCGCACCATTTCTTTGTTTGCGCAATACATCTAACACAATGATCACATCATTTTCAATATCTAATGTCTTCGACAAGCTTTGCATCATTGTTTGGTGATGACCAGGTTTACTAGTTAATGTGCGATAACCATTCATTTGCAAAGCAGCATTGGCTATTTGCATAATCGCTTTGTAACCTGCATCAAAGCGATTTTCAGAGCTCACTTCTTTAACATAAGCATCCGCAATATTTCTTTCCGCAGCACGAATTAATTTTTCAATCGCATTTTTGTCAGGTGAAATTTTTTCTAGCGTGCGACCAACTAGATTATCTAAGCTCATGCTCGGTTCCAATCACAAACAATTTAGGGTTTTCTTTCACCTCTTTATAAAAAACTTCTTTGTTCTTTTTTAATGCTTGCCACTCTTTTCCAGTAAAAATTTTAGGGTTCACTTCACGTGCGAGTGCTTTTTCAATTGGTTGCAACAACTTTACCATAGCACTCAATTGAACTTCGCCAATAACTAACAGATCCAAATCACTTGCCGACTCTGCTTTACCACTTGCTATTGACCCATACACCAAGGCAACTTCAATATCAGCACTCACCGGCGACAAAGCATCAACCAGCACATCAACCACAGCCGATGTCTTACGCAAGATACTCGCCAGCTCTTCATAAACTATGCAGTCTGTGTTTGCATAATATTGGAGCTGGTTGCCAATAGATTCCTTCATTAGAATGCCGACTCCCTCCAAACGCTTAAGTTCTTTATGGAGGGTACCAGGCATCGTCCCTGTCAGACGGGCAATTTCACGCACGTGATAACGCTTATCAGGATGCAGCAACAGCAATCCCAACACACGTTTTCGGTAATCTTTAAAAAGCAAATCTGCGAGTGATAGAGACATAAACTCATAATGTAGCAATAATTGCTACGATTGTAGTATTATTTGCTACACTATGCAATCATCATTTTCCGAAAAAATTATTGTCTTAAGGGCGCAGACAACATTATGCTGAGCAAATAAGCATCATATTCTTTGGATGCACTCTAGAAATTACAAAAAAAGTTCTGAGAAGATTAATCAAGTCTGTCTCAATAACTATTTATGACGTCTTAAAACTCTCGACAGGTTTAACCTCTAGTGGATCAAACTCTTTGTGTTGTTTTCTCAAACTATCTCTGACTTTGAATTTATCTTTTTTGTCGCTGATGATTCTATAGACCAGCAATATCACTGCCACACCTAGTGAGATAAGTCCCATACCAAAGGCTGTATATAATTGACCTACCATATAAATGATGCCCAGCCCGGATGCAATAAGCACAAGCCCCAAGATGAACGCTCCATGACGACTAGCGTCATAAACATCGTGATAGTCTTTGGCTGGTGACACGATTAAATTAACATCCTGTCCTGTCACATAGCTCAATGTTCCCGTTCCACCTTCGCTACTTAAGGTCGTCACCACTTCCCCATTGGGCATGGTGTATTGGAACACTGGGTAAAGCGTGTGTTTTACCTTTTCCACTTCTTTACCATCTCTCATTTTCTTTTTGACTCTGGTTTGATTAATTGCACCTACCACCTTGCCAGGTACACGTATTCCAAACAGACGCATATAGGTCATGGCCACTATTAAGAATAAGCCTATCAACATTAAAACAATGGCAAGCAGTACCCACATAGAGAACAGCTCTGAAAACAAAGACTCCACCGCCAAAAAGATATATTCCATGAAACATTCCAATAAATAATATGCCTAGTATATTAATAAGCTGATCATTAAATAATAGAAGCAAACAGACTAATGGTAATCATATGACGCCTGGTAACATAGACGTTATGGTTATAAATAGACATCTTAAAAAGGTTCTGACCTCTTTTACCCCTTGTTTCCCAATTGTGTTGCCCACAAAAAAGGCGAACTTACGTCCACCTTTTTACAACCTAATGATGCAGAAAATTAACTATCAGACTTACTTTCACCGCATTTACCTTCTCCACATTTACCTTCTCCACATTTACCTTCGCCGCACTTTCCTTCTTTATGCTTTTTCATGCTCTTCATTTCTTCAGCACTAATCACTCCATCACCATCTTTATCTTTGCGGGAGAATTTCTTTTCCGCATGCGCCATAAATTCATCTTTACTAACAACTCCATCACCATCAGCATCCATCTTTTTCATCTTTTTCATTTTACACATCTTCTTGTCACCATGACCATCGGCCACCATATAACCCGAAGACAAATCAGTCATTTGAAATGGGCTATCTTCAGCTGTTGCAGTTGATGTCATTAGCGCACTGGTTACAAACACGGCACCAATCGCTGTAGTGATAGGTTTTAAATCAGACTTCTTTAACATAGTTACACTCCCGTTAAGCAATTAAAAATAATACGCCAACTTAGATCCTCAACGATCTAAAAGTTCATATAAAACCGCAAGCTAAAGAGATGGAAGTGAACACAGGATGTACGAATAGAGTCATGACGCATTGACGAATTTAGTTCGATCCATAATCGAAGAAAAGTTGCTTTTTCGGTCTTTCAAAGCGATAACTATTATCTCTTCTTACAGCTAATAACTTCCAAAATCATATAAAGACAAGTTGAATATTATGCAAATAGTGTTATAATATAACATTACACATTTTGCTTTTTACTATGATCAGTCTACCAAGAAATTCATTACTCCTGGATAAATTTGCGGTATCAACTTCCGCCCTTTGCGCCATCCACTGTCTTTTTTTGCCGGTAATACTGAGCGTGTTCCCAGCTATAGGAACAACGATTTTTGGACAAGAATCTTTTCATATGTGGCTGCTAATATGTGTAATTCCACTAAGTCTTGTCGCCTTGACGATGGGTTGCAAGCAGCACAAAAGCTGGCTTGTCGCCATTCTTGGTTTTATTGGAATAAGTATATTAATCTTTACCGCAGCCTACGGACATGAATTTCTTGGTCATGATGGAGAAAGCATTGCTACTTTAATAGGTGTTAGTGTAATTGCTCTGGGACACTTACAGAATTATAAACTATGTCGACATATTAACTGTAAACATTGAGAGATGGTCATGTTTCTCTATATAACATGTCTGCTTTCGGCTCAATAGCGGTCATAAAAAATTATTGTTACAAGAGATCTTTTGATGTCAAGAACTCACTTGGTACATCAGCATTCTTTCTGCCCGCGATTGCGAAATAGAATAAAGGTTCACCCTCTATAGAGTTACGATGTCTATAACGCTCAATATGATAGATATCCAAATACTCTGAAAATATTAATTCTCTAATCATGCGTGAAAACCCAGAGTCATCAGAGGTATCTAAAAATGTTTCTTTAATATTGAATGCAATCCATCCTTCACTTTTAATGATATTAAATGCCTCAATAAATGCTTTTGTGGGAATATCTCCAAATCCAAGTGCAGCCACTGCTACCATACAATCAAGATGCCATTGTTCTATTTCTTCTTTTACGTCAGCCTTTAAACTGCAAAAATCTTCAATATAGTAAGAATCATATAGCCCTGGTCGATCGCGTAGTGTAGCCTCGTAAGCCTCAGGAATTATGTCCACTCCAATTAGTCTAGCGACGCCATGCTTTTTAAGCTCCTCACCCATCATTCCATTACCTGCACCCAAATCAAGAACACATAGCTCTGAAAAATTTTCTACTGTTTGATTAACTGTTGAATAAAGTATCGAGCTGACTTTGCTTGGTGACACGCATTTCAAGCGATCATAGAAGATCTGCTCGTAAAGCCCTGGGATATTGTAAATTTTATCGTAATCGTGGAAACGGATTTTTTCTTTATTATCATATTCTTGCAAAAAGAAAAATGCTTCGTCTTGGTTTAAGTTATTTGCTTCTTGACGTGGAAACTGTATGCGTTTGCGTGGTTTGATAATTCCTCCTCTAAGATGGTCATAGATATTAAGAGCTTAACATGATGCTCAAGTCAGTTCATTTTCACGGCGCTCGAATGGAATATTAATATTGGGAAAAGCACTGATTTATTGGTATTAGCTGCTAGTTAAGTGAACGTCTGCTTTGGATCGTTAGCAGACATTCAATAGACTTAAAATATTAGACCATCAAAATAAGGGATGGATAAGTCATTGATATAAAGCTAGAAAAAAATTCGAGTCAACTCTATTTATTACTGAAAACAACTTAAATAAAAAGGCTCTGACCCCTTTATTTATTACTCTATTTTTCCGCGATCACGCATATAGTTATTTTCACGACAAAATTTAATAAACTCTTCCATAATATTGCACCAAACTTCCCAATCGCCATTTGTCATACAAAACGGTTCTTCAATTAAGCCTTGAAACTTGCCCTCAAAAGGCATAGTTAATAGTGCATAACTCCAATCTTCTGGCAACATCTCTGGCATTTTATTCGCGAGCTTCATCAGCTCTGGCTGCACCATTTCTTGCGCCTGCTTTTTTCTCATTACATCCTGAACATTAACTTTGTATTCACTCATTGTTAACTCTTATCTCATATTTTGTTTATCTATCGTACAAGAGTACCATAATCAGAAATATCACTAACGACTTGTACTGGCTAGCCTCAGATTACTCGGTACATAACACTAGCAAAACTTGATCTACCATTACTCCTTAAAGCATATGACTTCATTTATTTTTTACTCGCCAACCAGCCAAACAAGCTACTACTAAAGAATATAATCAAAAAAGGTCTCTGACCCCTTTTATTGTTAAAAAAAGACATTCACACCAATCACCAAAGTGTGACGCGTAATGAAATCTCCCTGAATGCGAAGTCGGTTATGGCGATAACCCGCTTTGAACTTTGTATTATCAATCGGGAAAAAAGAAAACCCAAGCGTGGTCCAATTGGCTTCAACCCAATCATTGCGGGTGCTGTAAAATAATTCATTTTCCACAAAGGGCTGCATTTCTAAACGTGTGAGTTTGAAAGGCGCAGTTGCTGTAAATTCTTGACGCAGGCGAACATCATTTTCACGCCAATTCGGTTGACGAAACTCGATGCGCGAGCGGCTGCTTAATCGCCAGCCATTATGCATGCTGCCATAATAAGCTTCGACCATAGGTCGCCTTTCCGTGCGCCAATCGTCACCAATCCTAAAGCGTGCAAGCCGGTAGCCGGCACGAACGCTCCATTGTTTGTTGATTTGATAACCGAGGGTGGCGCCGGTATATCCAAGAAAAACTTGATCATTATCATTGCGTGTTGCCAGATTAGTACGCGAAAGCAAAAACCATTCTTGGTTTATCTTCTTTTTTAGAAGTAGATTATAGCTTGAGCCCCAATCATCTTCGGCATGCAGACTAGGCACAAAAAGAAAAATAACAAGCAAAGTTAAAAAAAGTTGAAATCGAAATTTCATATTATTAATCAAAAGGAACGATGCGAAAGTCTACACTGAGTCAAAAGTAAATAAATGGAGTCTGACCCCCTTTATTGTATGGTCTGTCCCATATTATTCTATAAAAGGGCTCTGGCTCCTTTTATTACTAATCGATTAATTACATGACTCTCTATATCGCTTTGGCACACAACTGTTATCACCTACTTTCAGCGCCAAGTTAAATAGTTTATTAGCAGACACGCAATCACCGCGCTCAGCCGCTAAGTAACCTTTCACAGCTTCTAGTTTCCCTTCCTCATATTTACCATTAACTTTTGTTATCAACGCTTCTGCTTCATTGAGCAGGCCTTCTTCTATTAACACATCAATGGCTTTAATGCGTTTTGTATTATCCATCACCTGTTCAATATCATTATCTGAGTACTCCTGCATATTTGAAAATGAAGAATTCTGATAATCATTCAAAATCATCAAGTGATTATCCAATTCAAATAAACCTTGACTATGAAATCTTTTTGACTGGTTTAGATAACGATTTTCACCATCGAAAGCATAAATAGAAACACTATAGGTTTTAGCTTCATCAGAAGATTGAATCGTTCGGTACTCATTCAAGGCAAGAGAAGTCTTACCAACAACATGCCGATAACTGACGGGCCTAGAGGTTGAGCCACTGGCTCTTAATTCGACTTCTGACAATTGAACTATGTATTGAGTCGCACCTTTGGCACTTTCCCAGTCGATAACACCATTATCGATATCAACTACATCTGTTGAATCCTTATTAAGCGGCCACATTATTTTCAACTCATCTTTAATAGTCATCACCAACTCATTTGATTTCAACTGATCAGTAACGAGTATTAACTTACCTTTTTGACTTCTATTAAAGCTATAAGACGAGTATGAATTACCTTCAATAAGCGCCGGTTCCTCACCCGTCACAACAACAAAATCATCTACATTCGATGGTTTTTCTCGCCACGACTCAGTCTTTATAATATTTACATACCATTCACCCTCAGGCAGATTCAGTTTAAACATGCCATTTTCATCCGTTACAAGCTGTTTTGATTCATAAGTGTTATTCAGCGTTAGCGTCAGCTTCACTCCCTCAGCTGGCTGATCATAATATGTAAAACGCCCTGCAAGGATTCCATCACCTTCAGGTAGTTCAATCATCGCTTTATCATAATCTGCACCGCCAAAATTAATATACTCATAAAAAAAAGGATCAGAAAACTTTCTACTAGAATAAGAATATTCATTACTGTTACTAGAACTGTTAGAGAACTCAAAGTAACCCAGCCATACCGAATAAATTAATATCAATACCCCTAACAAAGTCGAGATAGTCGCCCCGACCCCACCAGTGATTGACCAAGGGGTTAACTTGTCAGCACATACCCTCAAAGCATCAAATAATGTTACAACAACACTCAATAGCCATACTGTAGCAATAGCTATCAGAATTGATGTTGCTTCAGGTTGCCAGATACCTGATGGATTAGATAAATAAATCGACTGCCATAATTGGTAGACGATGATTGCTACAGGGCAAAGAATAAAAGCTAGTAAAAAGAACAAAGCACGGTCAAAACGCTTATTAATAAAGTGTCCGCCGATTCCTGTAAGCATAGACACAACTGTTGCTATGAACGTCTTCATGGCCAAATTGTAACTCAGAAACTATTAATATAGTTAACCAGTTAGCTGTAATATTATGCTTTTAAATGAATATGACTTATCAGTTATAACCCAGCAGAGACATTTATTCTTCAATCTAAATAATAAAAGCGCTCTGACACCTTATTATTAGATCTAAGACCGAGATGTGAGGCATGAACGACACATTCAAACTAGAAAGAAAAAGAATTTGAGTCTGATCCTACTTGCTTAGTTGCTAAAGATTACTTTTGTTTTCTTAGATTCCTACTACTAAGCAATAACACACCAAATGCAGAGGAAAACAGCCAAAATGCCGCAGGGATTGGCACCACTGTTATTGAACTTGCAGAGCCTCTCGCTCGCTCAACGCCTGACTCAAAAGTTAGTCTAAAAAAGTCAATGTTTACTGATACAGGTGACTGATCTAGGCCGCCCCTACTGACTTCTGCAAAACTCTGCCCAATGCCCAAGTCATTTAAAAACAACTGAGTAATAGTAATAGCACTACTACCAAAAATAGGTAAATCAATAGCGAAAATGACCGTGTCAACGACGGAACTACCAATAATACCAACACTTGTTTGATCGCTTGTTGTAATGTTAGGCGAGAAGTCTGTACTCGTCGGATCATAACTTCCCACATTTCCTGATAGTGCAGTTAAAGTTGCACTGGTCAATGCATTAAGGAACTGTCCCGAACGATCGATATAGCCAATACGATTGCTCTCAGAATTATTAGTATCGAGCACTGAGTCATCAATACTGAATAAAAACTGAAATTGATCACCGACATTAATATCTGAGAAATTAGAGCTAGAGATAGTAAAGACAGTACTATAACTAACTATCGCTGCATGACTTATATTACCGAAGCCAATTAGCAAAAAAATAAAAAATACTCTTCTTGCATAGTTCATTACAACCCAACCTTTTTTCATAATCCAATGCATTTTGCTACAGATGATATTAGTTGTCTAAAGAAATAATTAGCCTTAGTCAGTGGTATTGATTTACCTAAGGTTTAGAGTATGTGAGAGGACTTCGATCCCTTTTTACTGAAAAATAAAAACGTGGTCTGTATCTTATTATTCCTTATTATTCTTCCCCAATTAACTCTCTATTGATCTATAGATAAAGAATCATAGATATCTAGTGCTCTATTTCTATAATTATCTGAAACCCAAAAGACACACCATTCTAACACAAGAAATATTAGCCAATTGAATGATAGAAATGGTTTCAAGAAATCTATAATAGTTAATTCATTATGACTTGCAGCAAAACCACCACTAATAATTGCACTAATTGGAACAATCAAAATTGCCACTAAAAAAGCAATAAATAGCGAAGAACTCACCTTCATCAAATAATCAGCATAAGCTTCTTGTGCTCTTCTAGAGCGATCTTTAACTTTTATATTCTTAGTCATTTGAGACAAAAAATTCGAGTCTGACCCTATTTATTTTATGAATCCACGCCAATAATATCAATATTCACTACCTTTATTTATTTAATAACATTATAATTGCTAATCATACTCTTCAATTTTTACAATTATAAGGAGAGATTCGCTTATGGCTTCCATCCCAAATGTAACCTTAAAACGTTTAATTAGTACTGTACCCAGATTCAAAAAAATCCTTTCGCAAGCTAGCGGAAGAGATGTAAACGAGTCTGATACCGTAACAATCGTTACCGACATGCTTCAGGAAGTATTTGGTTACGACAAATATCAAGAAATCACACGTGAATATGCAATTCAAGGAACATATTGCGACTTAGCCATAAAAACCAATGGAAAAGTTGATTATTTAATCGAAGTAAAAGCAATTGGCTTAGACCTAAAAGAAAGCCACATGCGACAAGCTATTGGTTATGCTTCACGTGAAGGTATCAAATGGGTTGTTCTCACTAACGGACTAAAGTGGGAAATCCATAGAGTGTCACTAGAAAATAAAGTAGTTAACGAAAAAGTCTTTGAGTTAGATTTTCTTGAAATTAACCCAAGAAAATCCGATGATCAAGAGAAACTATTTATTCTATGTAAACGTGGCGTAGCTAAAGACCTTATGGATGAGCTCTATCAACACAAACAGTCAGTAAACCGATATACCGTAGGCGCACTCATTATTTCTGAACCAGTAATATCAGCAATTAAAAGAGAATTACGAAAATTCAAGTCTGGCCTCAAAGTATCTGACGAGGAAATACAAACCATGGTAAAAGAAGAAATATTAAAAAGAGACTTAATTGAAAGCGAAGCCGCACAAGAAGCTAAAAAAAGTATTAGAAAAATATTAAATAAAGCAAAAAAGAAAAAAGCTATTGGCAAAATTAAACCTCAAGAAACTGCAAATTCCGAAGCATAGATGAACTCAGGCATCATCACCTTAAAACATATTTAATACTTTGTATTTAAAAACACTAAACAATCGCTTATGTATTTAATGTATGTTGATGAAAGTGGTGATAGTGGTACAACATCAAGCCCTACAAGATACTTCACGCTCACCGGAATCGTTATACATGAGCTTAGATGGAACGAGTACTTAGAAAAAGTTATTTCTTTTAGAAAGAGAATGCGTGATAAATATGGATTATTATTAAGAGAGGAAATTCATTCTGCTCATTTTATAAATAAGCCAGGAGCGCTATCTAGAATCAAACGTAATGATCGGCTTTCAATTATTAGATACTTCACTCAAGAATTATCCCTAATGACTGACCTTAGCATTATTAATATAGTTGTTGATAAACATGGAAAGCCGCCCACGTATGATGTTTTAGAACACGCCTGGGAAGCACTAATACAAAGATTTTCCAACACTATGTCCCACCATAATTTCCAAGGTCCAGCAAATGCTGATGACCGAGGAATAATCCTACCCGATATGAGTGAAGTTAAAAAAATAACTCGTCTACTTCGCAAAATGAGAAAATTTAATCCAGTACCAAACAATAGCCGGCATGGCGATGGTTACAGAAACATAATGATTAAAAACTTAGTTGAAGATCCATATTTTAAAGATTCAAAGGATTCATATTTCATTCAAGCAGCAGATCTTGCAGCATTTTTAATTTACCAAAAACTAAGTCCTTCATCATATATAAAGAAAAAAGGCGCACAGAATTACTTAAATCGATTACATCCAGTTTTATGCAAAGTTGCATCAAACGAAAATCCAGATGGAATTGTATATTTATAAAAATAAAGGGCCCTTTCGGGCCCCGGATGGATCCTACTACCCAGTTAAGCTGAGGTTCAGAACCAGATAATATTATAAATACTCACGTCTAGCCATGCAAACTGTAACTCATTGATAGTTTGTATATTCTTAGACTAATACCTAAATTTCACCCGATACAAAAGCGAATAAAGCACCGGCACAAATAGCAGTGTAATGGCGGTGGCAAAGGCCAGGCCGAAGATGACGGCGATGGCGAGGGTTTCAAACATGGGGTCATGAGAGATCCATAATGGCATCATGCCACCCACGGTGGTGACGGTGGTGACTAGAATTGGGCGCATGCGCTGTTTAGCGGCATCGAGTATGGCGATTGGTAGGTCTTTGCCCTCTTCTTCTAGCTCTATATTGATTCTGTCGATGAGCACGATGGCGTTGTTAATAATAATTCCTGCCAGTGAGATCACCCCAAGAATGGTCATAAAGCCAAAGATAGAATTGGCTGCAATTAACCCTACAGTGACACCAATCATGCCCAATGGAATAGTGGTGAGGATAATAGTGGTTTTTCTGAAGCTATTAAATTGGCTCACCAGTAATAACAAAATCAGCATGCCGGCTAAAGGCAGTTTGGCGGCTATGGATGCATTGGCATCTTTAGACTCTTCCGCTTCACCACCTTCTTGGTATTTATAACCGCGTGGCCATGAGTCAGCATATTCCACCAACCATGGTCGGAAGTTAGCGTTGATTTGACTTGGTGTCACGTTTTGCACTAACTGCACACCAATCTTAATGGCACGTTGTCGGTCACGGCGATAAATAATCGGTGGTTGCCACTCTATGGTGACATCAGCTACTTGCTTTAACGGCACTGAGTTGCCTGTGGTTTTAGAATAGATAGTCATGCCGTCTAGTTTGGCGAGGTCTTTTCTATCGGCTGACACAGAACGCAATGTGATAGGAATCAGTTCATCTTGCTCACGAAACTCGGTGAGCTCTATGCCAGACAGTCCTGCTTGCAGTGATACTGCAACATCATCACTGGTGACACCTGCTCTACGCGCACGACTTTGATCAACGGTGACGAGCAGCTTTTTAGTTTGTAGGCCCCAATCATCGATGACATCAGCCACGCCAGGCGTTTCTAGCAATTTGCTTTTAATAGCGCCGGAAATCTCATATAGCTTTTCAACATCTTTACCCAGCACTCGAATCTCAATCGGATAATCTATCGGTGAACCGTTTTCGAGTTTTTTCATTTTCACTTCAAGATCAGGATACCTGGCGCGCAAGTGTGATTGGGTCTGCTCGATGACATCAGGAATATCTAAATGACTATTGGTGTTAATAATCATTTGCGCCAAACGCGTATCAAGCGGATCTGGGTTTACTGTGAGTACATAACGTGGTGCGCCTAAGCCAATAAAAGACACCCAACTATTAATACCTGCTTCACCAGAATCTGCGGTGACAAAATGATTTTCACGGAAGTAATCTTCAATATGTTCCACAACGTCTGTGGTCTCATCAATGTCAGTACCACGCGGCATATTGAACTGTGCATTAATAATGGAATCCGTTTTAGGCGGCATGAATACATTTGGCACTAAAGCCAAACCTTTAATGGCTACGACAAACAACACGACGACTAAACCTAGAAAAGCAATGCGATTATTCAATGCTAGCCTTAGCAAGGAGTCGTAACGTCTATCTAACATGCTTTCTTTGGGCTTATCGTTTGCTTTATTTTTATTCACTTTTAAAAATAAAGTGATCATCAATGGTAAGAACGTCATCGCCAGCACCCAAGAAATCATTAATGCAATGGTGACAACTTTAAAGATATCAGCGGTGTATTCGCCCACGGATGATTCCGCCAAAAATATCGGTAAAAATGCCGCCGCTGTCGTAAGTGAAGAAATCAGCAATGGCATCATTAGCTCTTTACATACAGCAACCGCTGCACTGACTACATGTTCACCTTTTTCTAAACGAACTAATACGCCCTCTGCTACTACAATGGCATTATCTACCAACAAGCCCAACGCAATAATTAAGGCCGCTAATGACACTTGATTAATCGTGATACCAAACACACCCATTGCGACAAAAGTTAACACGACAACGACTGGCACCATGGTCGCCACTAACAAACCTGTGCGAAAACCTAGAAATACCAATAGCACCGCAATAATAATTCCAACCGCTTGACCTAAGTTACTCATAAACTTGGCTACGTCACGGTTTACATAATCAGGTTGGAAAAATAATTTTTGTAATGACACTCCATGCGGGTATTGCGCTTCAATAAAAGGAATTTCTTGATCCAGACGCCCGCCTAAATCAACAATATTGCCACCCTCTGTCATTGAGATAGAAATAATAATAGCGGGCTCGCCATTCACGCGTGCCCGTTGTGTGGCTGGGTCTTCATATGCGCGATAGACATCGGCAATATCTTCTAAGTAAACGATGCCGCCATTATTGGGTAATTGAATAACGGTTTTCTTTAAGTCTTCAATGCTTTCAAAGTTGCCTGACGGCTCAAGCGTGATTCGTTCAGGACCAACACGTATGCTACCGCCAGAAGAAATAATATTTAGCGACGCGAGATCATTATTTAATTGTTGTGGCGATAAACCGAGTTCAGTTAAACGCGCATTATTGTATTCCACAAAGACAACTTCATCTTGAATGCCTTGCAGTTGTACTTTAGCCACATCATCAACTTTTAATAACTCGTCTTTGATTTCGTCAGCCATGTCTTTTAATTCACGGTAACTAAAGCCATCACCCATTAAGCCATACATGATGCCGTAGACATCACCAAAGTCATCGTTTACATGCGGACCATCAATCCCTTGAGGCAAAGAACTTTCGATGTCTTCGATTTTGCGCCGCAAGTCATCAAAGATAGGACGCATGTTTTTATAGCTTTCTTTATAATTTGGCGTGACGACAGAAATACCCGTGCGCGATTGACTAGTAATAAAATCAATTTCAGGCATTTCCTGAATAGCTTTTTCAATTTTATCGGTAATTAAATTTTCCACTCGCTCGGGGTTAGCGCCAGGGAAATAAGTAGTAATTTGTGCCGCACGAATAATAAAGCCGGGGTCTTGTGCTTTAGGTAAGGCAAAGTAGGTTGAGATACCTGAGAGTATCAGTATCACTACCAGAATCAGCGTGACGCGATTATTATCAATTGCAAATTGCGTGATGCTCATAATAAGTTACTCAACTTTTCTCTAAACCTAAATGAATTCAACTTACAGCTCTTGTCATGCTCGTGAAAACGTGCATCCAGCTGGCAGTGATGATTCAAGTTTTTATTTAGCAAGCTATTTCCTTATTTGCTAGATTCCCGCCTGCGCGGGAATGACATGGTGCTTTTTTTCAGCCATGCTTAAATAACGTTAATTTGTATGGGAGTGATCATGGATTTTTGTTATTCAACCTTTACGGCCATGCCGTCACGAATGACGGTCACCCCTGCAGTGACAATTTTGTCACCATTATTCAATCCACTAGTGACTCGCACGCCCTGCTGGACAATCTCTTTGACTTCAACGTAAGTCTTTTTCACTGTTGCCTGTTCGCTAGACTCACCTGCATTAAGCACATAGGCAAAGTCTCCCTTTTCATCATGCGCAACGGCAGTAATCGGCAAGATAAAATAATTTTCTTCTGCGCCGTTACTTTGTGTGAACTCTACTTCAGCCGCTAAACCTGCACGTAAACCTTCATGATTACCATCGAGCGTGATAGTGACAGGAAATGCAGAGGCTTGATCACTACTACCACTACTAATTTCGGTTACCTTACCTACATAATGACTATCATCGACTGAGCTTAGCGATACCATGACGGCTTGATTCTCTTTCACTGCGTCAATGTATGATTCTGGCACATCAACAACGACTTCCACTTTCTTTCCACAGTTAACACTCACCACTGCTTGCCCTGAAGATACATTTTCATTCTCTCTAACCGGCTTGGATGACACGATGCAGTCTTGGGGCGAGTACAAGTTGGCATAGCTAAGTTGCAAGCGCGCTGCTTCTACTTGCTGGTTATTGGCTTTAACCTGGGCTTTTGCTGATTCTGCAGAGGCGCGCGTGGTATCTAGCTGACTTTTTGAAGCATTACGTTTTTCATATAAACCAATAGTGCGATTGTATTCTGACTCTGCACTTCTTAATGAAGCTTTCGCCGAAGCTAACTCAGCCTTAGCTTGCTCAAATAATACTGCATAGTCTTTATCATCTAGACGAGCGACTAATTGCCCTTTAGTTAGACTATCACCTACACCCACAGGAATGTCTTCTACACGGCCGGACACACGAAAACTTAAGTTAGCTTCCAGTTCTGCTTTGGTGACACCGCTAAAGGTTTTGACCAGCTTACCTGAGCTATAGCTAATAGTTTGATGCTTGACAGAACGCAGAGGGATTTCAATCACCTCTTCTTGTTTATCACAGCCTGACAATAAGACTGCCACACTTAATAAGAGAATTATTCTTTTCATTGCATGGTTGCTCGCACTCGTTGCTGCCATAGTTTTACACCGTCTTGTTGTAGCAATAAATCAAAATTGCTTTCTGCTCTTAGTACATCGACTAAATCAATTAAAAATGCATAGCGCGCATCTGCAGCTTGAAGCTGTGCAGCAAGCGCAGCGTCTTGAGCATCAATTAAATCAGTAATTGACACAGCTCCTTCGGAATACGAGTCTGTGACTAATTCTAAGTTTTCACTCGCCGCCGCCGCGGCATCCAGTGCTAGACGAATCGAGGAATGTGAGGCTGCAGCATTAAATAACGCCGAACGCATGCGAGTTTCTACTCTTTCTTTTTCGGCCTCTTTTTGCAGTAACAATTGTCTATGCGTGTTGCGTGATTTAGACAATTGCGATTTTAATTGGCCGCTAGTAAATATTGGCAGAGTAGCTTGTACGCCAATACCCCATTGATCATCATGAATGCCTGTACCGTTTAAATTAGAACCTGCTCCACTGCGACTAATATTCTCGGTTAACGAACTCGTTAAGGAAACATCCGGCACATAATAAGCGCGTTTATCCGCTGTAATTTGTCGGCCTTGAGCTTTGATTAAATAATCGAAGCGTTTAACTTCTGGTGCATTTTCTTTAGCAACCTCAGATTGCAGCGCGATAAACTTTTCCCAAGCGACTGGATTGTCATATAGATCGCGATTTTCACTGCGATTGAGTTCATTCAACACCGACTGTATAGACTCATCTGAAGTTGCAATTGGATCTGACGTTAGCAAATGCAAAACTCGGTAAAGTTCAGTTTCTGAAATTAAGCGATCAGCTTCTGCCGCCAATAAACTTTGCCGGTCTCTGGCGATCTGGCTTTTCCAACGAATTTCATCAGCACGTGATGACTCACCAATTTGTACACGGGACTTGGCTAACTCTAAATTGTCGCGAGTTAATTCAACATTAGATTTTTGCACTTGTTCAAGTGCAATCGTTCTCAATACATTTAAATAAGCCGTGGCTGAAGATTGCATTGTATCCAGCATAGTAATTTTAGTTTCTAAGCTAGTGCTACTGCTTAAAAGCTTAGAAATAGTTAAGTTAGCCCATTGATCATCTGAGTAAATAGTTTGAGATGCTTGAATGCCGGCGTCACCTGAATTTTCAGCAAAACTTTGCGGATTGGCACGATCCTGATCGATAGTTTCATATGAGGTGTTAGCGTTTAACTGCGGTAACAAACTTGAGCGTGCAATACCAATATCGTTTTCAGCGATATCAATATCAACTTGACTGGCTTGCAGGTCAACATTGGCCTCAAGTGCTCTTGCCATTGCTTCAGACAAGGTCAGTACTCTGGCATTAGAGACGACATTATCATAAAGCAGTTCGGCATCCTCCAAGTCTACCCAACGAGGCGACACACCGATGGCACGTGCTGTTTGCATATTAATTGACAGACGATCACTTTGATAAAAGTCGACATTTAATTGTGAAGCCGGTGTACCCAATAAAATTCGATAAACATTGGTTGCAATACGGCGCGCGAAAATTACTTGATCACTATCACGACCTGAGATAGTCGCCATCAAACCCAAATCAAGTTCTTGTATTCCCAAAAATGAAAAGCTTGGTAGTTTATTTTCAATAAAGTATTCAGAGAGAGAACGGATATCTTGATTATTCACTCGCAACATAGGCGCGACTAATACAGCATCCGCTTCACTAGGGATTTTATCCGTGATTTCTTTAATATCTGTAATACCAGTAATAAGTGTGATATCAAACCCAAAGTCATTCGATGCGCGTTTAACAGTACCTGCCAAACTAGGGATGACCTTAACAGGCAATTCATCGACTAAAATGGCTAGATGTTTAAAGCCTACTAAGTTATGAAAACGCTCAAGGTCATCAGATACTGAACTGACATAACGCGTGTAAACAAAGTTTTTCTTGCCGCTTGCATTATCTTCATAAGGAATATCTTGCAATGTCACATCGACAATATAGGGAGCAATAATAGGCTTAGTAATATCAGGAATTTGTGACGCTAAATGTGAACTGACCACACCCAAAGTAATGATCATGTCGACTTGCGGATCACGCAGCAACTTATCCAGCTGCTGACTAATGCCTTGTGCTGTCCAATCTCCATTGACGCGAAAAGCTGGCGGAAAAACTACGTCAAACTCATTACCTACAATGGCTTGTATTTCTTGCTGAATGAGTGATAAATCAACAAATTCGCGCGCCAATGGACCGTCATACATGGTCGCGATCACCACTTCACGCGCATGCACAGCCTGTCCGACAATGCTACAAAATAAAATACAGACAAATAATAATCTAGCGCGCATAGAGTTTAGTCATTTATTAGTAGTATAGAGACACTGATTTTGATGTTACCATCTTTAAATTATAAACAAACCTTAAAAACACATGTACAGGAGCATGGAATGATTTGCAGACTCATCACATTTATCTTTATTAGTGCATTATTTAGCGCTGCTCATGCCGCCTCATTAAATGATTTATACGCTTCACTGATTGAAAACAAACGTGAGCAAATAAGTAATGCACTTGATCTAGAAGATAATACTGCATTTTGGGAGGTATATGACCAGTTTCAAGAAAAGCAATCGCAATATAATCACGATGCTTTCAAACTTATTGAGAAATTCCACAACAAACAGGAAAACGGCGAAATTAGTGCACAAAGCATGATTAACTTACAGGCTGAGTTTTTCCGAATTGAAGGCCGAATTTTACAAAACAAGCAAAACCAAGCAGAATTTTTTGGCCAAACAATCTCTAAAGAAAAGTTGTTTATTTTTTACCAAATTGAGTCAAAGCTTGAAGCATTAATTCGAAGCAAAATTGCCGAGAAGTCTCCTCTCATTGCACCCAAAGTAAAATTATAATCGCAATAAAAAAGCGAGGTATATACTGCCTCGCTTTTTTGTTATTAATGCCTAAAATTTACTTACTCTTTTTCTGGCTCACCTTGCCATAGCATTTCATAACCTACTTCATAGGTTTCATTAGCATAATCCGCTAACGCTTCAAATTTTTCTCTAAACGCAGCATCGGCATGGGATTTTTCGTGCTGCTCAAATGATTTCCAATAAGTGACTATCGAAATATGATCTTCGGTTTGATGCTTTGATGCAAACGAACCTTCATCTGAAATAAAACCACCGAACTTATACACTTGCCCGCCGATAAATCCACCTTCATCATCACCATAGGTGTTTTTTACCACATTACACATTTCACCCAGCGCTAACTCAACATCTTCAACTGTTACACCTTTTTTCAGTTTGACAACGTTATATAGCATCACACAACCAAAAGGGATAGAAAGCGGCTCAAACATGGGGGCTCCTTGATATATTCGTTTAAATTAAACCCAGTATATAAGATTTACGAGAAAATACCGCTAATTTTCGCATCACTCAGTCACTTGATGGATTACATCATTCGCCAAGATACTCATATTGATTTTACTTCCGCGTCATGGATTCCTTAGCTTCAAGGTCATCATTACTTTGTTAATGATACCATCAGCCTCATATATCACTTTCGAAATAACCACAGCCATTTGAACTCAATAAACACACAACCAGAGCTGAGACTTGTGCGCGAACAACAAATTACTCGCGTCCAGCTTATTGGTGATTGGCTCATTGAACACTCAATATCAAATAGCCAACAAACGATTGATAGCTTAACAACTAGTGTTGTTGAATTAGACGCTACAGCCTTGGGAAAATGGGACAGCCGACTAATTACTTTTTTAGTCAAATTACGCAAGCATACCGACCGCCACAACCTGACATTAAATTTAGTGAACCTGCCAGAAGGTGCTCATAGGCTACTCACATTAGCATTTGCGGTAGAAGCACCTGAAGGTGCTAGCAGGTCAAGTAAAAAAGAAAATTTCTTTTACCGCACTGGCAAAGGATTCCTTTCCACCGTCGCTAACAGCAAATCAGTGATTTCTTTTGTTGGGAAAGTCACTTTATCTATTGGACGTTTTTTTCGCGGCAAGGCTAATTACCAACGCTCAGATTTATGGGTCACCATTCAGGAGACTGGCGCTGAAGCATTTCCTATTGTTAGTCTCATCGCATTTTTAGTGGGCGCAATTCTAGCGTTTGTCGGTGTAGTACAACTGAATAAATTTGGCGCAGGCATTTATGTTGCTGACTTGGTTGCGGTGGGCGTGATAAGAGAAATGGGCGCGATCATGACAGGTGTAATAATGGCTGGTCGTACTGGCGCTGCTTTTGCTGCACAACTTGGCACTATGAAAGTGAACGAAGAAGTTGACGCACTCACCACTATGGGCATTGACCCTATCGATTTCTTGGTATTACCCAAGGTCATCGCACTAATACTAATGCTGCCATTATTAAGTATCTACGCTAATTTACTTGGTGTCATGGGCGGTGCAGCAGTTTCACTTGCGATATTGGATGTCAGCATCTATCAATACATGGTGCAAACTATATATTCAGTCACTCTTGTGGATTTCTTTAGCGGATTATTTAAAGCCATTGTCTATGGCATATTAATTGCCATTGCCGGTTGTCGCTGTGGAATTGAATGCGGAAAGAGTGCTGCCGCAGTGGGCCTTGCCACGACATCCGCTGTAGTGAGTGGTATTGTTGCTATTGTCGTTGCCAATGCAATTTTAAATGTAATCTACACTTTGCTTGATATTTAGTATGAGTGACACACACATCTCAGTTGACAATCTCACCATGGCTTATGGTGATTATATTATTCAACGCAACTTGAATTTCACAATCAATCGTAGCGATATATTTGTCATTATAGGTGGTAGTGGTTGCGGAAAAAGTACTTTGCTAAAAATTATGATTGGCCTGAAGTCACCAGCAACGGGAAGTATCAATTATCAAGGCGACAGTTTTTGGGATGCTACAGACTTTCAGCGCGATCATCTAAGGCGTAAATTCGGCGTGCTATTTCAAAGCGGGGCCTTATGGAGTTCAATGACCTTGAAAGAAAATGTTGCGCTTGCTCTCAAACAGTATACTGATTTATCCAAAAACGAAATTTCAGAGCTATGTTCCTTAAAACTTGCACTGGTAGGGCTCGCGGGATTCGAAGATTATTATCCTAACGAAATTAGCGGAGGCATGAAAAAACGCGCCGGCCTGGCACGCGCCATTGCAATGGATCCAGAGTATTTGTTCTTTGATGAACCCTCAGCAGGCCTAGACCCACTTAGCTCTCGCTTACTCGATGATTTAATATTGGAATTACGTGATAGTCTGGGTGCAACAGTCATCATCGTCACACATGAACTTGCAAGCATATTTACCATAGCCAACAACTCAGTATTCTTAGACCCAGAAACTAAAACCATGCTTGCCAATGACGACCCTAAATATTTAAGGGATCATTGCGACAATTTCAAAGTTAGAAACTTCTTACAACGCGGCGAAGCAAAGCAATGAGCAAACAAGCAAACCCAACAATAATAGGCGCATTTGTCGTCGGCGCTATTGCCCTTATTGCTAGCACTTTAATACTCCTTGGCAGCGGCGCTTTATTTAGTGACAAACAGACATTTGTCACCTATTTTGATGGCTCAATACAAGGCTTGAGAGTAGGCGCTAATGTTAACTTTAGAGGAGTTCGTATTGGCCAAGTGCGCGATGTCCATGTGCGCTTTGATAATTCTATGAATGAATTTGATTTGCCTGTCTATATCGAACTAGAACCTGGTGCTATCCAATCAACTCAAGACATCCAGATCACTAGTGATAACTCAGAGGCAATGATGAGTACTTTAATAAAACAGGGACTAAGAGCAAAATTACAAATGGAGAGCTTCGTCACCGGGCAGCTATTAGTAGACTTAGATTTTTACCCAGATAGCGCGCTTGAATTTCGCGGCGAAGACAATGATATCCCTGAAATTCCCACTATCCCTTCAGATATTCAGCTTGCTCTTAAGCAAACACAAGACATTATGGCAAAGTTAAGAAATCTCCCCGTGGAAGATCTTATCGTTAACCTTGCATCCGCTGTAGAAGGTGTTGAAGAATTTGTTCGCTCTCCTGAGTTAAGCAATTCCTTAGAAGGATTAGATCGTCTCGTCAATTCACCGTCGACACAAAATATCACTAACGAATTACAAAATTCGATTAAACAGCTCAATTCAATGGCCATTGAAATCAAAAGCATTGTTAAAAATACTAGCGATCGCGTGAACCCAATCATTACCAGCAGTGAAACCACGTTATCAGAAATTCAAAGCGCTGCTATTCAAATGCAAAAAACATTTGAAGAAATACAAACCAGCTTAGATGATGATGCTATTCGCTACGAACTCACTTCCACGCTAGAAGAATTACGCAATTCAGCACGCTCATTTCGCATCTACTTAGAATATCTAGAACAGCACCCTGAAGCGTTCCTTAAAGGTAAACAGGAAGCACAATAACTAGAGAGATTATGAATACTCAAAACAACACAAGCTCAACCAGGATTATTCTCTACACTTTTATCCTATGCATATTTGTGTCTAGCTGCTCAATCAGTGGCACTACGCGACCATCACAATTCTATGTTTTAGATGCAACAGCAACACCCAGCTCAAGCCCAGCAAAAAACTTACACCTGGGCATTGGACCAATATTAATTCCTGGTTATATCGACCGGCCACAGATTGTTACTAAAACTGAATCTGCAGAGTTGGTTTATACCGAATACAAACGTTGGGCCGAGCCTATGGACGAAATGTTTACTCGCACACTGACACAAAATATTACTATTAGCACAGACTCTAATAGCATTATCAGCCATCCATGGTCAGCTAATGCAAATTTGGATAATGAATTAACCGCCAAAATAATAAAATTTGAAAATAACAATCATGGTGATGCGTTACTTATCGTCCAGTGGCAATTACTCAACAAAAATAACAAAAAAACAAGCCTCTTCTATTTATTCTGAATTTAGCGCACCGGCAAAAAGCAACAGCGCTATAGATCGCATCTCCGCCCTAAATGAAACTATTCGGCAATTTACGGACGAAATTCTTACCCATATCCATAACACTTCAAATCAATAAAAATCTCATACCCGACTGATACAGATCAATGTTAACCATCATCGATTTAATTATGCTTTCAGGCATAATTTACTTAAATCATTTGAGGTTAACTGCTCATGGAACAAACACTATTTGAAAAAATTGGCGGGAAAAATGCGGTAGAACTTGCTTCTATTAAACTTTATTACCACATCTCAGAAGACGAAAGAATTAATCACTTTTTCAAAGATGTAGACTTTAGAAAGCAATCTACAAAAATGACCGCCTTCTTAACGTATATATTCGGCGGGCCATCCCTTTACACTGGGCGCAATATGCGTAAATCTCATAAAAGTGTCGTCGCTAAAGGATTAAACGATGATCACGTTGATGCCATGCTTGAAAATGTACATATTACTCTGAACGAAATGGGCATTGAACCCGAACTGCAAAAGCAAGTACTCGCCAAACTTGAGAAACACCGTGATGATGTTTTGTGTCGCTAAAATTGCTCTCTTTTAAGCTTGCCGCATTAATAGTGCGGCGGCTTTTCATCATAGTCTGACCCACCACCTAACGACCCGCTCACTTCGCGCATTCTGTCTCTTAACTCTTGGCAGCAAATCTCTAGCCCGTCAATCTGCTTCTGCATAGCCATCACCACTGTCCCCAGCTCCTGAATAGCATCTTCTTGATAGGCTATTTTCGATTGCAACTGCGTAACGACATCTTCATTCATATGTTCTCTCCTATCCGTTTTATATTAATACAAACTAGACCAACGGATGCTATTTGTACGTAAATTTCGCTCTAATGGGCTTGATGATTTAGTACTATGTAGCCTATTTCACTCAACGGGGATCTTGTATGGATTGGTCAATCATTATCTTCTTAGTCGTTATTGTCGCGATTGTTCTATATGTTATTGGCATATACAACAAACTAGTCAGCCTGAAAAATCGTTTTGAGAATGCTTTTGCCCAAATAGAGGTTCAACTCAAGCGTCGTTATGACCTTATCCCCAACTTGGTGGAAACTGCAAAAGGCTATATTCAGCATGAACGCGAAACTCTAGAAGCGGTAACCGCCGCACGTAATGCTGCCAATTCAATGTTAGAAGCTGCTAAAGCCAATCCTGGCGGCGCCTCGGCGATGGCTGATCTAGCGGGCGCCGAATCAGCTTTGGCTTCATCATTAGGTAAATTCAATTTGGTCGTTGAAGCCTATCCAGATCTAAAAGCTAATCAGAATATGATGCAGTTATCTGAAGAGTTAACCACAACCGAAAACAAAGTGGCCTTTTCGCGCCAGGCTTATAATGACTCAGTCATGATGTATAACGAATTTAGACAAAGCTTTCCACCCATTTTCTTTGCTTCTGCTTTTGGTCACTCTGATGATGCAGAATTACTCGTGATGGAAGACAGCGCTGAAATACAAGCAGCACCTAAGGTATCTTTCTAACGAATATAAAATTATTGCCTATCCTGCTCAACAAGCTTCATCATTAAGCCGTATATATGAACTTTTTTGAACAACAAGATCAGGCGCATAAAAAAACATGGCTACTGATAGCATTATTTTCAGTAGCCGTGCTTTGCATTATCGGACTCACTATTGCCCTAATCACCGCAACATTTTGGGGCTTTAGCCAATCAACCACGGTTAACTCTGTCTCTAGCATACAGCCCATGCAGTGGGATGCTATTCTGAAAACATCTATCACAGTAATTGCCGTAATTGCCTGTGTAATTATCTACAAACGCCTTCAGTTATCCCAAGGTGGTAGTCGTGTCGCTGAAATGCTTGGTGGCAGACCAATTGAACAAGGCACTGAGAATACTAACGAACAGCAGTTACTCAATGTTGTAGAAGAAATGGCAATAGCAGCAGGTTTGCCTGTTCCCCCAGTTTATGTCCTAGAAGAAACTAGCATTAATGCATTTGCCGCTGGCTTTAATGAGAGTGATGCTGTTTTAGGTGTTACTCGCGGCACATTAGAGCGTTTATCACGCGACCAAATTCAAGGCATTATTGGTCATGAATTTAGCCATGTCTTACATGGCGACATGCGTTTAAATATAAACCTTATTACTATCCTTGCTGGCATTATTTTTATTAGCCAAGCCGGTAGACTGGCTTTATACAGCACTTCTCGATCACGCTCTAGTAATCGAGGTGGATTACCTGTGATAGGTATTGGTGTAGGCTTAATGGTAATTGGTTCTATCGGCACTTTCTTTGGCTCAATCATCAAGTCTGCTGTTAGCCGACAACGCGAATATTTGGCAGATGCCTCAGCAGTTCAATATACACGTAACCCTGACGGCATAGCAGACGCATTAAAAGTCATTGGCTCTGGCGTAGGCTCAAGCATGGGCTCACCCAGTGCTAGCGAATGCAGTCACTTATTTTTTGGAGATGCAATCTTTTTTCGCGCCTTTGGATTCTTGTCTACTCATCCTCCATTGGAAAAACGTATACGCCGCATTCAACCCAATTGGGACGGTAGCTATTTGGTTGGCAAACCATTACAAGAAAAAAGGAGTCTTCCACTGCAACAGCGAAAAGCAAATTAGATAATTTAGCAGACTCGCTAAAGAGTACTGGGTTTCTTGACCCTATTATGGTTGGCATTACCACGGTACTTATGCAATCACTACCAAAACCAATTAACGATTCAACTCATACACCTGGAAGCGCTTATGCTTTAATGCTTGCACTTCGCTTAGATAAAGATGAAGCCATTCGAGACAAACAATTTTCTTTTGTTGAATCACAGCCTTTACTATTATCAGATGTTAAACGTTACGCCAAGGATGTTGATAAATTATCTCAAAAAGACATTTTACCTATTATTGAAATGTCTATTCCTGCATTAAAAAGATTATCTGCCAAGCAATATGGGGAATTTAAACAACACCTAACTCAATTTATTTTTATTGATAAAAAGTCCGACCTACAAGAATGGTTACACTTTCGGTTATTAAGTCACTATTTAGACCAACACTTCAACGTCAATTCTAAAAAACGCTTTGCTCGCAGTTATCATTCATTTTCACAAATCAAAGGTTCTATTGTATGCACCATGTCACTACTCGCTAATGAGGCACATGAAGATGATGCACAAAAAGATGCGGCCTTCAATAAAGGCATGCAAAGTTTAAACATTAACGATACTTCTAGAATTGCTGCTGAACAGCTAGAGTTTATTGATGTGAATAAATCTATCGAAAAAATAGATTACTTAGTGCCATTATTGAAAGATGAGTTTTTAACAGCTTGCGCTAACTGCATTGAACAAGATAATTCGATTACACCGACTGAGTGGGGATTGTTACGCGTCGTCGCAGCTTGTATTGGCTGCCCCATGCCAATCGTGAATCGTCCTGATTGAACTTAGCGCCTATAAGTTTCGATCGCTTCGAAAAACTGCTCTTCAGAAATCTCGCCTCTATCGTAATACATGCGAAATAGCTGCTTCGCACGCAGATCATCATTAACGATCTGTTTCAAGAATAAACGTAGTAGTTGTGATTTTTCTGGGCTTACCTCTGTGCTTGCTACGGTCATATCTCAATTCCATTTGAGCTGATTGAGCTTTAACCGTAGCAAGCTGATCCAACAGTTAATAGCCTGGCAGGCTCAAGGGAATCAAATTACCGACCAAAATACGCGTATAATTGCTAGCAAATTGATCTTAGACCCCTCAATGAAGAAGCTGCTTTTTATTATACTTATTGCTGTAGTGATACTGTTCTCAGTGGATCGCTTGGCCGCGCATTTACATCAGCCCAAACAAGGTTCCACTGATGTTGTGATCTACACTACTGCTTGGTGCCCCTACTGTACCGTGCTACGAACTACGCTCAATCAATACGATATTCCCTTCACCGAATATGATACTGAAAAATCAATTCAAGGCTTGACTGGTTATTGGGCATTACGCGGACGTGGCGTACCCATATCAGTGATTGGCGAAGAAGTTATCCATGGCTATGATGGCCAAATTATTACTGATGCCTTAGTCGGAGCTGGACATGAAATTGCTCCCAAATGGCCATCAGATGAAACACAATAGCGTTTGCATTCGCGCCCTTAAACAAAATATTATTTCATCTATATAGAAATTATCAGGAGCATCACTTTGACTCAAGCACCCGCTTTTCTTTGCGTTGGCAAAGGTGGCACAGAACAAAAAATTCGACTTGATCGAGCTAATCGTCACGGACTGATTGCCGGCGCAACCGGGACAGGTAAAACTGTCACGCTGCAAATTTTAGCTGAAGGCTTTTCTCAAGCCGGCGTGCCTGTATTCGCAGCTGACGTAAAAGGTGATTTAAGCGGTATTAGTCAAGCTGGCAAAGACAATCCTAAAATGATTGAGCGTGCAGCCGAAACGGGACCAGAAAATTATGCTTTCCAAGGCTACCCCACTGTATTTTGGGATCTGTTTGGCAAGAAAGGGCACCCTATTCGCACTACCGTTTCTGAAATGGGTCCGCTATTACTTTCACAATTGCTTGAACTTAACGACACTCAAGAAGGCGTATTAAACATTGCTGAACTTCCTGTAATGGCAGACATGACAAACTTAGCGATAGCGATAATTGCATTACCAACTAAAGCTGCATAAATAACTTTTTTAGACGAACCTGCCATAAGGCAAAATTACTAGTTAGTTAAACAGCTTTGTAAATTTCCGCACCATCATCTTTGAATTGTTCAGACTTTTCTTTCATCCCCGATTCAATCGCTACTTTAATATCACCAATACCTTTGTGCTTAGCGTACTCGCGCACATCCTGAGTGATCTTCATGGAACAAAATTGCGGGCCACACATAGAACAAAAGTGGGCAACTTTAGATGAATCCTTAGGCAATGTTTTATCGTGGAATTCACGTGCACGCTCTGGATCCAAACTTAAATTAAATTGGTCTTCCCAACGAAATTCAAAGCGTGCTTTAGATAACGCATTATCTCGTAGTTGTGCACCTGGGTGACCTTTAGCTAAATCCGCAGCGTGCGCTGCAATTTTATAAGTGATAATACCATCACGCACATCTTCTCTATCTGGCAATCCCAAATGTTCTTTTGGTGTGACATAACAAAGCATTGCTGTGCCATACCAACCAATTTGGGCAGCGCCAATCGCAGAAGTAATGTGATCGTAGGCAGGTGCAATATCGGTAGTTAACGGCCCTAATGTATAGAAAGGTGCTTCATAACAATCTTTCAGCTCTTTCTCCATATTTTCCTTGATCATTTGCATCGGCACATGACCTGGGCCCTCAATCATTACTTGAACATCATGTTCCCAAGCAATTTTTGTTAGTTCACCTAACGTTTGCAACTCAGAGAACTGAGCTTCATCATTGGCGTCCGCAATGCATCCAGGGCGCAAACCATCACCCAAAGAAAATGCTACATCATAAGCTTTCATGATTTCGCAGATGTCTTCAAAGTGAGTGTATAAGAAGCTCTCTTCATGATGTGCTAAACACCACTTGGCCATAATTGATCCACCGCGTGAAACAATACCTGTCAATCGCTCTGCTGTTAGTGGCACATAAGCCAAACGCACACCCGCATGAATCGTAAAGTAATCGACACCTTGTTCTGCTTGTTCTATTAATGTGTCTCTAAATAATTCCCACGTCAGATCTTCTGCTTTTCCATTTACTTTTTCTAGTGCTTGGTAAATTGGCACCGTGCCCACAGGCACCGGACTATTACGTAAGATCCACTCGCGTGTTTCATGTATATGTTTGCCTGTACTTAAGTCCATAATGGTGTCACCACCCCAACGAACCGACCATGCCATTTTTTCTACTTCTTCAACCACCGAAGAAGTCACTGCTGAATTACCGATATTGGTATTCACTTTCACTAGAAAATTACGCCCAATAATCATTGGCTCTGATTCTGGGTGATTAATATTGTTTGGAATAATTGCTCGGCCACGAGCGACTTCATCACGCACGAATTCTGGTGTGATTTCTTCTGGTAAATTAGCACCAAAGGACTCACCTGGATGTTGCTTTAATAATTTTTTATACTTGGGGTCTTTACGTAATTCTTGTAAACGCAATGATTCTCGGATCGCGATGTATTCCATTTCCGGAGTAATAATGCCATTTTTTGCATAATGCATCTGTGTAACATTTTTACCTGACAATGCTCGCCTAGGAGCATGCTTAACTTGGAATCGAATGTGATCAGTCTTAGGATCAGTTAAACGCTGACGTCCAAATTCAGAAGACAATTCCTTAAGTTCGACTGTGTCTTTACGTTCTTCTATCCACTGCGCGCGAATACGCTCAATGCCATTCGACAAATCCACATTTGCATCAGGATCAGTTAACGGCCCAGATGTGTCATAAACAGGGATTGCAGGATTTTCTTCACCCCCCAAGCTCGTTCCAGTATCGTCACAAGTTACTTCACGCATACCCACACGAATACTGTCATTTGAACCTTTAACGAATATCTTTTTAGAACGAGGAAATGGTCGTGTGACTTCTTCACCAAGTTTTTTTGTTTGAGAAATTAGATCTAATTCGGTTACGCTCATGTGACACCAGTGGTTGGAGAAATTAGTTACTACATTGATTTGAATATAACCTGTATTCAACACATTGCAATACTTAATAAGCTGTGCAAATACCATTCACAATAAGGATATTACCTGGCAAATTACTTGCTATTATTAATGCAAGCACCGTAGAGTATTGGTTATTTAATCGACCACATAATAATTATGGATATCGAACAAGCAAGATTTAATATGATTGAGCAGCAGATCCGGCCATGGGATGTGTTAGATATGCACGTACTGAACGTCATTCAATCCGTTCCTCGGGAAGATTTTGTTAGTGAATCGCAGAAAAATTTGGCCTTTGCCGACATGGAAATCCCAATTGGCCATGGTCAAGTGATGATGTCTCCTAAAGTAGAAGCGCGCATGCTACAAGCATTGGCGATCTCTTTAGACGACAAGATCCTAGAAATTGGCACCGGCAGCGGGTTTATCACTGCATGTTTGGCGAAGATGGGCAAACATGTCACTACGTGTGAATATTTCGAAGAATTATCCTCCACTGCAACAGCACGATTACAGCACCAAGCAGACAATATTGATTTTTTAAAGGGTGATGTATTTAACCTATTAGACACTCTAGGCCGCTACGATGTAATCGCTATCACTGGGTCAATTCCAGAGCAGCTAAATAATTTTCCAAGACTATTGAACACAAATGGGCGCTTATTCTGTATCACTGGGCAAGCACCTGTCATGACGGCAAAACTAATCACCAATGTGGCAGAGAACAGCTATCGTGAAGAAAGTTTATTTGAAACCGTCATCCCACCATTATTGTCCACTTCAACTGAAAAGGTTTTCTCATTTTGAGTTTTAGAGAAATATCAGCCACTGAACTGCACTCCTATTTACAGACCACTGACACAAACCCTCTACTATTAGATGTTCGCGAGCCGTGGGAATATGAAAAGTGCTATCTAGACAATTCTCAACTTATTCCTATGCGTCAAATTCCCAGTGCGCTGAATGAGCTAGATCCGGACCGAGAGATTATCGTTGTATGCCATCATGGCATACGCAGTCGCTCAGTAGCTGCGTACTTAGCGAGCAACGAGTTCAGTAATGTTATCAACCTAACAGGCGGTATTGATGCATGGGCCAAATACGTTGACCAATCAATGGCAACTTATTAACTTACTGGCATCTAATGCAATTTAGCTTCATGCCGATATAATTGAATCATTGCTAATGTAACCATAAGAAATAATGCTAATGAATAACCGTTTAGCCATTTTACCCACAATTTTTCTAGCACTATTATGTTTACAGCCCAATGCGTCTGCGAACGGCTTGATTGATATATATACCATCGCTAAAGCCCAAGATACGGTGTTTAGAGAAGCAGAGGCTAACTATCTTGCCACTGCACAAGCATCGCCCATCGCGCGTGCCTCACTACTACCACAAATCAATTTTTCTGCCGAAACATCGGATAACAGCCTGGAGACAGAAGGACAGACTTTTGGTGTCTCTGGTGGCGATGTTGACTACAACTCGCATGGCTATAGCTTACGTTTGACTCAAGCACTTTATAACCGTGATTTTTATATACAACTTAAACAAGCGAATAATAATGTTGCCAGAGCCCAAGCTCAGTTTGACGCCTCAAAACAAGATCTGGTACTTCGCGTCACAGAATTATATTTCAATCTATTAGCGGCAGGTGATGATCTAAAATTTGCGACCGCCGAAAAAGAAGCGATTAACAGACAACTTGAACAAGCAGAAAATAGATTTGAAGTAGGACTAATTCCAATCACAGACGTTAAAGAAGCACAGTCATCATATGATAGCTCTGTCGCTCGCGAAATTGATGCAGAAATTGCGTTAGAATTAGCCATCGATGCGTTAGCCGTAATTACTGGCGATCGCGTAACTGATCTAAAAACGTTATCGCAACGTATGGAATTAGTGCGACCAGACCCTGACAATGTCACTGATTGGATCAACACTGCACTCAATCAAAATCTTGCACTGCTAATCAATGAGTACGATACCAAAATTGCTAAACAAGAAATTCAACGCAATCAGTCTCAACACCTACCTACTGTAGATATTGTTGCTGCATACAATGATGCCGACACCGGTGGATTAACTGGTTCTCGACAAACTGAAGACTCAAGAATTGGCTTAGAATTAAATTTCCCTATCTTTCAAGGTGGTCGCACATACTACCAAACAAAAGAGAGCCAACATTTATATAGCGCTGCCTTACAAGCAAATGAAAGAATTAAACGCGAAACCACTCGCGATACGCGTGATGCTTACCATAAGGTAGTAGCGGGCATAAGCCGAGTGAACGCTTTTAATAGAGCAGTAGAATCTGCTGAAGTGGCTGCCGAGGCAACTGAAGCAGGATTTGAAGTTGGCACTAGAACATCAGTAGATGTATTACTTACCTTACGCTCAGTTTTTCAAGCCCAACGTGATTATTCAAGATCACGCTATGACTACCTACAAGATACGCTACGCCTTAAGAACGCAGCTGGAACATTGAGCGCAGACGATCTACTACAAATTGACGCCTGGTTAGAGTAGTCTTGGCCGAATGGCCAAATCCGACTCGCACTCCACTCGTAGCTATCGGCTACTCACCTGGGGATTATTTCCAGCAGCACTGCTATACACCGGTTTTATTGCTTTTAAATCCAGAAATAATCATTACTTTACTCAGCGTTTAGGCACGTATAAAAAAGAAATACATTCTAATCAAGTTATTTGGTGCCACTGTGCATCCGTTGGTGAAATTAATACTGCATTACCTTTACTAAGATGCTTAGTTGAACGAGGCGAGCATTTATTAATTTCCACTAACACAATGACTGGCAAACAAGCATTAACTAAAGCCAAGCTGGATAATAGTCAGCATATATTTTTTCCCTTAGACTATAGCGCTTTCGCGCGCAATCTAATTAAAACATTCTCCCCTAAGCTATTCCTACTTTTTGAAACAGAATTATGGCCAAACATATTACATACCATCGCAAGACATAATATTCCGACTGCGATTATCAATGGGCGCATCAGCGAAAAAACCTTGCATGCACCTTCTTTAATATTGAAGAATTACAAAAGCGCATTAAGCAAAGTATGCAAGATAATTGCTAGCAGTGAAGAAAATGCAACTCGCTTTTTAGCGCTAGGAGCCAATTCCGAAGTCATCACCGCTTTAGACAATCTAAAATTCGCTAGCATTAGCACAACATCAAATACCTCTGACGAATGTCCAATTGATTATCCATTTTTACTTTGTGCGTCAACACATCAGGGCGAAGAACAGCTCATCATTAAACAATGGAAAGCATCAAAACCAGAAAATATAGGACTTATCATTGCTATCCGCCATCCGCATCGCAAAAAAGAAGTATGCAAAATTTTAGAAGACGAACAGTTATCCTATCACTTGCACTCGAGCAGCCCTAAGAGCTTTTCTAAAAACGAAATCTATATCATCGATACACTAGGACAGTTAATGCCTTTCATGAAAAAAGCACAATTTGTATTCATGGGAGGTTCACTAGTGCCTATTGGCGGACATAATATTATTGAACCAGCGCAATTTGGCCGCTGCATTTTCATTGGTCCGCATCATGATGATTTTAAAGATATCGTCAATGATTTAAAAAAATGTGCCGGCATTACCATCGTTAACGACGCAAATCACCTTATCAGTGAAACACTAAGATTATTCAAAGATCGCGAAGCACAAGCCCAGCTGGGAAACAACGCAAAGAATTATTTGAATAGCAAAAAGCAAGTTTTAACAAACTATCAAGATGCAGTATTCAAATTAATAGATGATCAGGCACGATAGCCTTGCATTAACATATCAAAATCACTTTGTTGAAAATAAATATTAGCATTACCTTCTTTTTGCTTATCCAAGGATCGCTTTAATCTATTGAGGCCAAGCTGCGCCCATGATTTTGAATATGCTTTTTGTACGCATCGATCAAAATCGATCAGATAAACGTCCCCAGCCTTATCAAGCAGTATGTTATTTGCATTCAAGTCGACATGCTGAATACCTTGATGATGAAACTGCCAAATGATTTTTCCAACCTTGATCCACACTTCTTGTTCAAGCTTGTTTTCAGCAATCAGCTGGGCAAGTGTTTTTGAGCTAACAATTTCGCTCATGAGAATATCAGCACGATATAATAATCCACTCACAACACATCTTGCTGCAATCGGTTCGGGCACTGGAAGCTCAAGCTGTCTCATATGAAGCAATAAAGTTAACTCCCTAAATGATCGACTAGCTTTAAACCCTCGAAATACAAACTTATCTCTACTGAACTTGGCAGGCAGTCCACCGCGACAATAGTGTCTACGCACTATATTGCGATCATCAACATTGATTTTAACAATAGATTGGCGACCACTATGCCACTCATTTTCTGTGGACTGCAAAGAGGACTGCACGCGTTCAAACCAATCCACTTTAAAATCTGAGCGTACATGGTCTGATACCCAAATTTTTGTGTTATGTTCGCTTATCTCGTGTAATTGCATTGCCATTGCTTACAAAATCAGTTTATAAAATGAGCCCAGACCCTAAAAACACAGATATTAATTCAATCTGTATTATTCGCCTATCTGCTATTGGTGACGTGACTCATATGCTGCCTATCATACACAGCATTCAAAAGTTTCGCCCTGGCACCAAGATCACTTGGATTATAGGTAAGACTGAATACAAGCTAGTTGGCGATCTAGAGAATGTTGAATTTATCCAGTTCAACAAAAGTTTAGGCATCAAAGCCTATCAACAAGTATTAGCGAAATTGGCTGGAAGAAAATTTGATGTACTGCTTGCCTGTCAGGTATCACTCCGAGCTAATATTCTAAGTATGCTGATCTCGGCTAAACGAAAAATTGGTTATGATAAATACCGCGCGAAAGATTTTCACACTCTAGCTGTCAACGAGAAAATCACCCCAGCAAAAAATCATGTGCTGGATTCATTTTTTCAATTCATTGAGCATATAGGCATTCCACATAAAAAATTGGATTGGTCTCTCCCCATTCCTAAAGATGCGCATGAATTTGCACAGGCACAAATTCCAGAGAATAAACAAGTCCTCGCTATTAGCCCTTGCTCAAGCCACCCACTGAGAAATTGGAATGTGCAATCTTATATAGACGTGGCAAATTATGCGATTGAAAAACATAATATGCATATTGTTTTACTGGGCGGCAACAGCAATTTGGAACGTGAATTTGGCGAGGAAATATCTGCGCAGCTTATACAACCACCAACTAACTTAATCGGTAAAGATACTTTAAAAAAGCTACTCGCTATTCTACAACGTTGTACGGCATTATTAACTCCAGACTCAGGCCCAGCCCATATGGCTACCTGCGTAAACACACCAGTACTGGCATTGCATGCAGCAAGCAATAGCCATCGCAGTGGCCCTTATCTCAGCCTGCCTTGGTGTATCGATAAATATTCAGCTGCCGCAGAACTACATTTCAACAAACCTGCTGAACAACTAAAATGGGGTGCTAAAATTGAAAAACCAGGCGTGATGGATTTAATTAAGCCAGAAGACGTTATAATCAAACTAGACAAACTATTACAAACATAGGTACTCATCTTGCAACTACTCGCCCCCATCTCCGTTGGTGAATTAATCGACAAAATCACTATTCTAAAAATCAAACAGAAGAAAGCCTCCGATAAGCAAAAGCTAAGCAACATTAACCGTGAGCTCGAAGAACTAGAAACAACCTGGGAAAAAGAGAAAGCACCTGAGCTTGATATAAGCGATCTATTTGATCAATTAACTCAAGTGAATGAAGCCTTATGGGCTATCGAAGATGATATTCGCGCCAAAGAAGCTGCGAATGCATTCGATCAAGAATTTATTGAATTAGCACGCGCTGTATACAAGCAAAATGATCACCGCGCGGCACTTAAAAAAGAAATCAATATACGTAGCGGTTCTACTTTAGTAGAGGAAAAACTCTACCAAAAATATTAACTCACTTGTTTGAGCCGCTTATAGAAAGAAGCGATATACATAAATAAAAACATAGCTAACAGGCATTCTTTAGTTTCACCTGCTCTTATATCCAATATATTGGGCACAGTAGTGTCGAACAATTTATAAACTTTCTCATGCAAGCTAACTAGCACTGCCAACAAACATGTAGGTATATTGACATAGCTCGGCCATAGCCAAGCAAAAAATTCACCAGCAGAGAACACTTTTTCCTTGATCATCAAGTAAACCGGAATCATCACTCCCCCGACAACTGCGGCTATAGTTAGCAGCATGCGTGGTACCTGATCTAATAATGCGCTGGTATTGTGAAGATTTGTCTCACCTTGATCATTAACATCCATCCATCCTTCCGGTGTAACCCAACCGAACCAATGTTGACCCCAACTCACTTCCTCACCTGCGTAATAGACACAACCCAGCACCAACAGTGACAACCAAAATTTGAAAAATGGAAATTCAAATGATTTCATTTTCAAAATTGACAATACGCCTACTATGATCGCGATAAATAAAACAACAAAAGTGTAATTTTCAATAATCCCTTGCTCGCCAAAAACATAACTATCTGTCTTAACATCAATCACGCGCATTACATAAGGAAACAATGCCACTACAATCGGTAACCACAACCATAACCATTTAGGTAAATCTTCAGGATAAGAATTTTGCATTATTTTCAATTTTTTATGTTTTACTTGCTTGCTTTCCAAGATAATCCCAGTGCTTAAGACTACGATAATCTCGATGATTCTTACTACGCAATCCCAGCTTAAAGCCAATTGCCATAAACGGATTGGGAGAGCAAATATATTGCGGCATTAAATTAAAATCATACAGCTTAGGCATCCATTCACCCTGTGCATTCTGCCTCAGACGAATATTACCAGGAGGAATATCTAAATCATACAAACCCACCTTGGCCGCTTGCTCAACAATAAAATAACCGGTTCTCAACACTGCGTCGGGAAGCCCATTAGACTGCTCTATTAACTCTTCCAGCCAAATACCATCAACATACTCTTGTATAAAAGCCAGATCATAACCTTGATCTGGACGCAATAATCGATAAGGCTCTGCCACATACTTAGTTAGCGCACTCGCTTCATAAGCGATTTTATTTCGCGCAAATTCAAATTCACCAATATTCACTTTATACTGTGATTGATACTTTTCTATATATTCTTGCTTGTATATTTTCACTGCGACTTTCTTGCCAAGATAATTTGCAAGATACGCTTGAGAACGACGCCCAGAACCTAGCTCTTGGATAATGTCTATCTCAGTCGGCAGTACAAGATTGGGCATGATAGAATCGTGGCTTAAAGCATTAGAAATGGCGCGCAAGTATAAACAATTATCACCTATCTACGATATTTATTCCTGATGTCTTATAAAATTGGAATAATTGGTGCTGCAAGACGGCACCAGGGGACGGGCCCATTTATTGCCCGTACATTTGCCAATCTTGGGCACAAAATTTCAGGCATTGTTGGCACCAGCGAAAATTCAACCCAGCAAGCAGTTGCCGATTTATCTAGCCACTATGACATTGATACTCAGGGCTATACCGATTTCAAAGAACTGCTAAATCAGCATGATCTGGATATTATCGTCATTGCTTCGCCCCCAGGCTCACACTTTAATTATTTGCAATTAGCCGCTGACAACAATTTACATATTTTTTGTGAAAAACCGTTTTGGTGGCCAGATAGCAGATTAGCGCTCGCTGCTTATGAACAAAACCTAGAAGCAATTATTACTAAATCTACGTTAAATCGAAGATACATCCACCTCAATACTCAATGGCCTTACACATTGAAAGACTTTTCAAGACTCTACCCCATGGCCATTATTAACAATGAAATCAAGCAGTTTGCTATGCATCTAAGCCCACAAAGCCAAGGGGTTTCTATGCTAGTGGATGGCGCATCCCATGGTCTAAGCATGCTTTATCAACTGGTTGGCGCTGGCAGCCTCAATCATATTGAGATACTGCAAACACCTAATCGCGTAGTCATTAATTTTGATTACCAACATGATCGAGGCTGTACAAAATCAACCCTAGGTTTTATCCAGACCAATGAAACTCCTAAGCCTGCAAGCTATCAAATAAATGGCTACACAGTACACAGAACTGTTTCGTTACCCGAGTATCAAATTCAGTTACAATCCGACCAGCAAACGATATCGATACAAGATCCTCTGGATGCTTCAATACGAGATTTTCTAGCTAGTTTGGATGCAGGATTAGAATCTGACGAAAGCGCACTCATGCTTGGAGCACGTCACTTATATCAATTGATCGAACATTATAAATAAGAGCAAATTATGGAAAAAATTCACACAGCAGACGGTGATGTATTAATGGAAGTCTCACCTCTGATTGATTTTCGCAGTAAAAATAGCATTCAATCGGTACTGCAGATAGTCGATGCGCCTTTGCATGCAAAGAACAAACAGGGCCAACATAAAGAGAAACAAGTAGAACTGTCTCCTATTCATGATTTTTCAGCCAAGTTACGTCAGCCTTCTATCATCAACACATTGAAAGAATATGTTAACTGGCAAATAAAGTGGCGGGATGCCTATGCTGAGGGTAAATCGATTAAAGAGATTTTAGAACAAGCACCTAATCATGCGCCTCTGTCAGTGAATCTTGATGTCACCACTGCTTGTAACTATCGCTGCGACCACTGCGTGGACATGGATATCTTAAACACTGGTATTCGCTACGAGCATGAACAGCTTAAAAATTCTCTTACCACACTAATCGATCGTGGCTTACGTTCCGTCATTATCATTGGCGGTGGCGAACCAACTGTTTACCCAGGGTTTGCCGATATTGTTAAACATCTAAAAGCACGCGATATAAAAATTGGCGTCGTCACTAACGGCAGTCGCATGGACAGAATCGCAGAAGTTGCTGATGTGCTCACAAAAGGTGACTGGGTACGACTATCACTTGATTCTGGTGATAATGAAACATTCCGCGCCATGCATAAACCCGTCAGCAAGAAAGTAACTTTAGATTGGATTTGTTCGCAAATACCTGACATCAAGAAAATCAATCCTGACTTCCAAATTGGTTACAGCTTTATTGTTGTGTGGAAAGACTGCGAAGCAAACGACACTGAAATTATCGATAACACTAATGAGATCATTGAAGCCGCTCAACGCGCCAAGCAATACAAGTTTGACTATATCTCTTATAAGCCATTCTTAACTCGCGCAGAAGAAAACAATGCGGAAGTGGTGAATTTAACTCAAGAAGAGCAATCTATTGATAGCATTTTGAAAAAGATTCGCACATCAGTCAATGAAACTAAGCAATTAGAAACAGACAAGTTCTCAGTGATTGAAAGCACTAATTTACGCGTACTTGAAAACGGCAGCTATAAAGACTTTATCGATCAACCTAGCACTTGTCATATGCAGTATTTTCGACAGGTACTAAGTCCACTAGGTGTATTTAATTGTCCAGTCTATAGACATGTGCCTCAAGCGTTGCTTGGCGGGAAACATGAATATGAAACTGAAGAGTTATTCAAAGAGACTCAAAAAAATACATTAAGACTCATTGAAGCCTTTGATGCCAGTGTCGAGTGTCGCAATGTTACCTGCTTATACAATCATGCCAACTGGCTGATTGAAGATTTAATACGACACCCAGAAAAACTAGACGCCTTGGAAGTTTCCAAAGAACGTCACGACTACTTCTTATAGTTAATGTGCACGATGAAGATTGGGGAAATTAAAATTCTTCCCAATCTTCAGTGATATCACTACCTGCAGCGACACTCAAATCATTTGCTTGCGCGCTCGGCGCAGCACTCGACTGAGACCATGGTCGTTCACTAGAACGTCTTTCCACGCTCGGCGGTGCTAAAGGGTTAGCGCCGTTAGATTTACTTGCTTTATCTACCTGAAAGAAACTAACCAAATTATTTAACTGATTACTTTGCTCCGACATGGATTCTGCCGCGGCGGCGGCTTCCTCAACCATGGCAGTGTTCTGTTGTGTAGCAGTATCCATTTCGATAATTGCTTTATTTACTTGATCAATACCTTGAGCTTGTTCTTACGATGCAGAGGAAATATCACCAATAATATCGGCAACCTGTCTAACGCTATCCATAATTTGTTCTAGGGTTTCGCCCGATTGATTCACTAAACGACTACAAT
Organism: uncultured Gammaproteobacteria bacterium; assembly: GCA_938074525.1. Taxonomy (GTDB): domain Bacteria; phylum Pseudomonadota; class Gammaproteobacteria; order UBA4575; family UBA4575; genus UBA1858. The sequence goes on from CALJEX010000073.1 coordinate 53,765, forward strand.
CAGTTACCTTTTGAACACTGTCTTCGATTAATTCTTTAATCTCTTTTGCTGCTGTGGCACTTCGCCCGGCCAGATTACGTACTTCTGTCACCACTACTGCGAATCCGCGTCCCTGCTCACCTGCTCGCGCTGCTTCTACCGCCGCATTCAATGCTAATAGATTTGTTTGGAAAGCAATTTCATCGATCACGCCAATAATATCGGATATCTTATTGCTAGCTTGATTGATCTCATGCATAGCAGTGATTGCTTTATTCACCACCTCACCGCCGGTTGCTGCTTGGTCACGTGCACCAATCGCAAGCTCATTTGCTTCTTTAGCATTATCCGCATTTTGTTTAACCGTACTGGTCATCTCTTCCATGCTTGCCGAAGTCTCTTCTAGACTGGCTGCTTGTGACTCTGTACGACGACTCAAATCCAAATTGCCTCTAGAAATTTCATCTGCACCAGTTCTAACAAGCTCACTAGACTCGCCAATATTGACTACGATATCACTCATCTTATGACAATAATTATTGACTGCATCTTTCAGTTGTTTGAACTGCCCCGTGTAAGCACCATGTACACGCTCAGTTAAATCTCCAGCGCCAAGGCCAGTCATTACTCGACTGATTTCACCCAATAGTTCTTCAACAGATTGTTGCAGCTGTTTTTGCTCAGTGATATCACTCGCAAACTTAACCACCTTAAACGGCCTACCATCAAGCCCCATAATCGGATTGTAAGAAGCTTGAATCCACACTTTCTTGCCACTCTTACCAATACGCAAATATTCGCCGGATTGGAAGTGACCTGCACTTAGGTCAGACCAAAATTGTTTATATTCATGGCTAGCCGCATATTTAGGTTGCGCAAACATAGAATGATGCTTGCCCTGAATTTCCTGTAACTCATAACCCATCGCATTCAGGAAGTTTTCGTTAGCGGTGATAATGGTGCCATCTAGATTGAATTCAATCACCGATGTAGATTTATGAATTGCATTTATTTGACCTGCGTTATTGGCGCTTTCTATTTTCCTTTGAGTGATATCAGTTGCATACTTAACCACTTTAAATGGCTTTCCTGCAGCATCCATAATCGGATTGTATGTTGCTTGAATCCACACATCTTTACCGCCTTTACCAACTCTTTTAAATTGCTTAGCTTGGTACTCTCCACGGTTTAATGTGCTCCAGAAGTTTTTATATTCGCTACTATTAGCAGTTTCATTATCGACAAACATTGAATGATGCTTGCCTTGTATTTCATGTAGTTGATATCCAATTGCATTCAGGAAGTTATCATTGGCAGTGATAATCGTGCCATCCATATTGAACTCAATCACTGCTTGGGACCGACCTATCGCCTCGACTTGACCTTTATAGTCAATTAGCTGATTTTTTAATTGCTCTATATCACTATTACTTCCCAGCTTAAATTTCATATCTTCCACTCATGTCATCGTTAATAGCATTATTGCGTCACTAAATATAGTTATTATTCACAGAACGCGCACCAGCCACGAGTTCGTCTCTCAGACAAGTAAGCGACCAGATTAAATTTTTCTTTAGATGACCAAATCGCTTATAAAATACCATTAATCGATTTTTTATTTACCCGTTAAAACCTGGACAAATATCTAATAGTCTTAATTTTATATTGAGGCAGATTTTTTTATTTATAGACGACTCATTACCGCGCTATAAACATCCTGCGGCATGATGTCTTTTAAGCAGCGGTAATGTTGATACTGACATGTACGTTGCCAACAAGGACTACAAGCTAGCCTGACATAAAATGATTTTGCTTTTGAGTGCAGTGGAGGCGTATAAGCTGGTGTAGTTGCACCATACATTGCAATCACTGGTGTATCGACTGCTGCTGCTATATGCATTAATCCTGAGTCATTACTAACAGCTACGTGACAAGCCGCAAGTATATCGATCGCATCCAGTAAACTGGTTTTACCACAGAGATTGAAAACAGATTCATCGCATTGTGATTCGATCTGCTGACCCACTTCAATATCTTTTGCTGAACCTAGCAAACACACATTCATACCTTGCTGCTTTAACATTTTAATCAATGATGCAAAATGCTCTACAGGCCATTGTTTAGAAGGGCCATATTCAGCACCAACCATACAAGCAATTAATGGCACATCAGCAGCAATCGCATTGTCTTCTAATACCTTAGCTTGATTAGCGTGATCCACGCTTAATTCCGGAAAGTACTGCTTCTTAACTAACGTAATATCTGATTCAATATTAATATAGCGCAGATAATTACATACACTGGGTATGCTTTTATCTTTATTTGACGGAAATGCATTCGTCAACAAACCATGCCGAAATTCGCCAATATCACCTACCCTTCTGGGAATTTTTGCCACCCAAGGTACTAGCGCTGATTTAAATGATCGCGGCAATACTATCGCCTGAGAAAAACCTTCACTACGCAGCTGCTTGCCCAAATGACGACGCTTAAATAGACCAAACTCACCGTGCGCAACATCCAAACTATGTACCTTTGAAACCTGAGGCATACGCGCTAACAACGGCCGTGACCATTCTGGTGCTACCACATGAATTTGCGCTGAGGTAGAATCACTGTGCAACGCCTTATACAACGCCTGCGCCATGACCATATCACCCACCCAGGCGGGGCCAACAACTAAACTCTTATTAATAGCTCACTCCAAATTAAATAGCCGTGTACATTCCTAACGATATTCGCCAATCTTCTAGAAAATATGCATTAGGCGAGTACATTATTCATCCTGCTCACGAAAATAACCAATCGCTAGAGCAATGGATAAAAGAATTGCAGTTTGAACAATACGAATCAGCAACTCATCGCATGCAGCTACATAGTCGAAAACGAAATAATCTATATAGCTTTCACCTTGCTTGTGTAGATAAAGAGGTGATTTTAAAGGTTTCTCAAATATCCGAGCATTATCGCTGGTATCGCAAACTCAACCTTCTGTTAGTCAGTTTAATCAAAAATTATAGCTTAAACGCGTACTATGGAGGAGTTGCCTTAGAAAAAATTAATGTCGATAGCATTAAAGTCTTAGGACATTGGACCTGCAAACGTCAAACCCAGAGTGAAAAATCCTATCTTCTCTATGAAAAAGTGAATGCCAGCATGTCTGTTTTTGATTTATGCGAGCA